>NZ_CAMPGZ010000023.1 GCF_946885725.1 uncultured Nocardioides sp.
GCCGGGCGACCCGCACCTGGCGCACAAGCAGGAGGAGTTCGTGCCCGTGGACCACATCCGCGCGGTGGAGAAGCAGCTGCACGCCTGGCTGGGGGCTGACGCATGAGCGACCACGCACCGCTTGACGGTTCAGACGACCGCCACGAGAAGTACCGCGGCCGCACCCGGCTCCGGCACGGCGAGGTCGACACCAGCACCACCGACCAGCGCCTGCTCGACTCCCGCGGCCCGACGGACTGGGTGCACACCGACCCGTGGCGCGTGCTCAGGATCCAGAGCGAGTTCGTCGAGGGCTTCGGCTCGCTGGCAGAGCTCGGCCCGGCGATCAGCGTGTTCGGCTCCGCCCGGACGCGTCCGGACGACCCGGCGTACAAGCTCGGCGAGGAGGTCGGCCGCAAGCTCGTCGAGGCCGGGTTCGCGGTGATCACCGGCGGTGGTCCCGGCGTGATGGAGGCGGCCAACCGCGGCGCCCGGCTCGCTGAGGGCACCTCCGTCGGCCTCGGCATCGAGCTGCCCTTCGAATCGGGGCTCAACGAGTACGTCGACCTGGGCGTGAACTTCCGGTACTTCTTCGCGCGCAAGACGATGTTCGTCAAGTACGCCCAGGGCTTCGTGGTGCTCCCTGGCGGCTTCGGCACGTTCGACGAGCTGTTCGAGGCGCTGACGCTGGTGCAGACGCGCAAGGTCACGTCGTTCCCGATCGTGCTGATGGGCTCGTCGTACTGGACCGGGCTCGTCGACTGGATCCGCGGCACCGTGCTCGCCGAGGGCAAGATCAGCCCGCGCGACGTCGACATGTTCACCGTGACCGACGACGTCGACGAGGCGGTCGCGTTGATGGTCGACGCCCGCGCGCGGCGGCCGCGGGGGAGCGACCGGGCCAAGGCCGAGCCGGGCGACCCGACGGTGCCGCCGGAGTGACGCTGGGTGACAGGGTTGCCCACGCGTGGGATGTCAGGATGACGCCATGACCTGGCTGTTCGCGATCCTCGTCGTCGCGGTGATCGGGGTGGTCGCCGTCGTGGCCACCGGCCGTGGCGGCGCCATGGCCGAGACGTTCGACGACCGGCCGGACAGCCGGGTGCAGGCCGACGGGCCGCTCACCGCGCAGGACCTGCGGCGGGTGCGGTTCTCGACCGCGTTCCGCGGCTACCGGATGTCCGAGGTCGACGCCCTGCTCGACCGGCTGGCCGCCGAGCTCGACGCGGGCGCCACCGACGCCGCTGACCCAGGTGACGGCGCCGGCGCGCCTGACGCCCGGGGCACCGCCGCCAGCGACCCCGGCGACACGGGCGAGACGACGGCGGAGCACACGCCGGCCCGCCGCCACGACGAGCACCCCTGATGCGGGCACTGCTGCGCCGCGAGGTGCGGCTCGCCGTACCCGCGGCCACGGCGTGGGACTACGTCACCGACTGGCCGAGCCAGAGCGAATGGGTCCCGCACACCCGGGTCGAGCTGGTGGAGCCGGCCGACCCGGCGCGCCGCGTCGGCGGGCGGATCCGGGCGTGGTCGGGGCTCGGCCCGGTCGGCTTCTGGGACCACATGACGATCACGTCGTGGGAGACCCGCCCCGACGGCGGCGGCCGGTGCGAGGTGCTGCACACCGGCACCGTCGTGCGTGGCGAGGGCGAGTTCGAGGTCGTCGCGGAGGGACCGGACGCGTCGCGGTTCATCTGGTCCGAGATGGCCGTGGTCCCGGGCGGAAGGCTGGGCGCGCTCGCGTTCCGGCTCGTCCGTCCGGTCGTCGAGCGGCTCATCGACCAGGGCCTGGACCGGCTCCGGAGACGGCTCGAGAGGTAGCCACTTCCCACGCGCCGAGGACGCTTCCCAGGGGAAACGCCGCCTGTTGAGCGTCCCTAACTCCGCGTTACAGCACTGGTTACGGCAGGATCGCCTCGTGACTCCCTTCCGAATCACGCTGGTGCTCACCGTCCTGGCGGCCGTGGTGGTGATCCTCACCCGGGTCAGGTTGAGCAGGGACGACGGCGCAGGACGCCTGTCCATCCCGCACGGGCTGCTCAACACCCACACGCTGGCGGGCGTGCCGGCGATCCTGCTGTGGACCGCCTACCTCGTCACCGGCATCACCCCGCTGGGCTGGGTCGCGCTGCTGTTCTGGTGGGTGACGGTCGTGGCCGGCCTGCTGATCCTGGCCCGCTGGCTGCCCGCCAAGGGCCGGCACTCCAAGGGCGCGAAGGCGGACACCTGGGGGGAAGGCCCGGGCCTGTCGGTGCTCGCCCACGTCGGCCTGCTGGTCGGCGTCACCCTGTTCACGGCGTTCCTGGCCACCGGGAACGTCTAGAAGCGCCGCTTCACCCAGTCCGTCGGTCCCATCACGATCCGCGGCGACGCCGCCGGGTCGAGCCGCCGTACCACCCAGCGGATGTCGCGCAGCGGCCCGGCGACACAGCCGGCGGTGTGACGCGAGCGCTGCACGTGCAGGAAGATGCCGCCGCCCCGCCGGGTGTCCGCGGGCCGGCGGGCGACGTACTGCTGCCGCCCGGCCGACCAGCGCACGCCGCGGGGCAGGTTGAAGCCGAGCACCACGGCGTGGGAGTACTCGTAGCCGTAGGAGGCCAGCCGCTCCCGGTAGTCGGCCCGCCAGCGTGAGCCGGGAGCGCGCCGCGGCTGCAGGATGTTGTACGTCGCCGGGTCGCGCGGCTCGTAGGGCCACACGTCGTCGCGGTCGACGTGCCGGTAGCGCAGCGCGGTGCCGGGGTCGGGACGGGTGCCGAAGGCGTACTTCATGCTGAACGACCCGGCCGGCGTGGTGCCGGTGTTCTGCCGCCGCTTCGCCGCCGGCACCCAGCCGTTCCAGCCCAGCCGCACGCGGACCGGCCCGCGCACCCGCTGCCAGCCGCCGCGCTGGTCACGCTCCCAGAACGACAGCCGCGCCCGGGTGTCGCCCCACCGACCGCTGGTGACCGTGACGAGCTGGCGGACGTCGTCCCCCATCTCGAGGTACGACGGCAGCGGTGCCGCGGCCGACGCGGGACCGGGCAGCAGCGCGAGGCCGAGAGCCAGTGCCGCCGCGGCAGCGGCGAGCCGGCCCGTCATCAGCGGCCCTCGAACGTCGGCTTCTGCTTCGCCACGAACGCCTCGACGGCGTGCCGGTGGTCGCGGGTCCGTCCGGTGAGCGCCATCATCTCGCCCTCGAAGGCGACCGAGTCGGCGAAGTCGTGCTCGGCGGAGTAGGTCACCGCCCGCCGGACCGCGCCGTACGCCACGGTCGGCCCTTCGGCCAGCTTCGTGGCCAGCTCGGCGACCTCGCCCGCGAGCTCGTCGGCGGGCACGACCTTGGTCGCCAGGCCCAGCTCGAGCGCCTCGGCGGCCGGGATCGTGCGCGGGAAGTAGAGCAGCTCGAGCGCCTTGGCCCGGCCGACCAGTCGCGGCAGTGTCCACGACGACCCGGTGTCGCAGGAGAGCGCGATGTTGGTGAACGCGAGGTTGAACCCCGCCGAGTCGGACAGGAGCCGGAAGTCGCAGGCGAACGCCAGGCTGCAGCCGGCACCGGCCGCGACGCCGTTGACGGCCGCGACGACCGGCTTCGGCATCGTCACGAGCGCAGTGACGATCGGGTTGTAGTGCGCCGGGACGGTGGCGAACAGCTCGTCCGACTCGCCCTCGAGCAGCTTCACGTGCTCCTTGAGGTCCTGGCCGACGCAGAACGCCCGCCCGCTGCCGGTGAGCACCACGCAGCGCACGGCGTCGTCGGCGGCGACCTGCTGCAGGGTGTCGCGGAGCAGCTCCTTGGTCGTGACGTCGAGGCTGTTCATCGCGTCGGGCCGGTTGAGCCGCACGGTCGCGACGCCGTCGGCGACGTCGAGCAGGACGGGCGGCGGGGTCGACTCGGTCATCTGTGGCGGGCCTCCTGGGGGTCGTCTGGGTCGCAGTCTGCCGCACCCTCGGACCACCGCCCCGGGCACCTCGCTGTGCTTTCTTCGGGCGCCGCCCGGGCGGCGTTCCCGAAGTCGCCGGTCGAACCGGACGGGTTTGGGGGATAATGGACCAACGAAGCAGCGCCACGGCGGTTCGCACCCGGGTGGGACGGGCGGCCACGCACAGCAACGGCGCACTGAACTGGTACAGGAAGAGGTGTGCGCATGGCGGCGATGAAGCCGCGGACGGGCGACGGTCCGCTCGAGGTCACCAAGGAGGGTCGGGGCATCGTGATGCGAGTCCCGCTCGAAGGTGGTGGCCGCCTCGTGGTCGAGCTCAACGCCGAAGAGGCAGGTGCACTGGGCGCGGCGCTCAACGAGGTCGTGGGCTGACCCCACCCCGCACAACCACTGCAAGAAAGATCGTCCGGACCCCGTCCACCCGCTCGGGTGGGCGGGGTCCGGACGTGCAGGCAGGCCGTCGGTCGTGAGTCGGCCGCGAGTAGGGTCGGAGACGCACCGGAACCGTTCGAACGACGCACCCGTCAGGAGACGCGAGTTGTCCCTCCCCAGCCAGGTCAGCCCGCCGCAGATCACCCTCAGCGACGCGGCGCCGTCCACGGTGCCGGACGCCGACGTGGTCGCGCTGCCCGTCCTGGCGGCTCCCGAGGAGGACGCGGAGGCGGGCCCCTCGCTCGGCCCGGGTACGGCGGAGCTGCTCGACGAGGTCGACCTCGACCCGTTCGCGCTGCTCGACCTGCACCGCGCCAAGGGCGAGGTCGGCGAGGTCGTCGAGCACGTGCTGCCCAGCAACGGCGGTTCCGCGGAGGACGCGGTCCGGCTGGTCCTGCTGGTCGGGGTCGGTGGCGGCTCGCCCACCGAGCTGCGCCGTGCCGGGGCCGCGCTCGCTCGCCGGGTCAAGGGCCACCGGGCGGTGGCGACCTCGCTCGCCGCACTGACCGACGACGCCGGGCTTCGCGCGCTCGTCGAGGGCCTGGTGCTGGGGTCCTACGAGTTCCACCGTCGCTCGACCGGCGCGCAGAAGCAGCCCGTCGAGCGGGTCGTGCTCGCCGGCGTGTCCGACGCGGCCGCCCGCAAGGGCGCGCTGGACCGCTCCGTGGCCGTCGCGCGGGCCGGCTGGCTCTCCCGCACGCTCGCGCTGGTCCCCGGCAACGAGAAGTCCCCCGAGTGGCTCGCCGACCAGGCGGTGTCCGTCGCCCGCGAGGCTGGGCTGACCACGAAGGTCTGGGACGAGAAGCAGCTCGCCGCCCAGGGCTTCGGCGGCATCCTCGGCGTCGGGCAGGGATCGGCACGCCCGCCGCGCCTCGTGCGGATCGACTACACGCCGGCCTCCGGTGCCCGCAAGGCCAAGCACCTGGTGCTGGTCGGCAAGGGCATCACGTTCGACACCGGCGGGCTGTCGATCAAGCCCAAGGACAACATGATGGCGATGAAGCGCGACATGACCGGGGCCGGCGTGGTGCTCGCAGTCATGGGCGCTCTCGCCGCGGTCGACTGCCCGGTGAAGGTGACCGGCCTGCTCCCGCTGGCCGAGAACTCCGTCGGCGCCACCTCCATCCGGCCGGGCGACGTGCTCGTGCACTACGGCGGGCGCACGTCCGAGGTCACCAACACCGACGCCGAGGGCCGGCTGGTGCTGGCCGATGCGATGGCCTACGCCGTGGACCAGCTGAAGCCCGACGTCCTCGTCGACGTCGCGACGCTCACCGGCGCGATGAAGATCGCGCTGGGTCAGAAGACCGGCGGCTACTTCGCCACCGACGACGCGCTGGCCGACCTGCTGCGCACCGCGTCGCTGTCCGCGGGCGAGCCGCTGTGGCGAATGCCTCTCGTCGACGACTACGAGGACCGGCTACAGTCCAAAGTGGCCGACGCCGACAACGCCGCGGGACCGCCCGGAGCGATCACAGCCGCGCTGTTCCTGCGGCACTTCGCCGGAGACGTGCCCTGGGCGCATCTCGACATCGCATCGGTCGGGGACGCGCCCAAGGACGAGTACGAGTACACCAAGGGCGCCACCGGGTTCGGCGCTCGTGCGCTGCTGCACTGGCTCGAGCTGCGCGAGCCGCTGGCCGGCGTCGGCAGCTGACCCGCTTCTCCACGCTCTGGAAGGAGGCACCATGCACGGTCTGACCGTCCGCTGGTCGCTCGAGAACGCCCCCGAGGGCGCCGCCGACGCGCTGCGCGCGTACGTCGAGGCGACCTCTCACGCGCGCTTCACCGGCAAGGAGGGGCTGCGCTTCAAGACCTGGCGCATGCGTGAGGGGGAGTGGTTCGAGGGGTGCTACGTGTTCGAGTCCTCCGAGCAGCGCGACAAGTTCCAGCAGGAGTTCACCGCGATGGCCGCGGAGGCGCCCGGCTCGCAGCTGGTCGGCGCGCCGCCTGAGCTGATCGAGCCCTGCGAGGTGGTGGCGATCGCCGAGGGCGGCGCCGGCTTCGTGGCCTCGCCTGCCTACGAGGGCATGCCCGCCCAGGTGATCAGCGGCGGGTAGGCGCCCAGTAGCGGAGCTTGCCTTCGCGGGTGTCCTCGTAGACCCCGCCGTTGCGCTCGATCGTGCGTCGCGACGGCTCGTTGTCGACGTCGCAGGTCACCAGCACCTCGTCGATGCCGCGGGCGGCCGCGACGCGGAGCATGGCGCCGAGGGCGTACGTCGCCGCGCCCCGGCCCCGCGCGCTCGGGCGGACGCCGTACCCGATGTGTCCGCCCCACGTGAGCAGGTCGGGGCTGAGCCGGTGGCGCAGGCTGACCCGGCCGACGTAGGTGTCGCCCTCGACGATCCACAGCACGGTCGCCGGCACCCAGCCGCGCGGCCGCGGGTGATCCTCGCGGCGGTCGGCGAGCAGGTGGTCGACCAGGCGGGCGAACTCCGCCGGGTCCTCCAGCCCGGACCGGGTGAACTCCACGCCGATGTCCGGGAACCGGAGGATCCCGGCGTACGACGCTTGCCCGGAGGCGATGAACTCGTCGGCGGCGTCGAGGAACGAGCGCTGGTAGCGGGCGTGCGGGTCTACCAGGCGGAAGGGTGAGGGGTCACTCATGTCGCGACACGCCGCCCACGAGGCTGAATTTGTGACTCCTCGGCGATCCGGCCGGTGCTGGTCGGTGCTCAGGTCTCGGGGGTCCAGATCTTCTTGGCGACGAGGAGGCCGTCGCCGACGGGCAGGAGGAGGGGGACCAGGCGGTCGTGCTCGGCGACGGTGCGCACGAGCTCGCGGATGGCCACGGTCTCGCCGTCGCGCTGGGCGGGGTCGGCGACCCGGTCGTGCCAGAGCGCGTTGTCGAACGCGACGATGCCGCCGGGCCGGACGAGGCGGAGGGCCTCGGCGAGGTAGGCGGGGTACTCCTCCTTGTCGCCGTCGGCGAAGACCAGGTCGTAGTGGCCGTCGGTTAGGCGGGGGAGGACCTCCAGCGCGCGGCCGGGGATCAGCCGGACCCGCTGGGACGGGATCCCGGCCTCGGTGAACGCCTCCTTGGCCAGGCGCTGGTGCTCGCCCTCGGTGTCGACCGTGGTCAATACGCCGTCCGGCCGCATGCCGCGCAGAAGCCACAGACCGGACACACCGGTGCCGGTGCCGATCTCGACGACCGCGCGCGCCTCGGTGACGGCCGCGAGGAAGCGCAGCGCGGCGCCCGCGCCGTTCCCGATCGGGGTGACCCCGACCTCCTTTGCGCGGGCCCGGGCGTTGGCCAGCACCTCGTCCTCGGCGACGTACTCCTCCGCATAGGCCCAGCTGGCCGGCTTCAGTCCCGAAATGGTGGCCTCCTCGGTCCGCATCCTGCGCGGGACTCTACCGGCAGCGGTACGAGGAGCAGCGGCACGGAACCGGGAACACGGGAGCGGCGTCGAACGTTGGAGGGAATTATCCAGGACCACCAGTGACTTTCAGGCAACACCGAGACCGCTCCTCAGGCCCTTCTCAGGCGCGGCTCCTAGATTTCGACAGGAGGACGAGCCCCCCGGTGAGGACCCGACGTCGAGGAGACGCCATGAAGGAGAGCACCACGACCACCGTCACTCCCGCAGACGGGCAGGCCGCTGTGCCCACCTGGGACGAGATCGTCGAGCAGCACTCCGTCCGGGTCTACCGGCTCGCCTACCGTCTGACCGGCAACAAGCACGACGCCGAGGACCTCACCCAGGAGGTGTTCGTGCGGGTGTTCCGCTCGCTGTCCTCCTACACCCCCGGCACGTTCGAGGGCTGGCTGCACCGGATCACCACGAACCTGTTCCTCGACGGCGCCCGCCGCAAGGCCAAGATCCGCTTCGACGCGCTCGCCGACGACGCCGAGACCCGGCTGCCCAGCCGTGCGGTGACCCCCGAGGCCGGCGTGCTCGAGGGCCTGTTCGACGACGACGTCGAGAGCGCGCTCGCCTCCCTCCCGCCGGACTTCCGCGCGGCGGTCGTGCTGTGCGACATCGAGGGTCTCAGCTACGAGGAGATCGCCGACGTGCTCGACCTCAAGCTCGGCACCGTGCGGTCCCGCATCCACCGCGGCCGCTCGATGCTGCGCAAGGCGCTGGCGCACCGCGCCCCCGGCGACGGTCGCCGCCGCTACTCCGGCCCGATCGAAGCCGCCTCGCCCGAGGCGCTGGCAGTCCAACCGACGTGATGGGCGGCGGCTGGCGACTCGGACCACTCGGAGGCCACCTCGGCGGCCCGGCCGTGAGCGCGCTCGTGGACGGTCAGCTCGACGACGAGTCGGCGGAGCGGGCCTGGTCGCACGTCATGGGCTGTGCCCCGTGCCGCCGCGCGGTCGAGCGTGAGGGCTGGGTCAAGCGGCAGCTCGCGCAGATGTCGTCCCCCCGCGGGGAGGACGACGTCCCCGACCGGTTGCTCGGCAACCTCTACGACCTCGACCCCCTCGAGAGCGAGACCCGCGCCGCCTGGGCCGCGGTCGGCGAGCTCGAGGAGCGCAGCCGCGGCCGCCGCCGTGCCGGCCTCGCCGCGGTCGGCGTCGGCTCCGTCTCGGCCGCCGTGCTCGGCTTCACCGCGCTGAGCGGCTCCACGCTCGGCATCGGCGGCAGCACCGCCCCCTCCGGCCCGTCCCCCTCCGCGCTCACCCGCAGCACCCCGACCGCCGGTCCGCTGGCCCAGCTCGGCGGCGCCGGCAACCTCCCGGAGAGCCGCGCCCGCCGCTCCACCGACGTACCGACGGGCGCCACCGCGCCGTCGTCGTTCGTGCCGTTCTCCGGGTGGAGCATCTCGGCGCCGGTCTCGGTGCGGGCGTCCGCGGTCGCGGTCGCCAGCCCCCGCTGACCGACCGGGCGTTGGCGCCGTGGTCCAGAATGGTCGGGTGACCCAGTACGACGACCGCGAGCAGCCGTCCCCGAGCGGTGACGAGACCGCCCCGGACAGCGACAGCGGCGCCTGGGACGACACCCGGCCGATCTCGCAGCCGGAGACCGAGGCCTCGGCGGCTCAGGACGACCCGACGGTTCCGGTGGCTCCCGCCCCGTCCGAGGAGCCGCGGCCCGAGGACACCCGGGTCTGGCCCGCACCGGGCGCCGGTCACGACGCCGGCTACATGCCCGTCTACGAGCAGCAGTCCTACGGCCGTGAGCCCGAGCCCCGCGGGCCGGATAGCCGGCCGGCCGGGCAGCCGGGCTGGTTCTGGCCGGTCGTGACCGCGGTCGCCCTCGTCGTCGGCCTGCTGGGCGGCACCCTGGCCTCGGTCGCGGTGTTCCGCTCCCTCGGCGGCACCGGCACGGTCAACGTCCCGGTCCTGGAGTCCGACGAGCAGGCGGCCAAGCCGCTCGCGGCCGACAACGGCAGCATCGCCGCCGTGGCGGAACGGCTGCTGCCCAGCACCGTCCAGGTCCTCGCCGCAGGAGGCGGCGGCGGTGGCGGTGGAGCCACCGGCTCCGGCTTCGTGCTGGACAGCAAGGGCCACGTCATCACCAACAACCACGTGGTGGCCGAGGCGACCGGCGAGGGCGAGCTCACGGTCGTGGACAACGACGGCAAGGAGCACGACGCGTCGATCGTGGGGCGCAGCGCGGTCTACGACGTGGCGGTCCTGGAGGTCGAGGGCGCCGAGAACCTCCGCCCGGCGGCGCTCGGTTCGTCGCGCGCGATGCGCATCGGCGAGAGCGTGGTCGCGATCGGGTCGCCGCTCGGCCTGAGCAGCACGGTCACCTCCGGCATCGTGTCCGCGATCGACCGTCCGGTGACCACCGGCTCCGACGACGAGTCGTCGTACATCAACGCCGTGCAGACCGACGCCGCGATCAACCCCGGCAACTCCGGCGGGCCGCTGGTGAACCTCCGCGGCCAGGTCGTCGGCGTCAACTCCGCGATCGCCACGACCGGCGGCGCCTTCGCCGGCGAGGCCGGGAACATCGGTGTCGGGTTCGCGATCCCGATGGAGCAGGTCAAGGTCACCGCGGCGCAGATCCTGTCGTCGGGCGAGGCGAAGTACCCCGTCATCGGCGCCAACGTCAACACCGGCGACCGCCGCGGCGGCGCCGAGATCGTGGACGTCCCGGCGGGTACGCCGGCGGCGGTGGCCGGCCTCGAGGAGGGCGACATCGTCACCGCGGTCGGCGACAAGAAGGTCAACGACGGGATCAGCCTGATCGTCGCGATCCGGAGCCACCAGCCGGGGGAGACCATCCGGCTCACCGTGCTGCGCGACGGCGACGAGGTGAAGGTCGACATCACCCTCGACGCCAAGGTCGGCTGACAGCCCTTCGGGTGATCGAGTCTGTCGAGATCACCGAGTGCACCGATTGGTCACGAACCGCAGGATCCGGCCCCGGGTTCTTGCGGTTGGGGACCAAACCGCAGGGCCGGCCGGGGCCTGCGTCAGGTCGCGTCGACGTCGTACGGCGGCTTCTCGCCGGGCTCCAGCGGGCGCCGGCCAGGGTGCTCGTAGGGCTTCGGGCGCGGGTCGTCGTCGGTCTCGTCCCAGGCCTGGTCGATGTACTTGCGCACGGCACGTCGCGGGTCGAGGTCGCGCAGGTCGAAGTCGGCGTACTCCGGCCCGAGCTCGGCGCGGATGTCGTCGCGCGCGGCCTCGGAGAACTTCTTGACCTGCCGGACCATCCGGCCGGCCTGACGGGCGAACTCGGGGAGCCGGTCGGGCCCGAAGACCAGGAGCGCCACCACGACGATGACGGCCAACTCCGGCAGGCCGACTCCGAACACGCCTAGAGCCTACCGGCGGGAGTGAGTCCTAGTTGCATTCCTGCGAGACCGCGGCCGCGTCCCGACAGCGTGGACGCGACCCGGTTCAGCGCGGCGCCCGCGGCGGAGTCCGGGTGGGACACGACGATCGGGTTGCCGGTGTCACCGCCGGCGCGCAGGTCGAGGTCGAGCGGGATCTCACCGAGCACGGGTACGTCGTAGCCGAACCGGCTCGACAGCGTGGCTGCCACGCGCGCGCCGCCGCCGCTGCCGAACACCTCGAGGCGGTGCTCGCGGCCCTCCTCCGCGCAGTGCGGGCAGGGCAGGTACGACATGTTCTCGACGACGCCCACGACGCGCTGGTGCATCATCGAGGCCATCGTGCCGGCGCGCTCGGCGACCTCGGCCGCCGCCTCCTGCGGCGTCGTCACCACGACCACCTCGGCGTTGGGCAGGTGCTGGCCGAGCGAGATCGCGATGTCACCGGTGCCGGGCGGCAGGTCGAGGAACAGCGCGTCGAGGTCGCCCCAGTACACGTCGCTGAGCATCTGCACCAGCGCCCGGTCGAGCATCGGGCCGCGCCAGGCGACGACCTGGTCGCGGCGCGGCTTGAGCATGCCGATCGAGATGACCGACAGCTCGCCGCTGTGCTCGCGGCTCAGCGGCGTCGGCACCGGCATGATCATGTCCTCGACCTGGGTCGGCCGGGTGTCTCCGACGCCGAGCATGGCCGGGACCGAGTGGCCGTAGATGTCCGCGTCGACGATGCCGACCTTGAGGCCCTGCTGGGCCATCGCGGCGGCGAGGTTCACGGTCACCGAGGACTTGCCTACGCCGCCCTTGCCGCTGGCGATCGCGTAGACCTTGGTCAGCGAGCCCGGCTGGGCGAACGGGATCTCCTTCTGCGCCTGTCCGCCCCGCAGCTGCTGCTGCAGGCCCGAGCGCTGCTCCGGGCTCATCACGCCGAGCGACAGGTCGACCGCGGTGACGCCGGGGACCTTGGCCAGCGCGGCGTTGACGTCGCGGGTGATGGTGTCCTTCAACGGGCAGCCCGCGACCGTCAGCAGCACCTTGACATGGACGACGCCGTCGTCACCGGCCTCCACGGAGTCGACCATGCCGAGCTCGGTGATCGGGCGTCGGATCTCGGGGTCGTTGACCGTCGCCAGCGCAGCCTGGATCGCGTCGAGAGCGGGGGAAACCATGCGTCCAGCCTACGGCCCGGGGCTACGCCGGCCCGTCGCGGTCCGGGTCGCCGGACTCGGCGTGGTCGCGAGCACGGCGCTCCTTGTCCTCGAGCTCGTTGAGCAGCGCGCGCAGCTCGGAGCGGATGTAGTCGCGGGTGGCCACCTCGCCGAGCGCCATCCGGAGGCTGGCCATCTCGCGCGCCAGGAACTCCATGTCGGCGTGCGCACGGGCGTTGGCCTGCCGGTCCTGCTCCGCGATCACCCGGTCGCGGTCCTCCTGGCGGTTCTGCGCCAGCAGGATCAGCGGAGCGGCGTACGACGCCTGCAGGCTGAGCATCAGCGTCAGGAAGATGAACGGGTACTCGTCGAACGGCAGCGAGCCCGGGGCCAGCCAGTTCCACAACAGCCACGCCGCGACGAACAGCGTCATGTACATCAGGAACCGTGCGGTCCCCATGAACCGCGCGAACTGCTCCGCGAAGCGGCCGAAGCGGTCGGCGTCCACCTCCGGCCGGCGGATCAGCGGGCGCCGGGTCTCCTTCGGCTGGTCGAGGCGGCCGGCGCGCTCCTCGCGCCTAGCCACGGCCCCTCCAGTCGCCGACGCCGCGCAGCGGGGCCGGGGTGTCACGCCAGTTCTCGGGCAGCAGGTGGTCGAGCAGGTCGTCGACGGTCACCGCCCCGACCAGCCGTCCGTCGGCGTCGACGACGGGTGCCGCGACGAGGTTGTAGGTGGCCAGGTGCCGCGCCACCTCCTCCAGCGTGGAGCTCGGACGCAGCGGTTCGATGTCGGTGTCGAGCGCGCCGCCGATCAGCGACGACGGCGGCTCGCGGAGCAACCGCTGGATGTGCGCGACGCCCAGCAGCCGGCCGGTCGGCGGCTCGAGCGGCGGGCGTACGACGTACACGAGAGCGGCCAGCGACGGGCTGAGCTCGGCCTGCCGGACGTGCGCGAGCGCGTCGGCGATCGTCGCGTCGGGCGGGAGGATCACCGGCTCGGTGGTCATCATGCCGCCGGCGGTGTGCTCCTCGTAGGACATCAGCCGGCGCACGTCCTCGGCCTCGTCGGGCTCCATCAGCAGGAGCAGCGCCTCGGCGGTGTCATGTGGCAGCTCGGCGATCAGGTCGGCCGCGTCGTCGGGGGACATCTCCTCGAGCACGTCCGCGGCGCGCTCGCTGTTGAGCGCACCGATGATCTCGACCTGGTCCTCCTCGGGCAGCTCCTCCAGCACGTCGGCGAGCCGCTCGTCGTCGAGCGCGGCGGCGATCTCGGCGCGGCGCTTCGGCGGCAGGTCGTGGATGACGTGGGCGAGGTCGGCCGGGCGCATCTCCTCGAGCGCCGCGAGCAGGTGGGTCGCGCCCTGTGCCTCCTCGGGCGGAGCGAAGCCCTCGATGTCACGCCACTCGACCTGGTGGGTCTGGCCGCGGCGACCGAACCGCTTGGCCGGGCCCTCCTGGATCGCGACGCGGCTGATCACCCAGTCGCGGTTGCGGACCTGCTCCATCGCCATGTCGTAGACCAGGCCCTGGACGCCGGTCTCCTTGATCGTCACGCGGCGGTCGAGCATCTGGCCGAAGACCAGCGTCTCCGTCGGGCGCTGCTCGAACCGGCGCATGTTGACCAGCCCGGTGGTGATCACCTGGCCGGCGTCGATGCTCGTCACCCGGGTCATCGGTACGAAGATCGACCGACGGCCGAACACCTCGACGACGAGCCCGAGCACGCGCGGCGGGAGACCACCGGGACGGAGCACCACGACGATGTCGCGGATCTTGCCGACCTGGTCGCCGGCAGGGTCGAACACCTGCACGCCGGCGAGACGTGCGACGAAGACCCTGGTCGGCGATGTGCTCACGTGCAGACACGTTAGCCGTAAGGCGTCTGGTTGACTGGCCGCCATGCGGCTGGCGTACGACATCGTGGACGTGTTCACCGAGCGACCGTTCGCGGGCAACCAGCTCGCCGTCGTGCACGGGGCGGGCGACCTGTCCACCGAGCAGTGCCAGGCGATCGCCAAGGAGTTCAACTACTCCGAGACCACGTTCCCGGTGCCGCGGTCCGACGACGAGTACGCCGTACGCATCTTCACGCCGGGCAGCGAGATCCCGTTCGCCGGGCACCCGACGCTCGGCACAGCGTGGGTGCTCCGCTCGCGCGGCGAGCTGACCGGCGAGTCGGCGACCCAGCAGTGCGGCGCCGGACCGGTCGGCGTGCGGTTCTCCGGCGAGCGCGTCGTCGAGCTGTCCGCGGTGCCGCGCGACTCCGTCGGGCACGGCGGCCGGTTCGTGTCGCGGCTGCTGGCCGACCTCGGCCTGTTCCCGAGCGACCTGGACGGGCCGGTCTGGATCGCCGGCTGCGGGTTGTCGTTCGCGCACGTGCCGGTCGTCGACGACGCGCTCCGCCGCGTGCACGTCCCAGGGCGGCCGTTCTCGGACTACGACGACCTGCCGGACGTGCGCGACCCGCTCGACGGCGTCAACGTCTACGCGGCGACCCCGGACGGCGACGGCGTGGCGGTGCACTCACGGGTGTTCGTGCCGGGCCTGTCGGTGCCGGAGGACCCGGCCACCGGCTCGGCCGCGGCGGGGCTGGGCATCGCGCTCGTCGAGACCGGCCGGCTGCCGCGGGGCGGCACCTACACGATCCGCCAGGGCATCGAGATGGGCCGGCCGTCGACGCTGCACGGGCGCGTCGAGGTCGACGCCGACGGGCGCCCGACGCTGTGCCACGTGGCCGGCGCGGTGCAGACCGTCGCGGCCGGCGAGATCGAGATCCCGGTCCTCTGATCAGGACAGTCGCGGCCGGCGCTTGACCCGCCGGTGCAGCACCCTGGGAAGCCGCCCGCGCGTGATGGCCGGCGTCTCACGGGGCGTCGCCCGGTGGTCGTCGGCGGACAGCTCGCCGGGCTGCTCGACGGTCTCGCCGGTGGGCTTCAGCCGGGTGATCACGCTCGACTGCGCCCACTTCCGCGCCGCGGTCGTGAGGTCGTCGAGGTTGAGCCGGCCGGCCGCCAGTGCGGCGGTCACCGTGTCCCAGGCGGGGTCGTCGGGCGTCACCCGCGACGGCTCGGCGACCCAGGTGACGAGGCGGCCGCCGTTCTCCTTGCTGCGCATGGTGACCTCGACGCGGTCGGCCTGCTCTATGCCGGGGAGGTGCTGCTCGTCGCCGCCGGAGACGACGTACAAGGCTCCGCCGTGCTCCTCGGTCTCGACCCACACGTGCCACGCGGCGTGCGTGTGCTTCGTGTCGTCGTAGCCGGTGGCGTAGGTCAGCCACGACACCCCGGTCTTCTTGCCGAGCTCGGCGATCAGTGCGGGGACGAGGTCCGGTTCCGTCACGGGTCGAGCCTGCCACAAGGAAACTCCAAGGTCCGGGCTTGCATCGTGACTATGTGACCGATGCTGAGGAAGTAGACCTCAGCCTCCCGGCCACGGGACTCTCCCGCCGCACGGCTCTCCAGCTCGGCGGGACGGTCGCCGGGGGGCTAGCCGCGTGGGTGCTCGTGCCCTCACTGATGCGTGCGGGACCACCCGCCGCACAGCCGCTCACGACGTCGTTCGGCGACGTCACCGTCCTGGCCGTGACCCTGGTCTCCGCCGCCCAGGCGGCCGGCGGCCGGCCGCTGCGACACGGAGTCTGGCGGGACGCACTCACCGCGACGGTCGCGCTGCGCAACCGCACGTCGCTCCCGCAGCTCCTGCCGTCCGGGCAGTTCCGCGCCCGGATCCTCGGCGGCCCGGCGGTGACGGCGTACGACGCGTCGCCCAACCGGCTCACCGTGCCGCCCCGGTCGTCCGCGCTGGCCCGGATGACCTTCCTGGTGCCGCACGACGGCGCGGTCGGCCACTTCGAGTTCACCGAACCGGGCGCGCTGGAGGCACTGCGGCTGGACCTTCCCGTCCTCACCGCCGCCGCACGACGCTTCGTGCCGATCAACGAGCGAACCGACGACCACCACGGGGGATGACGATGAGCGAGGTGCTGGATCTCTACATCAACGACGGTCTCGTGCCGATGGTCGACGACCGGCTCGTCTACATGCGGGGCTTCGGTGACGCACCCAACCAGGCGGGCGGCACCAGCCCGAACCTGCGCGTGCGGCCGCACGTGATCCTCGCCGACGGGCGGGTGGTGCGCAGTCGCACCTACCCGCTCGACGCGGAGCTGCCGCCCGAGGGACGCCCCGACCCGCTGGGGCCGCACCCGACGCTCCCCGGGGTGAGTGAGGTCCGCCGACGCTTCTGGGCGAGCTACTTCCCGGAGCGGACCATCATCGCGGAGGTGGGCAGCACCATCACGCTCCGCGTGCACAACACGCTGGCCGAGACGCACGCGCTCAGGATCGAGAACGTCGTCGACACCGGGCCGATTCCGCCGGGCGGCCAGCAGACCGTGTCCTTCCCGGCGCCGCGGCCGGGGACGTTCATCTACCACGACCCGACCAACGCGCCGGTGGAGCGGGTCCTCGGCCTGCACGGTGTGCTTGTCGTCATCGACCCGGACGCGCAGTGGTCGCTCGCCCCGGGCAACACCGAGTTCGAGCGGCAGTGGCTGTGGATCTGCCACGACGTCGATCCCGTCTGGGCGGCCAAGGCGCGCGCCGGGCAGCGGGTCAACCCGGAACAGACGCCGGTCCTGCCGCGGTACTTCATGCTGAACGACCGCAGCGGCTTCCGCTCGCTCGCGGCCAGCAAGGACGAGGCCGCGAACGAGATCACCCACGAGGACACGCTTCCCGGCGGGTCCGCCCGGGACGTCGACGTACGGGAGCTCGACAGCGAGGACCTGCCACCCGGCGTCGGGCCCGGCCAGCTCATCCGCATGGTCAACACCGGCGTCGTGATCCACCAGATGCACTTCCACGGCAACCACGTGTGGACGGTCCGTCGCAACGGGATCGACTTCCCGCGCCGTGACGGTCGGGTGGACGGGGAGGGCCACGCCGTCGTCCAGCAGTGGGAGGACGTCGTCGAGCTCAACCCGCTGGATCGCAAGGTCGTGGTGCTGCCGGTCAAGCGCCCGCCCGACACACCGGACCGGACCTGGAACGCCCGAAACGAGGACTGGGTCTACCCGATGCACTGCCACGCCGAGCCGTCGCAGACCGCGGCCGGCGGCCTCTACCCCGGCGGCCTCGTGGGGCACTGGGTCGTGGCGGCGCCCGGCCCCCGGCAGCAGGTGGAGCACGAGATGTTCGCCACCCAGGCCGAGTTCGCCTCACGCCAGCCGCGGGAGGGCTCGCCGGCGACCCCGTTCCGGGAGAAGCCCGACGTCCGGTTCGTGCGCGACTTCTTCAGCCGGGAGCTGGAGTTCCCCGACGGCCGTGAGTTCGAGATCTGGAGCTTCGAGGACGACCGGTCCGGGCGCCGCTTCCCGGCACCGACGATTCGCGTGACGGAGGGTCAGCTCGTGCACGTGACCCTGGAGGCGTCCAAGCGCTCGCACACGATCCACCACCACGGGATCGAGCCGGACCCGTTCAACGACGGGGTCGGGCACACGTCGTTCGAGGTGTCGGGCTCCTACACCTACCAGTGGCGCACCGAACCCGGCGAGCCCGGCAACCCGAACGTCGGTGCGGCCGGGACGTACTTCTACCACTGCCACGTGAACACCGTCCTGCACGTGCAGATGGGCATGGCCGGACCGATCGTGGTGGACCCGTGGGTGCACCCCGACTTCCCCGTCCAGCCGGGAGCCCGGCGTCCCTTCGTCGACGGACCGCTGTACGACGTCGCCACGGAGGCCCTGATCGCGCCGTACGCGCTGGACCCGCGGTGGCACGAGCTCAACCACGCCGCGGGGCTCTCCGGGGAGGACGTCGGACTGCACCGCTTCGACCCCAAGTTCTTCTACGTGCTGGGTGGGTCCCTCGCGCGACCGAGGCCGTCCAGCGACGTCTGGTCGCCGAAGAGCCTCCAGATCACCACCAGGGACTCGGGCTTCCCGTCGCTGATCCGGCTGCTGAACCTGAACTACTTCCCGAGCCGGGCGCGCTTCACCGATGAGAAGGGCAACCCGGCGGCCATCGCCGAGCTCATCGCCCACGACGGCCGTCCCTTCCGCGACACGTCGCGGCCGGGGGAGCACGCGCCCAGCCTGCACGACGCCGGGACGCCGCTGATGACGTCGGTCATCGCGTTCGGCTCGGCGGAGAAGTACGACGCGCTCGTCCAGGCGCCGAAGCGGGGGACCTACCAGCTCCACCTCGACTTCCTGCACTGGTCGCGGCCCGGCGTGCTGGCGACCCGGACGGTGCCGCTGATCGCGAACTGACCGACCTCCGTCAGGATTGCCGGCGTGACCGGCTCCGTGCGCACGCTCGTGCTGATGGCCGTGGGTGTCGTGGCGGTGTCGTTGTCCGGCCCGCTGATGGCGGCCGCGATGGTGCCGGCGCTGGCGATCGCGTTCTGGCGCAACGCGTTCGCGACGGTCGTGCTGGCCCCTGGTGCGGTGGTACGCCGGCGCGACGAGCTGCGCGAGATGCGCGGCCGGCGGCTCGGGCTGGTGCTGCTCAGCGGGGTGATGCTCGCGCTGCACTTCGGCACCTGGGTGACGTCGCTGTTCTACACGTCGGTGTCGTCGGCGACCGCGATCGTGTGCCTGCAGCTCGCCTGGATCGTGCTGTGGCAGACGACCCGCGGCGAGCGTTTCGGCGCGCGGGTGCTGGCCGGGCTGGCGCTCGCGTTCGCCGGTGTGCTGGTCGTGTCGGGCGTCGACTTCTCCCTGTCGACGCGATACCTCGTCGGCGACCTGCTGGCGCTCGTCGGCGGGATGGCCGCGGCGGCGTACACCGTGATCGGCGGGCACGCGCGGCAGCACACGAGCACGACGACGTACACCTTCGTCTGCTACGGCTCCTGCGCCGTGCTGCTGGCGGTGGCGTGCCTGGTGTCGGGGCAGGAGCTGACCGGCTACCCGCCGTCGCAGTGGGCGCTGCTGCTCGCGGTGACCGCGACCGCGCAGCTGATGGGGCACTCGGTGTTCAACCACCTGCTGGCCACGACCTCGCCGGTCTACGTCTCGCTCGCGCTGCTGCTGGAGGTCCCGGGTGCCTCGCTGCTGGCCGCGCTGATCCTGGGCCAGCGGCCGCCGGTGGCCGCCCTCGTCGGGCTCGCGGTGATGGTCGCGGGCATGGCGCTGGTGATCGTCAGCAACCGCGCGCCGGTGCCGGAGGAAGCACCCCCTGCCTAGCCCTGTGGGATATGCCACGGGGCTCGGGGGTGCCGCTGCGCGCGTGCCGGTGGCTACATTCCCGCTCATGGCCTCCGAGACGAAGTCGCTGCGCTCCCGCCGTTCCTGCCACGCCGTACCCGGGTCCAACCCGCGGTTCCTGGAGAAGGCCCAGGGCCTCGACTCCGACCAGGTGTTCCTCGACATCGAGGACTCGGTGGCGCCGATCGCCAAGCCCGACGCCCGCAAGAACATCGTCGAGGTGCTCAACACCGGCGACTGGGGCAACCGGGTGCGCACCGTTCGGGTCAACGACTGGACGACCCAGTGGACGTACAAGGACGTGATCGAGGTCGTCGAGGGCGCCGGCGCCAACCTCGACTGCATCATGCTGCCGAAGGTGCAGACCCCCGAGCAGGTCGTCGCGCTCGACGTACTGCTCACCCAGATCGAGACCACGATGGGCTACGAGGTCGGCCGGATCGGCATCGAGGCGCAGATCGAGAACGCCCTCGGCCTGATCAACGTCGACGCGATCGCCACGGCGTCGCCGCGCGTGGAGACGATCATCTTCGGCCCCGCCGACTTCATGGCGTCGATCAACATGAAGAGCCTGGTGGTCGGCGAGCAGCCGCCCGGGTACGACGTCGGCGACGCCTACCACTACATCCTGATGCGGATCCTGATGGCGGCCCGCGCCCACGGCAAGCAGGCCATCGACGGGCCGTACCTGCAGATCAAGGACCTCGACGGCTTCAAGCGCGTCGCCGGCCGGTCCGCCGCCCTCGGCTTCGACGGCAAGTGGACGCTGCACCCGGACCAGATCGCCGCCGCCAACGAGGTGTTCAGCCCGCTGCAGTCGGACTACGACCACGCCGAGAACATCCTCGACGCCTACGACTACTACACGTCCGAGAAGGGCGGCGCGAAGGGCGCGGTCATGCTCGGCGACGAGATGATCGACGAGGCCTCGCGCAAGATGGCGCTGGTGATCTCGGCCAAGGGCCGCGCCGCGGGCATGAAGCGCACCGACGTCTGGACCCCGCCGGAGTCCTGAGGCCGCGGCGGCGGGCGACCCGCCGGACCGGTTGTCCACAGGGCTGCCCACGCGTTCCTGGCGGATCCCACGTGAAGTTTCGGCCCGGTTGCGCCGGTTTCCCAGCAGACGGTGGTAACCCGACCGGCCGCCCGCCGGATCCCATCCACCGATGGCTAGCATGGCCGCCGTGACGATCCCGGTGACCGACGTGCGCGTCGACGACGACGGGATCTACGCACGAACCACCGAGGAGCTGGTGGTCGACGTGTTGTTCGACGACCGGCGGATCTGGTCGTTCTGGCTGCCGCGCGACGGCAAGCCGCAGAACGGCGGCTGGTTCGTGGAGTGGCCGAGCGCGCTGCGGCGGTTCCTCAACGGCACCACGCACCTCAAGCTCGTCACCCATGTCGCTCAGCAAAGCGTGTACGACGCCGAGGTCCGGCTGGGCGAGGGCGACGAGCGGATCGCGGTGGTCAACGAGCGCGGCATGCCGCTCGGCATCGACAAGAGCCTCCGGCTGGCGCAGACCTTCGACACCCGCAGCGCCGAGCACGTCGCGCCGCTGCTCGACTCGATCGACGAGGTGATCGGCGCTCTGCAGAAGGCCGGCATCGAGCCGTTCATCGCTTACGGCACGCTGCTCGGCGCCGTCCGCGAGGGCAAGCTGATCGGCCACGACAGCGACGCCGACATCGGCTACGTCAGCCGGCACAGCCACCCCGTCGACGTGATCCGCGAGTCGTTCGACCTCCAGCGCGCGCTCGCCGACATGGGCTACGCGATCACCCGCTACAGCGGCATCGCGTTCAAGGTCGACGTCCGCGAGGCCGACGGCTCGATCCGCGGGCTCGACGTGTTCGGCGGCTTCATCGGGCCGACCGAGGACGACTCCTTCCTCCACCTCATGGGCGAGATCCGTACGCCGTACAAGCGGGAGTGGATCTTCCCCCTCGGCACGACCACGTTGGAGGGCCGCGAGTTCCCCGCGCCGCGCGACACCGACCGGTTCCTCACCGCGACCTACGGCCCGAGCTGGCGGGTGCCGGACCCGGCGTACGTCTTCGAGACCCCGGAGTCGACGCACCGTCGGCTCAACGGCTGGTTCCGCGGCACGCGCGTGAAGCGGGCCGACTGGGACCGGATGTACTCCGCCCGCAAGCTCGACGGCGACCTCGACCAGACCGAGTCGCAGTTCGCGCGGTGGGTGCTGCGCGAGCACGGCGGCGTGCCGGAGCGGATCGTCGACCTCGGCTGCGGCCGGGGCGTCGACGCGCTGTTCTGGGCGCGCAAGGGCGCCCGCGTCTCCGGTCTCGACTTCGTCCCGCGCGGCGCCGAGACCGCCGCGGAGATCGCCGAGCGCGAGGGTCTGCCGGTCGACTTCCGGGCGCTGAACCTCTGCGAGCTGCGCAGCGTCCTGGCCGAGGGTGCCCGCCTGGCGCACGAACCCGGCCCGCGCGTGGTCACCGCCCGCCACCTCGCCGACGCCACCGACAAGGTCGGCCGGGCGAACCTGTGGCGGATCGCCGACATGCTGCTGCGCGACGGCGGTCGGCTGTACCTCGAGTTCCTCAACACCCGCGGCGAGGGCGACCCGTTCGCCCGGCAGAACCACCTCCGGCCGCTCCAGGTCGACGTGGTCGAGCAGGGGCTGCGGGACCGGGGCGCGACCATCGTGTCCCGCAAGGTCGTCAAGGACGGCGAGACGAGCCGTCGCATCTGTCGAATGGTGGTCGCATGGCAACGATGAAGAACCGGATCCGCAGCGGCGTCGCGAAGGTCGCCCGCCTCGGCTCCGGCGCCCAGATCGACGAGCTGCGCGACCGCGTCGCCGTGCTCGAGGAGGAGGTCCAGGAGGCCCGCCAGGTCAACCTGCGCCTCGCCGAGCTGATCGACGTCGTCCAGGAGCTGCTGCTGCCGGTCGCCCAGCGCGACGAGGCCAAGGTCGCCGAAGCCGTCGAGCGGTTCGAGAAGTACACCAAGGGCCTCTAGGCGGCCGGCGCATGGCTGAGCGAGTGTTCTTCCACATCGGGCTGCCCAAGACGGGTACGACGTACCTCCAGACGATCCTCTGGAAGAACCGCGACGAGCTTCGCCGACAGGGCGTTCTGCTGCCCGGCTTCGGCCCGCGCCAGCACCTGTGGGCCAGCGGAGTCGTCCGCGAGGAGCCCGACCTCACGAAGCGGCACCCCGAGGCCCCGAAGGCGTGGGACGTGCTCGTCGGCGAGATCAACGCCTGGGACCGTACGGCGGTCGTCAGCCACGAGTTCTTCTCCGCCGCCTCGGCCGCGCAGGCCGAGCGCGCGATCGCCGCGCTCGACGGGGCCGAGGTGCACGTCGTGCTCACCGCCCGCGACACGCTCAGCCTGGTCACCGCGCGTTGGCAGGAGTTCGTCAAGAACGGCTCGACCGTGCCGATCGACGAGTATCCCGTCAGCGAGGAGACCAACCCGCACGACGCGTGGGACTGGGGCTCGCTCGACGTCGCCGACGTGCTGCGCCGGTGGAGCACTGTCGTACCGCCCCAGCGCGTGCACGTGCTGACCCTGCCCAAGCCGACCGAGCCCCGCGAGACGCTCTGGCTGCGGTTCGCCGACCTGCTCGGCATCGACGCGTCCCGGTGCGACGCTTCCGGGTCGGAGGCCAACGAGTCGCTCGGTGTGGTCGAGGTCGAGCTGCTGCGGCGCGTCAACGCCGACCTCACCGGCTTCACCAAGCCGCTCGACCGCGGCGTCTGGATCCGCGGCTACCTCGCCCAGGGCAAGCTCGTGCCGCGCAAGGGCGAGAAGTTCTGGCCGTCCCCGGAGCGCGTCGCCGAGCTCCGCGACCGCGGCGACCGGGCCGTCGACGAGATCGCCGCGCGCGGCTACGACGTGATCGGCGACCTCGAGGACCTGCGCACGCCGGCCGACGTACCCGAGCGGCGGCACCCGTCCTCGGTCACCGACGCCGAGCTCGTCGACGCCGCCTCGGCCACGATCGCCGCGATGTTGACCGACGTCCGGAAGCTGACCCACGAGCGCGACCGGGCCCGACGGGAGAGCGCCCCAGAGCCTCTTGTGAAAAAGGCCGCACGGCGTGTACGCCGGTTGTGGCGCCGACCACAGACCCGCTGACGCACGGGAGGCCATACTCCCGGGTAACCCGACGCCGTGGTCTCGACGAGCTCGACCACCCGGCGGGTCGCCGGGACTCCGAACGAGAGGACGAACATGGGCCGCCTGTGCCAGACCGAGGGTCTCACCGACATCCAGGAGGAGATCCTCAAGACCGTGCGGTCGTTCGTGGAGGAGAAGATCCTCCCGGTCGCGACCGAGCTGGAGCACAAGGACGAGTACCCCACCGAGATCGTCGAGGGGCTCAAGGAGCTCGGCCTGTTCGGGCTGACCATCCCCGAGGAGTACGGCGGGCTCGGGGAGTCGCTGCTGACCTACGCCCTGGTCGTGGAGGAGATCGCCCGCGGCTGGATGAGCGTCTCGGGCGTGATCAACACGCACTTCATCGTGGCCTACATGCTGATGCAGCACGGCACCGAGGAGCAGAAGCAGAAGTACCTGCCCAAGATGGCGACAGGTGAGGTGCGCGGCTCTTTCTCGATGTCCGAGCCGTCCCTCGGCTCCGACGTCTCCGCGATCAAGACCAAGGCCGTGAAGACAGACGACGGCTACGAGATCACCGGCCAGAAGATGTGGCTGACCAACGGTGGCTCGGCCAACCTGGTGGCGCTGCTGGTGAAGACCGACGAGGGCGCCGACTCGGTGTACCGCAACATGACGACGTTCCTGGTCGAGAAGGAGCCCGGCTTCGGCGAGACCGCGCAGGGCGTCACCGTGCCGGGCAAGATCGACAAGATGGGCTACAAGGGCGTCGACACCACCGAGCTCATCCTCGACAAGCACAAGATCTCGGCCGACCAGCTCCTCGGCGGTGAGCCCGGCAAGGGCTTCTACCAGATGATGGACGGCGTCGAGGTAGGCCGCGTCAACGTCGCGGCCCGCGCGGTCGGCGTCGCCAACCGGGCGTTCGAGCTCGGCATCGCCTACGCCCAGCAGCGCGAGACGTTCGGCAAGCCGATCGCCCAGCACCAGGCGATCATGTTCAAGCTCGCGGAGATGGCCACCAAGATCGAGGCGGCCCACGCGATGATGGTCCGCGCCGCCCGCCTCAAGGACAAGGGCGAGCGCAACGACGTCGAGGCCGGGATGGCCAAGTACCTCGCCGCCGAGTTCTGCAACGAGGTCGTCGAGGCGTCGTTCCGGATCCACGGCGGCTACGGCTACTCCAAGGAGTACGAGATCGAGCGCCTCTACCGCGAGGCCGCGTTCCTGCTCATCGGCGAGGGGACGGCCGAGATCCAGAAGATGATCATCGGCCGCCGCCTGCTCGAGGACTACAAGGCTTGAGCCAGGGTGATCGAGCCTGTCGAGAGAACGACTCGGTTGGTGGTCTCGACTGGCTCGACCACCCGGTGTGGCCGGACAACGATTCGTCTGCGATCCGCCCGTGTGAAACACCCCGTAGATCGCAGACGAATCGTTGTTGTCACCCGGTGAGAGTCTGACCCTGTGCCGAACGTGGAGAAGCAGGTCGAGCTGTTCCGGACCCAGGCGCGGGCGTGCGCGGAGCTGGGGTCGCCGATGTACGCCGAGCTGCTGGAGCGGGCTGCGGACGACCTCGCCGCCGGCGGTGTCACCGCCGAGGTGATCGCCGGCCACGAGGACGACTCCGGGCCGTCCGCATTGGCGCTGCGGCTCGTCGGCAGCGTGCACCGGCTGGTGCTCGAGGGGCGGGCCGGCGAGCTGGCCGCCTACTACCCGTCGGTGGGCGGCACCTGGGAGCCGGATGCCGGCTGGGCGGCGTTCAGGGAGCTGCTCGCCGCGCAGCCCGACGCCGTGCGCGAGTGGCTGGACCGCCCGCCGCAGACCAACGAGGTCGGTCGTGCGGCCGCGCTCGTCGGCGGCCTGCTCCGGTTGGCGGAGACGCACCGGCTGCCGGTCCGGCTGTTCGAGATCGGCTCGTCGGGCGGGCTGATCCTGCTCGCCGACCGGTTCCGGTACGTCGATGCGAACGGCGCCGCGACGTACGGCGACCCGGACTCGCCGGTGGTGCTCGACCCCGCGTGGGAGGGCCGACCGCTCGAGCCGTGGCCCGACCTGGCGTTCGTCGAGCGCCTCGGCAGCGACGTCGGGCCGATCGACGCGACGAGCACGGAGGGCCGGCTCGCGCTCACCGCCTACGTCTGGCCGGACCAGCGTGCCCGGCTTGAACGGCTGCGCGGCGCGCTCGACCTCGCGCGACGCCACCCGGTGGTCGTGGAGCGCGTCGGGGCCGCGGACTTCATCGAGCGGCTCGAGGTCCGGCCGGGCACGGTCACCGTGCTCTGGCACTCCGTCATGTGGCAGTACCTGAGCAAGGACGAGCAGGCCCGAGCCCGCGCCGCGATCGACGCCGTCGGCGAGACCGCCACCGCCGAGGCGCCGTTCGCCCACCTGTTCCTCGAGCCGACCCGCCGTACTCCCGAGTCCGCGCACGAGTTCCTCGTCGTGCTGGAGACCTGTCCGGGCGGCGAGCGCATCATCCTGGGCACCGCCGCGCCGCACGGCCTGCCCACGACGATGGAGTGACACGCGGAAAGCACCCGGTGGAAAGCACTCGACCGGGTCACCGGCTCCGTGCCAGGGTTGAGGCAACCGAAGGATCGACCGCACGCACCCCGGAGGAGCATCCCCATGGCTGAGCAGAACGGCAACGAGGACCTCAAGGCGAAGATGCGGGAGGCACTGCAGCGCAAGCAGGCGCACGACCATCCCGACGACTCCGCGGGCGCACGGTCCAAGGCGCACGGCCCCGAGGTGGCCGGCGGCGCGGCCCCGAAGGTGCACCGCCGCAAGGCAGGCGGCGGAGGCGCCTAAGCCTTCCGTCCCGGCCGCAGCCGCGGCCGGTACAGGCGCACGGCGACCCCGGCGAACACCAGGCTCGCCACGGTCAGCAGCACGACCGTGGGCACCGACGCGTGGGGGTCGTCGCGCGCCAGCATGACGAGGGCCATCGCCGCGACCGACGGCGGCACGAGCGCGAACCAGCCGACGACGGCCAGCACGGCGCGCCGGCCCGTGGCGTCGCCGCGCCAGGACAGGACGGCGGCGATGACGGTCACCGGCACGACGACGCCGAGGTCGAGCAGGTAGATCGTCCAGAAGAACGTCCGTGACGCCTCGAACTCCTCGCCGATCGGCGCACCCTCGAACGCGCCGGTGACCGAGCCGGCGTAGCGCAGCAGCACGAACCCGGCATACGCCACCAGCAGCAGCGCGTGCAGTCGCGCGGTACGGCGGGGGACCGGCGGGCCGGCCGTACGGCCGGAGACCGTCCACGCCCACAGCGCCAGCCCGCCGGCGACGCTCGTCAGGAGCACGTGGAACAGCACGGTCAGCGAGTAGGTGGCGTACTCCGGGCCGAGCACGTACTGCACGAACATGTAGGCCGCGTAGCCGGCCGGCCCGACGACGACCAGCGGACCGGCGGGTCGGCCGCGCGCGATCAGCACGGCGCCGAGCAGCAGCGCCGGCACGACGAGCCCGACCGTGACGAGCTCCAGCCCGAGCAGCTGGTTGTCGAGCGTGCGGTCGAGGTCGTAGTCGAAGACGCCGAGCCCCAGCGGGCCGAGCAGTGTGTTGAGGGTCAGCAACGCGGCGAGCGCGACAGTCAGCTCCACCAGGCCGCGCGGAGCGGTCCGGGACTGGTCGGGTGGCCGCTCGTGCGTGGCGGCGGGCGTGGTTTCGGTGGTCATGGCTGCACCTCCGCCATCCCACGCTCGCGCCGCGAACGGCCCTGCGCACAGAGGCGGAGGTCCCGCGGGGCCCGGTCGACGCGTGAGGTTCCCCACGCCGCCGTGACCTCCCGGGCCCCCACCGCGTTCGGCAGGATGACCCCAAAACCAGCTCGACCACGCGCGAGGAGAGCAGCATGCAGTTCGGCCGGAGCTACGAGGAGTTCGAGGTCGGTGCGACGTACAAGCACTGGCCCGGCAAGACCGTCACCGAGTACGACGACCACCTGTTCTGCCTGCTCACCATGAACCACCACCCGCTGCACATGGACGCGCACTACGCGGAGGAGACCACCCAGTTCGGCAAGAACGTCGTGGTGGGCAACTACGTGTACTCGATCCTGCTCGGCATGAGCGTGCCGGACATCAGCGGCAAGGCGATCGCGAACCTCGAGATCGAGTCGCTGCGTCACGTGGCGCCGACGTTCCACGGCGACACGCTGTACGGCGAGACCACCGTGCTCGACAAGTGGGAGTCGAAGTCGAAGGACGACCGCG
>NZ_CAMPGZ010000024.1 GCF_946885725.1 uncultured Nocardioides sp.
CCCGCACGGCTACCAGTTCCTCCGCGACCGCGACGGCACCCTCGACGTCACCCCCGCCGACGCCCGCCGCAGGTCAGCCGAGCGCGGTCACATCCATCTCGTCCCCGACCCGTAGCCACCACGCCCCGCACCCCGCCACAGGCGGGGTCGGCGGCATGCCTGGGCACTCGGACTAGCGCGATTCCTCGAGGAACGGCCGCGGGTCGTCGGCGCGGCTGGCCCCTGACTCGAGCCATGCGCGGGTGGCGGCCGGGTGCCGGCGCATCAGCTCGTCGAGGCACCGCTGCCGGGCGTCGAGCACCTCGGTGACGCGGCGCTGGTCCAGCGGCTGCCGGAGCAGCACGGACGTGCGGCGCCACAGTCGGCACAGGTCGTCGAGGTCGAGCGAGGCCAGCGAGGTGTCCTCGGGATCGGGCTCGGGCGCTTCCTCGGTGTCGACGAGCGCCAGCTCGAAGTCGGTCATGTCCAGGTCGCCGGTGGGGTCACCGACCACGACGACCGCGGGCACGACCGCGGGTACGACCTCGGCGGCGTCCGGCTTCGCTTCCTCGCGCTCTGTGACCCGCTCGGTGCGGCGGCCGCGGTACCAGCGGACCGTCGCCGGGACGAGTGGCGAGGTGAGGATGACCGCCCCCAGGATGAGGGCGCTCGTGAAGCCGAACAGCCGACCGAGACCGATGCTCACCACGGTCAAGGCGCTGACCCAGGCCGCGGCCTTGGCGCCGCGGATGACCCCGGTCATGTCCTCGGGGCCGAACGCGAACGTGAACCCGCCTGCGACGAGACCGAGCATCCCGGCCACGACGAACGTGACCAGCGGGCCGGGGGAGCCGAGGGCGGCGCTGACGCCGACCGCCGCGACGATCGCCGCGCAGACCAGCCAGAGGTTGCGCAGCCAGGCCTGCCACGGGTGGGTCGAGTGGTGCGAAGCGGCAGGGGTGGTCACCTGTCAAGCGTGCGTCAGTAAAGCCCTCCGGGACGGCCGAACGCCGACACATGGCCCGGCCTTGCTATACCGGATGACCCCGGCGGGTCGTCTCGGCGCCGAACGGCCCAGGGCCGACCATGGACGCATGATCGAGTGCGACGGCTGCGGCCACGTCTACGACGGCACCGCGTACCGCTGGCTGTGCCCGCGGTGCCACCTCAAGTCGTCCTGCTGCGAGGGCGCCCCGCTGCCGGTCTGCGAAACGCCCAGCTGACCGTTCCGTGGTCTCGACAGGCTCGACCACCCGAAGCTCGACCACCCGTCCCTAGCGCGGCACGTCCCGGAACCACGCCTCCCGGTCGGCGGGGTCCGGTCCCCGCCGGAGACGGGTCGGCGGCTCGGTCCCGGTCGCCGGCGCGTGGTGGTCGAGGCGGGACACCAGCACGCCCTCCCCGCCCGTGAGGTCCGGGAGTCGAGACGCCAGGTCGGGCACCCGGTCCGACCGCAGGTGGCCGACCAGCCGGGCGTCGCCGGACGACGCCGTGGTCTCGAGCACGACCGCGCCGAGGCGGCCGAGCAGCGCCACCACCTGGCTGAGTGCCTGCTCCGGGACGTCGAGCTCGAACCGGTCGACCGGCCGGCAGACCCGGGTGCAGGCCTGCGTCAGCGCGGCCGCGAGTACGACGGGCGCCAGGTGGCGGAAGTCGCCGGCCACGCTCGATGATGACTTGTCGAACTTCTGGTGCGGCTTGCTCTGCCGGGGGTAGTACGCCGACGACGTCATCGTGACCGTCAGGTCGGTCACCTCCCACCCGTGCGGGCCCTGCCGCAGCCCGTGCCGGACGCCCTCCTCGGTGGCGGCGATGAACGCCGGCGGCAGGTTGCCACGCTCGACGCCCGGCGAGAACCGCACGCCCTGCCCGACCGGCGCCGGCTCGACCCGCAGGCCGATCCCAGCGAGGTAGGGGTTGCCCCGCCGGCCGATCAGGTCCTCGGCGCACCCGGTGCCGACGACGCGCTCGATGCACACCGTGGACGTCTGCGCGAACCGGGCGCGCACGCCGTACCGCTCCTCGAGCAGCGCGCCGACCACCTCCTTCTGCACCTCGCCGTGCAGGCTCAGCGCGGCCTCACGGTCGACCTCGTCGATGCGCAGGTCGATCAGCGGGTCCTCCTCGGCCAGCTCGGTCAGGGCCGCGAACAGCGCGCCGCGCTGGGCCGGGTCCTCCGGCTCGACCAACGCCTGCAGGGTGGGCGGCGGGAACCGGTGTCTACGCCGCCGGGGGGCCCGACCGAGGATGTCGCCGATGCGCGCCTCAGGCCCGCGGAGAGCGACGATCTGGCCGGCGCCGGCCGTACGGCGCACCGCGACACCGCCGGGTGCGCTGACTCCCACCTCGGTCACCGGGACCGGACGGGGGGATCCGTCGACCCGGAGCCGGTCGCGCACGCGGACCTCGCCCGACCACAGCCGCACCCAGGCACGGCGGCCGCGCTCGTCACGGTCGACAGCGAACACCGTGCCCGACACGGCGCCGCCGTGCTCCTTCGCCCGGGGCAGCACGTCGCGGACGAGGTCGCGGAGCAGCGGCACGCCCGCGCCGGTCAGGGCCGAGCCGCACAGCAGCGGCGCGAGACGGCGGTCCCGCGTGCCGCGGCGGAGCGCCGAGCGCACCCGCTCCGGTGTCACGGCGCCCTCGACCCAGCCGGTCAGCACCCGGTCGTCCACCTCGGCCACCGCCTCGACGACCGCGTCCGCGTCGAGCGGGACCGGCACGACCGTCGCCTCGCGGGTGCCCTCGGCTTCGGGTCGGGTGAGTGGGACGACGTGCGGCGTGAGCCGGCGCCGCACCTGGTCGACGACTGCGGCGACGTCGGACCCGGAGCGGTCGACCTTGTTGACGAAGAGGGCGGTCGGCACGCCGACGCGCTGCAGCGCGCGCCAGATGACAACGGTCTGCGGCTGCACCCCCTCGACGGAGGACAGGACGAGCACGGCCGCGTCGAGGACGGTCAGCGACCGCTCGACCTCGGCGATGAAGTCGGGGTGACCGGGCGTGTCCACCAGGTTCACGGCGAGATCGCTGATCGCGAACGACGTGACCGCTGCACGGATGGTGATGCCGCGCCGACGCTCGAGGTCCATCGAGTCGGTGCGGGTGGTGCCCGCGTCGACGCTGCCGGGAGCGTCGATCACGCCGGCGTCGTACAGCAGGCGCTCGGTCAGGCTGGTCTTGCCGGCATCAACGTGCGCGACGATCCCGAGGTTGAGTGTGAGAGAGGTCAAGGGGCAGCTCCACGGCAGGACGGATGAGGGTCCGGGGCGTGGTAGCTGCTCGCATCGGTGTGCCTTCCCTGTGACAACGACTGTGTACGACCGCAAACGACGGTCGGGGCGAGCCACGAGGGTTGCCACGCCCGACCCAAATGGGCGCGTGGTTTTAGATCACAGGAGGCGTCGGCGGGAGACCCCCACCGCGGCAGCGGCGCCTTCACCGACTTCGAGTTCGGCTTGCGCAGCGTGTAGTAGCGCAGCCAGTCCATCTGCATGCGCGAGGGGTTCATGCGCTTCTTGGCGTTGGGCGCGAGCATCGTGAACCGCACGGTGTAGGGAACGTCGGAGAGCGCCTCGCGGCGGTTCTCGGTCGAGATCACGTGGCCGTCGACGAACCACGAGATCCGCTTGGCCCGCACCTCGACCGCGAAGGTGTGCCACCGGTCGTTGCCGAGGTTCAGCCCGGTGTGCGAGGTCGACTGGTTGTCGGGCAGCGAGCGGATGTAGTGGTGCACGCGGCTGCCACCGAGCGTGTAGCTGTTCAGCGCGACGTTGCGGGCGCCGCAGTGCTGATTGCGCTTCGCGGCCGGGACCAGCTCGGTGCGCACCTTGTAGTGGCCGTGGTCGTTGCCGTACTGCCGCGAGCGCAGCCGGATCTCCCACCGGCCGGTCTCGTGGCCGGCACCCTTGAGCGTGGCCGACACGGATCCGCGCTTGCCGGTGTTGAGCGTGAGCATCCCGTGCTGGTTGCGCACGTTGCCGTGGGGCGACTTGTCGCGCCAGACGCTCTTGAGCGGGCCGACGAAGTCGTCCTGCCAGATGGGCTTGCCCCAGTCGAACGTCGTCTGGGCGTTGACCGGTCCGGGCGGGTTCGCGTGGTGCGCCTCCGAGGCCGGGACGAGCCCGACGGTGAGGGCGGCGGCCGCGCCGGTGGCGACGAGCCCGGTGACGAGACGACGGACGGATCGGTGCGAGGTCATCCACGGACCGTAAGCAGATCCGCCCGCCTATGTCACATCGAGGCACATTCGGGCCCAGACCGGTCCCAGACCGGTCGAACCGGGTCAGGACGTCTTCGGGGCGTAGGTCAGGTGCAGCACGCCGGACTTCAGCGCCCGCTGCGAGGTGAGCTCCAGCGGGTACGTCGGAGTGTCCTGGAACAGCCGCTCGCCGTGCCCGACCGCGATCGGGTGGAGCAGCAGCGCGAGCTCGTCGAGCAGCCCCATCGCGAGCAGCGAGCGCACCAGCGTCGGGCTGCCGGAGATCTGGATGTCGCCCTCGGTCTCGTCCTTGGCGGCCTGGATGCCGGCGCGCACGGCGTCCTGGTCGCCGGTGATCAGCCGGGAGTTGTTCCAGGTCACGTCCGCGTCGGTGAGCGTGCTGCTGACGACGTACTTCGGGATGGCGTTGATGAACTTCGCGAAGTCCTGGTCCTGGTCGGTGGTGGTCCAATAGTCCGACCACTCGCCGTACAGGTTGCGGCCCATCATGAACGCGCCGGCGCTCTCCATGCCGGCGCCGATGACGGAGCCCATCTCGTCGTCGAAGTACGGGAAGTGCCACTGGTCGGGGCTCTCCACGACGCCGTCGAGCGAGATGAAGAAGTTCGAGACGATGCGGCCCACGGCGCGCTCCTTCAGCTGGTGGCGCTCTGGCCGCTGCCGGCCGTCTGGGCGGCGTCGGCGCTCGCGGCGATGTTGACCATCCAGGAGATGCCGAACCGGTCGAGCACCATGCCGAAGGTGTCGCCCCACATCTGCTTCTCGAGCGGCATCGTGACCGTGCCGCCCTCGGAGAGCTTGGTGAACATCTCGTCCAGGCCGTCGCCCCCCTCGCCGCTGAGGCTGACCGAGATGTTGTTGCCGGGCTTGTGCTCCATGCCCTCAGGAGTGTCGGAGGCCATCAGCGTGAAGCCCTGCGGCGTCTCGAGCTGCGCGTGCATGACCTTGTCGGCCTCGGGACCGCCACCCGCCCCGAACTGGCCGAACGTGTTGACGTCCAGCTCGCCCCCGAAGACGGACTGGTAGAACTCCATCGCCTCGCGAGCGTTGTCGAGGAAGCCGAGATAGGGGTTGAGCCGGGCCATGGTGAGCTCCTGCGGTTGTCGGGACAGATGGTTGGTTGGTTGATCGGTCCGTTACGGGCCAGCCCATCACTCGGCGGGCGCCCCGTCCAGGGGTGTCGGGGTGGTCACGGGCTCGTCTCGCAGCGGGTGGGCGAGCTCGTCCTGCGGGAGCCGGGCCCACACGATCGCGACCACCGCGACGACCGCGGGTACGACGCCCGCGACCACGAACGTGGTGCGCAGCCCGATCGCCTCGGAGACCGGGCCGGCGAGCGCCATCGACACCGGCATCAGCGACACCGAGACGAAGAAGTCGAGCGAGGCGACCCGGCCGAGCAGGTGCGGCGGCACGCGGCGCTGGAGCAGCGTCCCCCAGATCACCATCGGCGCGGCATCTGGAACGACGCCATCACCAGCGACCCGACCGCCCCGCCGATGCCGAACGCGGCGAGCACCATCGCGTGGTCGCCCGCGTCGCCGCCCAGACCGTCCTTGACGACGAACGGGATCAGCACCTCGAACGGGCCCATGATCACCAGGATCATCAGGCTCGCGAACAGCAGCGTGGCCAACAGCCACGGCGTGCGCACCATGTAGACGAAGCCCTCGTGCATGTCGCTCAGCGCGGCGCGGACCGGGTGGTGGGTCGACGTCACCTCGGTGGTCTCGTCACGGCGTACGGGCGTCTTGGGCACGAACGTCAGCGCGACCAGCCCGAGCAGGGTGGCGGCCGCGGCGATCAGCACCGCGAAGCCGGACGAGACAGCGCCCACTGCGGCGCCGGCGACGGCCGGGCCCAGCGCCTGGCCGATGGTCGGGCGGACCATCCCCTCGAAGCCGTTGACCGCCATCAGGTCGCTCTCGGGGACCAGCGCGGGCAGCCAGGCGGAGTAGGCGGGGTAGTAGAACGCCATGCCGACACCGGCGGAGAACGCGACGACCGCCAGGTGCCACACCTGGGTCGTGTCGGTCACCGAGAGCACGCCGATGGTGGTCATGCCGACGAGCTCCAGGGCGGAGACCCCGAGCAGGATCGTCTTCTGCGGCACCCGGTCGGCCACCACGCCGGCGATCAGCGCCGGCACGAGCACGCCGAGGGCGGCCGCGGTCGAGACGACTGACAGCTGGGCGGGACCGCCGCCGATGCGGATCACCTCCCAGACCTGCCCCACGACCCAGACGCCGCCGGCGAAGCTGGTCAGCACCAGCGCGACGGCGAGCCGCCGGTAGGCGGGCGTGCGGAACGGCCGGAGCAGCCGGGGCAGCTCGCGCGGGGTCTCCAGCACGGGCTCGGGCTCGGGCGGCACCGACGAGGACGGGGCGGTGGGCGTCGTGGTCATGGCGGTCCTTCCATTCTGGAAGTGAGGACCGACAATCGCGACCGAATTCATCGCCGGCCAGGAGAAGCGGCGGCGCGATGCGGCAGGGTGTGCGCATGCACTTCGTCGGCCTGGACCTCGCCTGGGGCACTCGTCAACCCACGGGCGTGGCCGTGCTCGACGACGCCGGCCGTCTGGTGACGGTCGGCGCGGTGCGCACCGACGAGGAGATCGTGGCGGCGTTGGGGGAGTACGTCGCCGGCCCGTGCGTGGTCGCGATCGACGCCCCGCTCGTGGTCACGAACCCGACCGGCAACCGGGCGTGCGAGGCCGCGCTCAACCGCGACTTCGCCCGGTTCGATGCCGGCGCGCACCCGTCCAACACCGCCAAGCCGGAGTTCAGCGAGGAGCCGCGCGGCGCCCGGCTCGCGGAGCGGCTCGGGCTGAGCCTCGACCCCACGCTGCCCATCGGTGAGCACGATCGGCGCGCGCTGGAGGTCTACCCGCACGCCGCGACCGTCGCGCTGTTCCGGCTCGGCCGCACGCTCAAGTACAAGAACAAGCCCGGCCGCACGATCGCCCAGCTCCGCGGCGCGCTGCTCGACCTGATGCGCCGCCTCGAGGGCCTCGCCGACGCGCCGGCGCCGATGCGGCTCACCCACCACGAGGGCTGGCGCGAGCTGGTGAAGCTGGTCGAGCAGGCGGAGCGCAAGAGCGACCTGCGCAAGGTCGAGGACCAGGTCGACGCAGTGGTCTGCGCGTACGTCGCGCTGTTCGCCGTACGCCGTCCCGAGCTGACCACCGTGTACGGCGACGCCGGCACAGGCGTGATCGTCACGCCGACGCTGCCGGCCGGCCACAAGCCCAGCCCGCGGACACCCCGCGCCGACCCGGTGCAACGGGCGGTGCAGGCCTACGCGGCGCTGCAGCCGACGCTGCAGCGCGCGACCGAGGCCTACGTCTCGCTGGTGAAGGGTCTGCTCGACGACGCCGGCATCAACTACCTGAGCGTCACCGGCCGGACCAAGAGCATCGCGTCGTTCGCGGCCAAGGCCGACCGGATGATCGACGGCAAGCCCGTCTACTCGGACCCGCTGGAGCAGATCACCGACCAGATCGGGGTCCGGGTGATCACCTACCTGCGGCCCGACGTGACCGCGGTGGCGGACCTGCTCGCCGACCAGCTGCAGGTGCTCGACGACCGCGACATGGGGCAGGAGACCGCGAGCGAGGGGCGCTGGGGCTACGCCAGCCGGCACCTGCTGGTGACCGTGCCCGCGGACCAGCCCGAGTCCGGCGAGGAGGTGGCGCCGGAGCTGCGTGGGCGGACCGCGCAGGTCCAGGTGCGCACCGCGCTGCAGCACGCGTGGGCGGAGTTCGAGCACGACATCCGCTACAAGGGCACGGTCCCCGAGGAGCACGCGCCCGACCTCGACCGGCGGTTCACACTTGCGGCCGGGCTGCTCGAGCTGGCGGACCAGGAGTTCACCGCGATCCGCAACCTGCTGCAGTCCTCGGTGAGCACAGGCGGCACAACGGCCACGGTGCCCGCGCCCGACGAGCCGACCGACCCGCGGATCAGTGGCCAGGACCTCGCGGCGTTCCTGGCCGGGCAGTACGCCGACGCGGGCTGGTCGCGCACCGACCACTACGTGTGGATCTCCGGGCTGCTGCTCGAGCTCGGCATCACCTCGCTCGACGAGCTGGCGGTGCTGCTCAGCACGGTCGACCAGAACGCGATCGACGCGCGGATGGGCTACAAGTACCCCGCCGGCGCCGTACGGCGTCTGGACGACGCGCTGCTCGCGGTGTTCGGCGAGCGCTACATCGAGCTGCACGGCAACGCGCACCGGCAGGAGCTGCTCCGCGAACGGCTGGCGAAGATCACCTCGCCGTAGGTCGGCTACCCGGCTCAGCCGATGCGGAACTGCCGCGGCTCCACCGGGCCGCGCTCCGCGGCACCGCGCTCGATGCAGAACTCGTTGCCCTCCGGGTCGGTGAGCACGACCCAACCGCTGCCGTCGTCCTTGGTGTGGTCGGCGACGACGGTGGCCCCGAGCGAGACCGCTCGTTTGACCGCATCCTCGCGCGTCTCACCGTCGGGCTGCAGGTCGAGGTGCAGCCGGTTCTTGGCGGTCTTGCCCTCGGGCACGGGGATGAACAGCATGCCGACACCGTCGTACGGGAAGTACGGCGCGACCACGACCTCCGGGTCGTCGTCGTAGTAGAGGTTCCAGCCGGTCAGCTTCGACCAGAACGTCGCCAGCGCCCGGGCGTCGCCGCAGTCGAAGGTCATGTTGTGCACGTGCAGGGTCATGCCGGACACCCTCGCGAGCCGGGACCCGGGCGGCAACCGGTTATCCCGGTTTTCACCGAACGCGCGGTCCAGACCGGTAACAACCGATTTGCTGAAATCTCCGCCCGCGGGGAAGTCTCCGGGCACGGGGCCGAGTCTCGGGAGCGGATCACATGGAGCATGAGGTCGCCGGCATCGCAGAACGGCTTGTGCAGGAGTTCGACAAGCTGCCGTGGACCGTCGTCGTCGACACGGTGTGCGAGTGCGCGGATGCCTGTCGCGAGGTCGACACGTTCTTCGTCGAGCAGGCCGCCCGCGCCGCCCTGGTGAGGCAGCGCGATCACACCGACCGGATGACCGCGTCCTAGCCCGGCTCGACCACCCGAGCTACTCGCTGAGTGGCTGGAAGCCGCGCAGCCGCAGGCTGTTGGTCACCACGAACACCGAGCTGAACGCCATCGCGGCGCCGGCCAGCATCGGGTTCAGCAGGCCGGCCGCGGCGATCGGGATGGCCGCCACGTTGTAGGCGAACGCCCAGAACAGGTTGCCCTTGATCGTGGCGAGCGTGCGCCGGGCCAGCCGGATGCCGTCGGCCGCGACCCGCAGGTCGCCGCGCACCAGGGTGAGGTCACCGGCCTCGATCGCGACGTCGGTGCCGGTGCCCATGGCCAGACCCAGGTCGGCCTGGGCGAGGGCGGGCGCGTCGTTGACGCCGTCGCCGACCATCGCGACCACGCGGCCCTCGGCCTGCAGGCGGCGTACCTGCTCGACCTTGTCGGCCGGCAGCACCTCGGCGATCACCTCGTCCTCGTCGATGCCCACCTCGCGGGCGACCCGTCGCGCGACCGCGGCGTTGTCGCCGGTGAGCAGCATCGGCCGCAGCCCCAGATCGCGGAGCCGGGCGATCGCCTCGGCCGAGGTCGGCTTGACCGCGTCGGCCACCACGAGCAGCCCGCGGGCCTTGCCGTCCCACCCGACCGCGACGACGGTGCGGCCGTCGGCCTCCGCGTCCTGCCGGGCACGGTCGAGCTCGGCGGGCAGGTGTTGCGACCACTCGGCGAGCAACCGCGGCCGCCCGACGAGCACGGCGTGGCTGCCGTCCTCGGTGTCCACGAGACCCTGCACGCCCAGGCCCTCGACGTTGCGGAAGTCCTGCACGCCCGGCAGCTCGCCGAACTTCTCGGTCGCGGCGGTGGCCACGGCCCGGGCGATCGGGTGCTCGGACGCGTGCTCGAGCGCGCCGGCCAGCAGCAGCACCTCGCCGGCGTCCTCGCCGTCAGCGGGCACGACGTCGACCAGCGACATCCGGCCCTCGGTGACCGTGCCGGTCTTGTCGAGGAGCACGGTGTCCACGCGCCGGGTGTCCTCGAGGACCTCGGGGCCCTTGATCAGGATGCCGAGCTGGGCGCCCCGGCCGGTGCCGACCATCAGCGCGGTCGGCGTCGCCAGCCCGAGGGCGCACGGGCAGGCGATGATCAGCACGGACACGGCGGCGGTGAACGCCGCGGTCCAGCCGTTGCCCGAGCCGACCCAGAAGCCGAGCGTCCCGACGGCGAGCGCGATGACGACGGGAACGAAAACGCCGGAGATCCGGTCCGCCAGGCGCTGCGCCTCGGCCTTGCCGTTCTGCGCGTCCTCGACCATGCGGGCCATGCGAGCGAGCTGGGTCTCCGCGCCGACGCGGGTCGCACGCACGAGCAGCCGGCCGCCCGCGTTGACGGTCGCTCCGGTGACCGATGATCCCGGCCCCACCTCGACGGGGACGGACTCGCCGGTGAGCATCGAGACGTCGACGGCGGAGGTGCCTTCCTCGACGACGCCGTCGGTGGCGATGGTCTCGCCGGGGCGTACGACGAACAGGTCGCCGACCGCGAGCTCACCGACCGGCACCCGACGCTCGACGCCGTCGCGCAGCACGGCCACGTCCTTGGCCCCGAGCTCCAGCAGCGCGCGCAGCGCCGCACCGGCCCGGCGCTTCGACCGGGCCTCGAACCAGCGGCCGGCCAGCAGGAACGTCGTGACGCCGGCGGCGGCCTCGAGGTAGATGTCGCCGGACGCGTCGCCGCGCTCGATGGTGAAACGGAACGGGTGGGTCATGCCGGGCGTGCCGGCGGTGCCGAGGAACAGCGTGTAGAGGGACCAGCCGAACGCCGCGAGCGTGCCCACCGAGATGAGCGTGTCCATGGTCGTGCTGCCGTGGCGCAGGTTGAGGAACGCGGCCCGGTGGAACGGCCACCCGCCGTACACGACGACGGGCGCGGCCAGCGTCAGCGACGCCCACTGCCAGTACTCGAACTGGAATTTCGGCACCATCGCCATCGCGATCACCGGCACGGTGAGCACGATCGACACCAGCAGCCGGTCGCGCAGGGAGCGCGCGGCCCGGTCGGCCGGGTCCTCGTGCTCGTGGCCGGTCCCGCCCATGTGCTGCTCGGGCTGCTCGGGTTTCGGCAGGGCCGCGGAGTAGCCCGCCGACTCGACGGTGTCGAGCAGCCGCTCGGGCGGCAGGTCCAGCGGGAAGACCACGTGGGCCTTCTCGGTCGCGTAGTTGACCGAGGCGGACACGCCCTCGAGCTTGTTGAGCTTGCGCTCGATCCGGTTGGCGCAGGACGCGCAGGTCATGCCGGTGATCTCCAGGTCCACCTGACGGGTGTCCTGCGAGGTGTCAGTCATGATCCACCGCCGTGAGGTCGAAGGTGGCGGTGCGGACCTTTCCGCCCGCCTTGAAGTCCAGGAACAGCCGGTAGGCGCCGGCGCTGGGCACCTCGGCCGTGAAGTCGATCGACGGTCCGCCCGTCTCGCCGGGCTGCGCCTCCTCGTGCGGGTGCACGTGCAGGTAGGCGAGGTCGCCCTCGCGCAGCGCGACGAGGTGGCCGAACGCGCCGAGGTACGGCTCGAGGTCGGTGACCGGTTCGCCATCACGGCTGACGGTCAGCGTGAGGTCGGAGCCGGTGCCGGCGACCAGGTCGCCCTCGAGCTCGACGTCGTAGCCGTCGACCGAGTCGGAGCGGTCGTCGTCGCCGACCGGCCGTACGTCGCTCACCTCGCCGGTCACGGTCAGGTCGGTGCCGAGCGTGAGGGCCGGACCGCCCGCCGCCTTGAAGTCGGCGAACACCCGCCACGTGCCCGGCTCCAGGTCGACGTCGGTGGTCCAGCGGCCGTCGCCGCCCAGCTCGGGGTGGACGTGCTGGAAGCCGGTCAGGTCACGGCGTACGACGATCAGGTGCAGGCGCTTGTCGTGCTCGACGTCGTACGCGCTCTCGGTGTCGAGCACGTGGCCGTCGGGGCCGGTGACGGTCGATGCGAGAGGTACGTCGCGGCCGGGTTCGGCCGTCCTGGCGGCGAGCTCGAGCGTGTAGCCGTCCTGGCTGCGCATCAGCCCACCGGGCAGGTGCCCCGCGCTGGACTCGTCGTGCTCGCCCGCAGCGTCGGTCGCGGCGCCCGCCTCAGCCATGCCGCCGTGGCCCATCTCCTCGTCCGGCTCGGTCTCGGCGACCGTCGGTCCCCAGAGCGAGCCGGCGCCGAGCGCGAGGGCGAAGACGGCGACGAGCCCGACGGCGAACCCGCCGATGCGGACGGCCGGGCGGTCCGTGGCGCTCACGACGCCAGCTGGTACCCGGCTTCCTCGACGGCCTCGCGCACGGTGGCCTCGTCGAGGGGCTGGGCACTGGTCACGGTCAGGGCGCCGGTCTCGAGGACGACCTCCACGTCCTGCACGCCGTCGATCTCCTGGACCTCCTCGGTCACGGACGCGACGCAGTGGCCGCAGGTCATGCCGGTGACGGTGCCGGTGAAGGTGTGATCAGACATGGGTTCCTCCCGAGTTCGCGGATGTTGTGGCTGTGAGGGGTGGTCAGGACTTGACGAGGCGGGCGATGGCCGCGGACGCCTCGGCGAGCTTGGCGTCGGCCTCCGGACCGCCCTGGCGGGCGGCGTCGACGACGCAGTGGTTGAGGTGGTCGTCGAGCAGGCCGAGCGCGACGGACTGCAGCGCGCTGGTCATCGCGGCGACCTGGGTGAGGATGTCGATGCAGTACTTCTCCTCCTCGACCATCCGCTGCAGGCCGCGGGCCTGGCCCTCGATGCGCTTGAGCCGGCGGAGGTAGTCGTCCTTGCGGCTGATGTAGCCGTAGTGGTTGTGCTCGCTGTGCTCCAGCTGCTCGTGCTCGCTCACCGCTGCCTCCGTCGTGCTTGGCCTGGGCGGATACCCTCTCTGGGTATCCGGACGCCCTGACCGTACACCCCCTGGGGGTATCTTGCAAGGGCCGTTCTCCGGGTCCCGGCCAGGGTGCTCCCCGATGCGCCGGCCGGCCGGGTCCCGGCACCGTGGAGCCATGACGACTGCCCTCGCCCCCGACACCCAGGCGTCACGCTCCGGATCCCACCGGTTCCCCCGGCTCAGTCGGAAGGGCCGCAAGGCGCTGCTGCTGTTCCACGTGCTGAGCTCGGTCAGCTGGATCGGCGTCGACCTGGCGATGGGGGTGCTGGCCTACCGCGGCCTCGCCACGGACGACCCGGCGGAGCTCGCGGTGATCTACCGGGCGCTCGAGATGTTCTGCGTGCCGCTGCTGCTCACGCTCGGCCTGCTGTCGCTGGGCAGCGGGATCTGGCTCGGCCTCGGCACCCGGTTCGGGCTGGTGAGGTACTGGTGGGTGCTCGTCAAGCTCGCCATCAGCCTGGTGCTGCTGACGCTCGTGCTGGTCGCGCTCCGGCCGACGCTTCTCGAGGGCGCCGCCCAGGCAACGGTGGTGGACGCCTCGTTGCCCGAGCGGCTGACCGACGTACGCAGGAACATGCTCTTCCCGCCGGTCGTCTCCACCACGATGCTCGCGTTCGTCACCTGGCTCGCGGTCTACAAGCCCTGGGGCGTCACCCCGCGCGGCCGCCGGTTCCTGACCGTCGGCAAACAGGGCAAGAACGGTCGCTAGAAAACCCTGGACTTCATGTCCCCTCGAGGTCCTACGGTCGCAGCATGAGCATGGAGATGGCGGCGTGGTCGTCGCTGTACAACCTGATGGTCGCCCAGCAGGAGCAGCGACCGTTCTCGTGGGCCACGGTCCGGCGGATCCTCGCGTTCGCGCGACCGCACCGGGTGATGCTGGCCTGGTTCATGGTCACCAGCGTCCTGCTGGCGGTCCTCGCGGTGGCGACGCCGCTGCTGGCCGGCCGGGCTGTCGACGCGATCATCAAGGGCCGTTCGTACGCCGAGGTGCTGACCATCGCGCTCGTGATCGCAGCGATTGCGGTCGTCGAGGCCGGTGTCGGTCTGCTGTCTCGGTGGCTCTCGGCGAGCATCGGTGAGGGCCTGATCCTCGACCTGCGGCGGGTGGTCTTCGAGCACGTGCAGCGGATGCCGATCGCGTTCTTCACCCGCACCCGCACCGGCGCCCTGGTGAGCCGGCTCAACAACGACGTGATCGGTGCCCAGCGCGCCTTCTCCGACACGCTGTCCGGCGTCGTCGGCAACATCGTCGCGCTCGCGCTGACGCTGGCCGCGATGCTCGCGCTGTCGTGGCAGATCACGTTGCTGGCGCTGCTGCTGCTTCCGGTGTTCGTGCTGCCCGCGCGTCGCTTCGGTCGCCGGCTCGCATCGCTGGAGCTCGAGGCGGCCAACCACAACTCGGTGATGAGCACCCAGATGACCGAGCGGTTCTCCGCGCCCGGCGCGACGCTGGTCAAGCTGTTCGCGATGCCGACCCGGGAGGTCGACGAGTTCGTCGCCCGCGCCACACGTGTGCGCGACATCGGGGTGCGCACGGCGATGGTGCAGGTGCTGTTCGTGACGGCGTTGACGCTGGTGTCGGCGCTGGCGCTGGCGCTGGTCTACGGGCTCGGCGGCTGGTTCGCCTTGCAGGGCACGCTCGAGGCCGGTGAGGTCGTCGCGCTGGCCCTGCTGCTGACCCGGCTCTACGCGCCGCTGACCGGCCTGGCCAGCGCACGCGTGGAGGTGATGAGCGCGCTGGTGTCGTTCGAGCGGGTCTTCGAGGTGCTCGACCTCGAGCCGCTGATCCGCGAGCGACCCGACCCGGCCGACGTACCGCCGGGGCCGGTCTCGGTGGAGCTCGAGGACGTGCACTTCGCCTACCCGTCGGCCGACAAGGTCTCGCTGGCCTCGCTCGAGGAGGTCGCCACCCTCGACACCCGCGGCGGCGTCGAGGTCATCCACGGGGTGTCGCTCCGCGCCGAGCCCGGCCAGATCGTCGCGCTGGTCGGCTCGTCGGGCGCCGGCAAGTCGACGCTGGCGCAGCTGCTCGCGAGGCTGTACGACGTCGACTCGGGCGCCGTACGGCTCGGCGGCGTCGACGTGCGCGACCTGTCCTTCGAGGCGATCCGCCGGACGCTCGGCATGGTCACCCAGGACGGTCACCTGTTCCACGACACGGTCCGCGCGAACCTGCTGCTCGCCCGGCCCGGCGCGAACGACGAGGAGCTGTGGGCGGCGCTCACCCGCTCACGGCTCGCCGACCTGGTCCGGTCGCTGCCCGACGGGCTCGACACGGTCGTGGGCGAGCGCGGCTACCGGCTGTCGGGCGGTGAGCGGCAGCGGCTGACCATCGCCCGGCTGCTGCTCGCCCAGCCGAGGGTCGTGGTCCTCGACGAGGCGACCGCGCACCTCGACTCGACGTCGGAGGCCGCGGTGCAGGCCGCGCTGAACGAGGCGCTCGACGGCCGCACCGCGATCGTGATCGCGCACCGGCTCTCGACCATCCACCAGGCCGACCAGATCCTCGTGGTCGAGGAAGGCCGCATCGTCGAGCGCGGCCGGCACGACGACCTGCTCGCCCTCGACGGTCGCTACGCCGAGCTCTACCGCACCCAGTTCGCGAAGGCCGCGTCGTCGCCGGACGCGGCCGTCGTGGAACCCGCGTGACGAGGCACCGGTTCACCGGCGCGATCGCGGGGGTCGGCTCCACGAGCGGCGTGCGCGTGGTGGTCGGCCGGTGGCGGGAGAGCCCGTTCGGACCTTTCGCCGACGCGATGGTGGAGACCGCTGCCGGTCACCGCGTCCTCATCGCGCCGACCCGCGACGTCGCCGACTTCGTCGCCGCGACCTACACCTTCGACGAGGTGCGCGCCGAGGACATCGCGGTCACAGGTCCCGACATGGTCTGGCAGGTGACGTCGCGATCGCTGTCGCTGACCCTCGGCGTCGGCGAGCGCACGCTGGTGGGCCGGATGCTGTCGCTGGTCCCGGAGCGGGTCGCGACGCACCCGGCGTGGGCGAGTGCCGCCGACCCGTTCAGCCGGGTCGTGCTCCGCGGCGTGCGAACCCGCGGCGCGGCCGGACCGGGTCGGCGCGAGTGGTACGGCGCGACCGACGTGCGCGCCGTGACCCGGATGCAGGGCAGCTTCGACGGCACCGACCTGGGCGCGCTGGCGCCGGTCGACCCTCCGTGCCGGTTCGGCTTCTCGTCCACGCCGCGTCGGCCGTCGGTGACGTGGGTGGTGACGACTGTCGACATCGACTGAGCTGCGCCAGGGTCAGGCCGGCTCGACGTTGAAGTTCAGCCGGAACACGTTGTCCGGGTCGTAGTCGCGCTTGACCCGACGCAGCCGCGCCAACGTCTCGGGCGGGTAGATCCGGTCGACGGTCGGGTCACCCGGGATGCTCAGAAAGCCGGCGTAGGCCCCGACGCCCATTGCGTCGATCGGACGGCCGGGAGCGACGGTCGCCTGGATCACGGCGTCGTCGGCGTCGGCCGGGACGAAGCCCGCGTGGGCGACCATCGCCTCGACGTCGCGGTAGCCCCAGGCGGTGGCGTCGGCCGGCACCCGGTTGAGCGCCCCGGCGAGCCAGCGGACGAAGATCACCTTGCCGCTCGTGCCGGCGGCGTAGAGGTCGGCGACCGCGTCGAGCGCGGCGTCGTCGAGGTCGTCGAACAGCGAGTTGGACACCAGACCTCGGACGCCGGGCGGCGGGTGCGCCTCCTCGAGCACGTCGGCGTAAGCCTGGAGTGAGACCGTGTCGGCCGTCGGCTCGCCGAGCGCGCGGATCGGCGCGATCGCCTCGGCGGCGGCCTCCTCGTCGTCGCCGGCCCAGCAGCAGAACACGTTGACGGCCGCCGGCCACTCGCCGAAGCCGGGCATCAGCAGCAGCGCGGTCGTGAGCTCCTCGGGGGCCTTTCGCATGACGTCGCGGTAGCCGCGGAGCACGGTCGCTGCCTGGTCGGGCGCGAACGTGACCATGCCCGCGACCACCTGGCTGACCGGAGCGGCCTCGAGCTCGAGGTGGGTCACCACGCCGACGTTGCCGCCACCGCCGCGCACCGCCCAGAACAGGTCGGGGTGCTCGCCGGCGGAGGCGGGCAGAAGCCGGCCGTCGGCCGTGACGACGTCGGCGGAGCGGATCGCGTCGAGGGTCAGGCCGTGCTTGCGCACCATCCAGCCGACGCCGCCGGAAAGCGCGAGACCGCCGACGCCGACGGAGCGGGTGTCGCCGCTGGTCAGCGCCAGCCCGTGCGGGGCCAGCGCGTCGGCGACCGCGCCCCACGTCGCGCCGGTGCCGATGCGGACCCGACGGGTGGCCGGGTCGACGACCTCGACCTCGGAGATGCCGGAGAGGTCGACGACCACGCCGCCGTCGTTGGTGCCGTAGCCGAAGGCGTGATGGCCGCCGCTGCGGATCGACAGCGGCCGTCCGGTGTCGACGGCGAGCCGGACGCCGGCAGCGACGTGCTCGGGGGTGGTCGCCCGCAGCACGACGTCGGGTGAGCCGGTCGCGACGAAGGTCGCCCGGGCGGTGGGGTAGTCGGTGTGGCCGTCGCGCACGGCGATCGGGGCGAGGTCGTCCCCGATCTCGAGCGGACGAGTGTTACCGGGTGCGGGAGTCACGGTCACGGAGCCTCCTGGTGGTCAGTCGCCATGAAAACGACCAGGACCGACAGGAAAACTCATCGGCGGCGGGGTTGTCGTCCGGTTTTCCGGACGCCTCCGCCACGAATCCGGACGGCAAACCGGACAGTGCCGCGGTCAGCCCGCGGGGACCCCGTCCTGCTCGTCGAGCGTGACGTCGGCGCGGATCATCGGGTGGTCGGTGGTACGGCGTACCAGCGGACCCTCGTCGCGGACGTAGTTGCTGAACGTCACCATCTGATGGCCGAAGATCCAGTCGACCGGCATCCGCGACGGCGGGGCGCAGCCGCCGTTGTTGGAGCCGCCGTTGGCCGCGATCATCGGCGCGCCGGACGTCATCCGGCAGAAGTAGGCCTCGCGGTCGTTCATGTCGCCCGTGATGAAGACCGGGTAGCCCCCGCGGCTGTGCAGCTCGTTGGCCAGAGCTACCTCGCGGGCCGCGGCGGCCGCGCGGTGGCGGTCATTGTTGCCGCGCTTGCTGTTGGTCGCAGGGTTGTGGAAGTTGGCGAACCAGGCCAGCCGGCCGGTGGCGTTGTGCTCCAGCAGGACGTAGGGCATCGGGCGGAGCCGGCCGTCGAAGTACGGGATCTGCACGGTCGCCGCTTCCTTGAGCGTGAACTCCGAGCGACGCCAGGCGATGGAGTTGTCGACGCCGGACGGTCCCGCGGCCAGGCCGGGGTAGACGGCGAAGGCACCGCCGGACGCGCCGAGGAACGCGCGGTACTGGTCGCTCTGCAGCTCCTGGAAGCCGACGACGTCGACGCCGTGCACGTTCAGCAGCTGGGTCGCGGTGCGGATCCGGGTGGTCCCGGAGGCCATCCGGCCCTTCGAGCCGCCGCCCGAGGTGTGGCTCGAGCCGAGCACGTTGAACGAGCTGATCGTGAACTGCGCGGGGGTCGAGATCATCTCCTCGCGCGCCGCGGCCTCGGCCTGCTCGCGGGCCAGGGCGAGCCGCTGCTTCTTCGACATCCGCTTGATCGTCACCTGGCGGGCGACCGGCTGCGGGCTCAGTGCGTCCCGGCTGTCGTCATCCTTGGCGCCCTCCCGGCCCGACTCGCCGTCGATGCCGACGGGTGGGCGGTCGAGCTGGCGCGGCTCGGCCTGGTAGGCGCCGGCGAGCTGCGCGTCGGCCCCGTCGGCCCCGTCGTGGGCCGGCTGGAAGGCGATGCCGAGAGCGACCACCGCTGTGGTGGTCACTGCTGCGTGCGCGAGCAGGCTCGCGCGGCTGGGCATCCGGGGCACCAAGGCAAGGTACCCAAGGGGCGAGCCGGTCACTAAATCCTCATCGGCAACCCGACGGGCCTCCTGAGGACCCTGTGGTTCGTGGGGAGGATCTGGTCGACGACGACCTCGCGGCAGTCGGGCGGACACGCACCCAGGGTGACGGACTTCACGGTCCGCTGTCCCGGGATCCCCACAGATCGGGCAGGCCGGTCGGCCCCGGTCGGCCCCGGTCGGCCCCGGGCGCCTCAGCGCGGGTCCCGGCCGAGGAACGCGAGCAGCGCGTCCGAGGCCGCCGACCGCGGAGGTACGGCGACAGCGGGAGCGAAGCGACCCGGGCGGTCCTGCTCCTGCACGACCATCGGGGCGACCGGCAGCAGCGACTGGGCGAGCTCCGCGGGCAGCGGCCGGGCGACGCCGCAGGTGCGGGCGACGTCCCAGCCGTGCACGGCGATCTCGATCGCGCCGGTCGCGGCGAGCAGCGTGGTCGCCAGGTCGCGGCCCGCCACCGACACCCACGGCCGTCCGGGCTCGTGTGTCCAGGCGCCGAGCAACCGGCAGGCCCGGTTGCACAGCGACTCGGCGAGCGCGGCCGGGTCCGGGTCCTGCGGACCGGCCGGGGCGACGTACCCGCTCTCCGCGGCCTCGGTGAACGCCGCCAGCGAGTCGTCCATGTGCCGCAGCAGCCGGCGGAGGTCCCACCCGTCGCACGGGGTCGGCGCGTCGGGCGCGGCCCGGGGGAGCAGGCCCAGGCTGACCCGGGTGTAGGAGATGGCGCGCTCGAGCAGCTCGGGGGCGTCCAGCAGGACAGCCTCCAGCACGCCGCCGCCGGCGTCGCCGGCAGCGAACTGCGCGGACATCAGACCGGGGTGGGCAGGGCGCCGCGGGGCTCGTAGTCCGCGGGCAGCGAGTCGGGAAGCCCGAAGGTCGTGAAGATGTCGTCGCCGAAGAACGCGCCGACGTGCTTGACGCGTGCGCCGTCGAGCGTGAGCACCTGCAGGTGGAACGGCCGGAAGGTGCCGTCCTCGTTGCGCATGTAGAGGCCGTAGGCGAACTGCCCGTTGGCCAGCGTCGGCACCATCCGCATGTCGTGGACGCCGCCGGGACACTGCGTGTCGATCAGGCGGCCGATGTTGTCCGCGCCGGTGTACCAGGCGGCGAACGGCGGCATCTCCCAGATCGCGTCCTGGGTCAGCATCGACACGATCGCGTCGATGTCCTTCTCCCAGAACGCCTGGACGTAGCGCTCGAGCAGCTCCTTCTGCTCCGGCGTCGGCTCGGCCACGGTGTCCTGGTCGACGCCCTCGGCCTTGATCTTCTCCATCTGCGCGTGGGCGCGCTGGAGCGCGCTGTTGACCGCGGCGGTGCTGGTCCCGAGCGCCTCGGCCACCTCGGACGCCTTCCAGCGGAGCACGTCGCGCAGGATCAGCACCGCCCGCTGGCGGGCCGGCAGGTGCTGCAGCGCGGCGACGAACGCGAGCCGGATGCTCTCGCGGGTCTCGGCCGCGGCCTCCGGGCCGAGCTCCGAGGTGGTGCCGACCAGCGCGTCGGGCATCGGCTCGAGCCAGGGCACCTCCTCTCGCCGGTCGAGCGGGTCGCCGGCGGTGCTGCCCGGCTGGCCGAGCCCGGTGGGCATCGGCCGGCGGTCCTTGCCCTCGAGCGCGGTGAGGCAGACGTTGGTCGCGATCCGGTAGAGCCAGGTGCGCACCGACGACCGGCCCTCGAACGAGTGGTACGCGCGCCAGGCGCGCAGGTAGGTCTCCTGCACCAGGTCCTCGGCGTCGTGCACCGACCCGGTCATCCGGTAGCAGTGCGCGAGCAGCTCGCGCCGGTAGCGGTCGGCGTCCTGCGGGAACTCGCTCATGGCCCCGGTGGCCTCACGGGTCGGTGTCGCCGTCATCGCCTCTCCCCTCGTCGCGTCCCACCCTAGAGACGGAACCGTTCGAGCGGAACGTGCACGACTCCGCTCGTCTGGATCGACCGGATGCGTGTCCGAAACTCATCGGGATCCGGTGCAGAACCTGCAAAGGTGTTTGTCCGCGCCTCGCCGGCATGGTCGGATCAACCCCGTGCGCACATCTCGGGTCGGCCTCGCCGCCGCTGCGATCCTGCTCGCCTCCGGCACCCTTGCCGCGTGTACGTCGGACGACGGACCGCCGCCTGAGGATGCCGCCGAGGCGCTCGCGACGCAGCTGACCGCCGGGAAGCTCGACCCCACGCTGTTCGCCGGGCAGCCGAGCAAGAAGCCGCAGCGCGCCTGGACCCGCACGACCGAGGGCCTGCGCGGCGCCACCGCGAAGGTCACCGCCGGCGAGGTGCAGGAGGCCGAGGACGGCGAGTCGGCGACGGTGCCGCTCACCTACGCCTGGGACCTGCCGCTGACCGACGAGACCTGGACCTCAGAGGGGTCCGCCCGGCTGGTGCGGGTCGAGCCGGAGGGCGAGGGCGAGCCGAGCTGGAAGGTGCGGCTGGCCCCGGCGCTGTTCGGGGTGAAGCAAGGCGAGACGCTCGACCTCACCGTCGATCTGCCCGAGCGCGCTCCGATCCTCGCTGCCGGAGGCGAGGCGATCGTCAAGGACCGGCCGGTGGTCCGGTTCGGCGTCGACAAGGCCCAGGTCGACGAGTCCGGATGGGCTGACGCGGCGCGGACGCTGGCGCGAATCGTCGACGTCGACGCCGAGTCGCTGGTGAAGCGGGTAGAGGACGCCGCGGAGAAGGCGTTCGTCGAGGCGATCGTGCTGCGCGAGGAGGAGGCCGGCCGCGCGCTGCGGCAGGTCTCCGGCATCGACGGCGTCGGCGCGGTGCGCGACGCGATGCCGTTGGCGCCGACCCGCGAGTTCGCCCGGCCGATCCTCGGCACCGTCGGACCCGTCACCGCCGAGATCGTCGAGAAGTCCGAGGGCGCCTACCGCGCCGGCGACGTCGCCGGTCTGACCGGACTCCAGGCGCGGTACGACGAGCAGCTGCGCGGCACCGCCGGCGTCTCCGTCGCCGCGGTGAGCGGCGAGAAGCGGCGGTCGCTGTTCAGCACCGAGGCCACCCCTGGCGACCCGCTCGCCACCACGCTGGTGCCCCGACTGCAGCAGGCGGCCGAGCGGATCCTGGCGCCGGTCGGTCCGCCGTCGGCGCTGGTCGCGATCCGCCCGTCCACCGGCGAGATCCTCGCGGCCGCGAGCGGCCCGGGTTCGGCCGGCTACTCGACGGCGACCGTCGGTCAGTACGCCCCCGGCTCGACGTTCAAGGCCGTCAGCAGCCTGGCCCTGCTCCGGTCCGGACTCACCCCGGACGCGACGGTGAACTGCCCGCGCAGCACCGTGGTCGACGGCAAGACGTTCGAGAACTACGACGACTACCCGTCCGGTGCCAACGGGCGGATCACGTTCGCGCAGGCGGTGGCGAACTCCTGCAACACCGCGCTCATCGACCTGCGCGACAAGGCCGACGACCTCGCCGGGGCGGCGGCGTCGCTCGGGCTCGGCGTCGACCACGACCTCGGCTTCCCGGCGTACTTCGGCCAGGTCCCGGAGCCCGAGTCCGAGACCTCGCGGGCCGCGTCGATGATCGGCCAGGGGCAGGTGCTCGCCTCGCCGATGGCGATGGCCGCCGTGGCCGCGTCGGTCCAGGAGGGCCGGACGGTCGTGCCGTACCTGCTGTCGGAGCAGACCCCCGACGAAGCCGTCGGTCCCGGCGAGGAGCTCGGCGAGGCCGAGTCCATCGCGCTGCACAACCTGCTTCGCGGCGTCGTCACGACCGGCAGCGGTCGCGGGCTGGCCGACGTGCCCGGACCGCCTGTCATCGCCAAGACCGGGACCGCGGAGTACGGCGAGCCCAAGCGCGACGGCAGTCTGCCCACGCACGCCTGGATGATCGCCGCGCAGGGCGACCTGGCCGTCGCAGCCTTCGTCGAGGACGGGGAGTCCGGCTCGGGCGCCGCGGGCCCGCTGGTCGAGCAGATGCTCCGCACGGCTCGGTAGCCAGCAGCCGGTAGTCCGTTCGGCACCACGATCTGAGTACGACGACTCTGTCCGCGCGTGCCGGGCCGACGCCACGCTGTGGCCATGACCAGTGACAGCTCCACCCTGCGACGGGTCGTCGACGGGCTCGTCGACGCCGGCCTCGTCGACCCCGCGCGCCGCGCCGACGCCGACGCCGTCGTCCGCGACGCACTCACCACAGCCGGTCCCGCCCCGCTCGCCGGCTCGCTGCGCCGGCGGATCGCGGAGGTGGCCGGCTACGTCGGCGGCGCGTTCGTCGTCGGCGCCGCCGCGCTGTTCTTCTCCGCGACCTGGGCGGACCTGAGCCTCGGCGCCCAGGTCGGGCTGATGCTCGGCATCGCGGTGTTGCTCGCCGTGGCCGCGGTCGCGGTGGCCGCCACCGGCGGCGGACGACGTGGCCTGCTCGAGGAGGCGGAGTCCGTCCGCCGCCGGCTGACGTCGGTGCTGTTCACCGGTGCCGCGGGGTGCGCGGCGTTCGGTGTCGGTCTGCAGCTCATGGACTCGATGGACGACGAGGCGCTGGCAGTGACGCTGGCCGCGCTCGTCGGTCTGGGCGTGGCGCTCGGCGGCTACCTGGTCGCGCCGTCGACGGTCGGCCAGCTCGGGATCGTCGTGCCCGCGGTCGTCGCGATCCCGGCGTTCCTCGACTCCCTGGACAGCTCGTCGAGCAGCCCGCTGCCGGTGGCGGGGTTGTTCCTGCTGCTCGGCCTGGTCTGGCTGGCGCTCGCCGAGCGCGGACTCTGGCACGAGGTGTTCTCCGCGCGGGTGATCGGGTGCACGGTCGCGGTGTTCGGTGCGCAGTTCCCGATCTTCGACGACCCGGCCTGGCCCGCCTACGTCGCGACCGCCGTCCTCGGTGCCGCGGCTTTCTGGATGTACGTCGTGAGCCGGGCCTGGCCGTACCTCACCGCCGGGGTCATCGCGGTGACGCTCGCGGTGCCCGAGGCGCTCAGCGACTGGTTCGAGGGCGCGCTCGGAGCGGCGGGTGTGCTGCTCGCGACCGGCGTGACGCTGCTCGTCGCGGCGCTGGCCGGGCTGCGGCTGCGGCAGGAGGTCGCCGAGGGCTGACCGCCCGGCCTCGCACGAGCCCCAGGCACGACGAAGGGGGTGGCCCGGTGGGCCACCCCCTTCTTGTGCTTCAGCGCCGCACTACGGGGTCGTGTTCCTCGTGATGCGGCCCAGCGCCGGCGGGGTGTACGGCGAGTGCGCCGTCAGGTAGTTCGCCAGGGCGTCGATGTCGAGCCCGCCGAACTGCTTGTTGGTCGCCGCCGCGAAGGTGGAGAACCCGTCGCCGCCGTCGGACAGGAACGAGTTGGCCACCACCCGGTAGCTCTGGGTGTCGACGAGCGGCGTCTCCGCCGTACCGTCGCCGTCCAGGTCGACCAGAACGTCGCCGACGAGCGCGTCGCCGGTGCCGGCAGCCAGGGCGTCGTCGTAGGTGTACTTGATCCCCGAGACCTGCAGGATCTTGCGGGCGGTCTCGTTGCGGCCGTTCCACTGCTCGTTGAGCAGCGCCTTGATCTGCGCGCCGGTCATGTCCATGCCGACCACGAAGTTGTTGAACGGCTGGACGGAGAACGCCGCACCGAAGGTCACGTTGCCGGCCGCGTCCTCGATCAGGTCGGCACGGATGCCGCCCGGGTTCATGAACGCGATGACCGGCGCGGGACCGGTGCCCGGCGCGGCCTTCTGCGAGTCGGCGATCAGGTTGCCGAGCTGGTTGTCGGTCTCCACGGGCGAGCGCTCGAGCTTGCTGCCGGTCGCGATCTGGCCGATGACCTTGTCGCGGATCGGGGCGACCAGCGCGCTGTAGCGCTGGATCAGCTGGGTGATCGCGGCGTCGGGCTTGGTGCCGTTGGAGTTCTTCACGATCCGGTTGAGGGCCCGCGACTTGGAGCGGATGACCTCACCGTTCTTGCCCTTGAGCTTGAGCCGGATCTCGGTGAGCACGCGGCCGGTGGAGTAGGCGCTGGTGACCAGGCGCTTCTTGCCCTGCGGGTCGCGGACCGTGCAGTTGTAGGGCATGTGCGTGTGACCGGAGACGACCACGTCGATCTCCGGGTGCAGCGCCTTGGCGATGTCGAGGCCGGGGCCGACCGCACCCACGCAGCCGTTGACGTCGGTGATGTCGGACGGGACGGCGCCCTCGTGGAGCAGGACGACCATCGCGTTGACGCCCTTCTTCTGCAGCTGGGGCACGAGACGGTTGACCGTCTTGACCTCGTCGCGGAAGACCAGACCCTGGACCGCCGACTGGGTGACGATGTTGGGCGTGTCCTCCAGCGTCATACCGATGAACGCGACCTTCTTGCCCTTGACCTTCTTGATCTTGTAGGGCGCGAAGATCGGCTTGTTGGTGTTCTCGAACTTCACGTTGGCCGCGAGGTACTTGAAGTCCGCGCCCTTGAACGGGTTGGCCGGGTCGGGGCAGGAGTTCTGGTTGTCGGCGCCGTCGCCGTCGTTGAGGCAACCGCCCTTCTGCATGCGCTTGAGCTCTTTGTAGCCCTCGTCGAACTCGTGGTTGCCGACCGAGGTGATCTGGAGGCCGATCTCGTTCATCGCCTCGATGGTCGGCTCGTCGTGGAACGCCGCGGACAGCAGCGGGGTCGCGCCGATCAGGTCGCCGGCCGCCACGGTGAACGTCTTGTCGACGTTCTGGTCGGCGGCGAGCGCGCGCAGCTGGTCGAGACGGGTGGAGAGGTACTCCATGCCACCTGCCGGGATGTCGCCGACGCGTCCGCCCGAGCTGGTCGACGGCACCTTCTCGAGCTGGCCGTGGAAGTCGTTGATCGCGAACAGTCTGACCTTGAGGTCCTTGACCTTCTTGGGCTTCTTGGACTTCTTCGGCTTCTTCGCCAGGGCGCTTGACTTCGCCGTGGTGTCAGAAGCGTCGTCGGCGGCGACCGCCGACGAGAGCGCCAGGGGGCTGGCGACCAGGCCGAGACCGGCCGCCGCGGCGACCAGGCGCATGACCCGCTTGTTCGGGTTGGCTGACAAGGGTTTCCCTCCGATTTCCAGGCCTGCCGTCGGCGCGCTTCGGGTGCGTGGGCAGGCTCCACAGTGGATCGGACCCGAGAGATCCCGGGGGTGGGGGAACGGCGTGCGAAGCACAGGCGTACGCCGTGTCCTCGGGTGGCCCCCGGGCCCCATCGAGCCAGATGCTCCGGCACCCTAGCCCACAATGTGGACGATGTTGAGAGGCTGAACGCCGGGTCTTCGTTCCGTTACCGGTTCCTTATCGTGGCCCTCATGCCCGCACCTGTCCTCGGTCAGCTCGTCGCCCAGCCCGCGCTCGAACGTCCCGACCTGCTCGCGCCGCCCGTGCACGCGTTCCTCTCCACGTGGGACCGGGCCGGCGAGGTCGGTGTCGCGGAGATCGACCCGGAGCTCGCCGACACCGCCGCGTGCGCCGAGGCCTACGACCTGCCGATGCAGTCCGGCGCCAACTGCGTGGTGGTGTCCGGGCGCCGCGCCGGGGAGGAGCGCCTGGCCGCGTGCCTGGTCCGCGCGGACACGCGCGCCGACGTCAACAACGTGGTGAAGCGCGCGCTCGACGTGCGCAAGTGCTCGTTCCACCCGATGGAGCGGGCGGTCGAGGAGACCGGGATGGAGTACGGCGGGATCACCCCGCTCGGCCTGCCCGCCGGCTGGCGGCTGCTCGTCGACGACCTGGTGGTCGACATCGACGTGGCGGTGATCGGCAGCGGCGTGCGCCGCTCCAAGCTGCTCGTGCCCGGCGCGCTGCTGGCGGACCTTCCGGGCGCCGAGGTCTCGGCGATCCGTCAGGCCTGAACCTGCGCGAGCGCCGCCCGCGCCGCGGGCTCGGCGGCGGCCCGCTCCTCGGGCACCAGCCCGACCCGCACCCGGCGTTCGAGCAGGTCGTCGGTGTCGAGCGCACCCTCGTGGCTGACGCCCCACACCAGCTCGGCCAGGGTCGTCGCGACACCGTCGGCGACCGGCGCCAGCAGCGTCGCGTCGTCGAGACCCGTCCGCGCGCGGGCGTCGGCGAGCACGGCACCGGCCTCGACGCCGTACCTCCGGACGAGGCGGGCGGGCGCGTCCAGCCGCTCGAGCTCGGGCCGCGGGGCGGCGCCGACGAGAGGGAGGTGGCGCGTGCGGGAGCGGAACGCGCTGGGGACCGCGGCGTCGACCGCGTCCGCGGCCATCCGGCGGTAGGTGGTGAGCTTGCCGCCGACGACGGTGACCACGCCGGTGCGTGAGGTGAGCACGGCGTGCCGCCGGGACAGGTCCGCGGTCGACTCGTCGTCG
>NZ_CAMPGZ010000025.1 GCF_946885725.1 uncultured Nocardioides sp.
GCTCGTACTCCTTCCAGCCGAGGATCGACTCCTCGAGGAGCACCTCGGTGGTCGGACTGGCGGCCAGGCCGGCGCCCGCGATGCGGCGCAGGTCGTCCTCGTCGTGGGCCATGCCGGAGCCGGTGCCGCCCATCGTGAACGACGGCCGCACGACCACCGGGTAGCCGAGCTGACCGGCCGCGGCGAGGCAGTCGTCCATCGAGTGGCAGATGACCGACTTGGCCACCTCTCCCCCGAGCTCCTCGACGATCTGCTTGAACGACTCGCGGTTCTCGCCGCGGTGGATCGCCTCGATGCTGGCGCCGACCAGCTCGACGCCGTACTTCTCGAGGATCCCGGCCTCTTCCAGCGCGATCGCGGCGTTGAGCGCGGTCTGCCCGCCGAGCGTGGCGAGCAGCGCGTCCGGCCGCTCCTTCTCGATCACCTTCTCGACGTACTCCGGGGTGATCGGCTCGACGTACGTCGCGTCGGCGAACTCGGGGTCGGTCATGATCGTGGCCGGGTTGGAGTTCACCAGGACGACGCGCAGCCCCTCCTGCTTGAGCACGCGGCAGGCCTGGGTGCCGGAGTAGTCGAACTCGCAGGCCTGGCCGATGATGATCGGCCCGGAGCCGATGACCAGGACGCTCTCGATGTCGGTGCGCTTCGGCATCAGGCGGTCCCTCCGTTGGTCGAGCCCATCAGTTCGCAGAACCGGTCGAACAGGTACGCCGCGTCGTGCGGCCCGGCCGCGGCCTCCGGGTGGTACTGCACCGAGAAGGCCTTGAGCCGGCCCCCTTGTGACTCTGGCTCGCGCAGCTCGAGCCCCTCGACCACGTCGTCGTTGAGGCAGACGTGGCTGACCGTGGCCTCGCCGTACTCCGTGCTGGTCGGCCCGTCGAGCGGCGCGTCGACCGCGAACCCGTGGTTGTGCGCGGTGACCTCGACCTTGCCGGTGGTGCGGTCCATGACCGGCTGGTTGATGCCGCGGTGGCCGTACTTGAGCTTGTAGGTGCCGAAGCCGAGCGCGCGGCCGAACAGCTGGTTGCCGAAGCAGATCCCGAAGTAGGGCACGCCCTGCCCGAGCAGCGAGCGGAGCAGCTCGACCTGCTGGGTCGTGGCGGCCGGGTCGCCCGGGCCGTTGCTGTAGAAGACGCCGTCGGGGTTCACCGCCAGCACCTCCTCGGGCGTGACGGTCGCGGGCATCACGTGCACCTCGATCCCGCGCTCGGCCATCATGCGGGGCGTGTTCGCCTTGATGCCGAGGTCGACCGCGGCGACGGTGAACCGCTTCTCCCCCACGGCCGGGACGACGTAGGTCTCGGTCGTGGTGACCTGGTCAGACAGCTCGGTGCCGGCCATCTCGTCGGCCTCGAGCACCCGCTTCAGCAGCGCCTGCGGATCGGTCTCGGTCGTGGAGATGCCCACGCGCATCGCGCCGCGCTCGCGGAGGTGGCGGGTCAGCGCGCGGGTGTCGATGCCGCTGATCCCGACGACGCCCTGCTCGCGGAGCGCGTCGTCGAGCGAGCGGCGCGACCGCCAGCTCGACGGGACGCGGGCGGGATCGCGGACGACGTACCCGCTCACCCAGATCTTGCGGGACTCGGGGTCCTCGTCGTTCATGCCGGTGTTGCCGACGTGCGGGGCGGTCATCACGACGACCTGGCGGTGGTACGACGGGTCGGTGAGCGTCTCCTGGTAGCCGGTCATGCCGGTGGAGAAGACCGCCTCGCCGAACGTCTCGCCCTCGGCGCCGTAGGACTCGCCGTGGAACGTGCGGCCGTCCTCGAGCACCAGGATCGCGGTCTTCGGGTGGTCGAGCCTGTCGAGGCCACTCACTGGGCGTTCTCCTTCGTCAGCTTGCCGATCGCGCGGATCCAGGCGTTGTGCGCCTCGGTCACGCCCTTGTCCTGGACCGCCTCGTCGGTGAGCCGGAAGCCGGTGTCGAGGGTGAGGTCGCCGTGCTGCCAGGTCACGACGAGTACCCCGTGCGGCGGCACGACCTTCCCGGCGATGCCCTGGTCGTGCCGGGCCCCGCGCAGTGCGGCGGCGGGGATCCGGAACGGCCCGGCGAGCCTGACCACGTCGAGGCCCTCGGCGGACAGATTCAGCCGGGTCGTGCTGCGGGCGCCCAGGCCGCGCGCGGTGACCCGGTCGAGCCAGTCACCGGCGACGGTGGTGCCGAAGTAGCGCGCTCCCCCGACCAGATTCGCCTCGGGCATCTCCGCGACCGGCGGGACCGGGACGAGCGGCGGGAGGTCGTGCTTGGTCGACCGGCCCTTCCAGCCGCGCCACATGCCCAGGTAGGCCAGCACCAGCACACCGCCCAGGACGCCGACGGCCTGCCAGGTCGTCATTCGGGGTCCCCGCCGCGGTGCGAGCGAAGCGAGCAGCGTTGTGGGGTGAGCACTACGTGAGCTTTCCGTCGAGGACGGTCGGACGGCCGCGCAGGAACGTCGCGACGACGCGGCCGGGCAGCTCCATGCCGGCGTACGGCGTGTTGCGGCTCAGCGACGCGGTCTCCGTCGGGTCCACGACGCGGGTGGCGCTCGCGTCGTACAGCACGAAGCTCGCGGGCTCGCCGGCCGCGATGGGGCGGCCGTGACCGGACAGCCGGCCGATCTCGGCGGGCTTGCTCGACATCCGCTCCGCGACGCCGGCCCAGTCGAGCAGCCCGGTGTCGACCATCGTGGCCTGCACGATCGACAGCGCGGTCTCGAGGCCGAGCATGCCGAACGCCGCGGCCTGCCACTCGCAGTCCTTGTCCTCGTGCGGGTGCGGCGCGTGGTCGGTGGCGACCACGTCGATGGTGCCGTCGGCGAGACCCACGCGGAGCGCCTCGACGTCCGCGGCCGAGCGCAGCGGCGGGTTGACCTTGTAGATCGGGTCGTAGGTCAGCGCCTTCTCGTCGGTGAGCAGCAGGTGGTGCGGGCACGCCTCGGCGGTGACGTTCCAGCCCTTGCTCTTGGCCCAGCGCACGATCTCGACCGAGCCGGCGGTCGACACGTGGCAGACGTGCAGCCGCGAGTCGACGTGAGCGGCGAGCAGGCAGTCGCGGGCGATGATCGCCTCCTCGGCGACCGCCGGCCAGCCGCGCAGGCCGAGGCGGCCGGAGAGCTCGCCCTCGTTCATCTGCGCGTCCTCGGTGAGGCGCGGCTCCTGGGCGTGCTGGGCGACGACGCCGTCGAACGCCTTGACGTACTCCAGTGCCCGGCGCATGAGCACCGCGTCGGAGACGCACCTGCCGTCGTCGGAGAACACCCGCACCCGTGCGGCGGAGTCGGCCATCGCGCCGAGCTCGGCGAGGCGCTCGCCCTCGAGGCCGACGGTGACCGCGCCGACCGGGAACACGTCGCAGTGGCCGGCCTCGCGGCCGAGCCGCCAGACCTGCTCGACGACGCCCGCGGTGTCGGCGACCGGGTCGGTGTTGGCCATCGCGTGCACGGCGGTGAAACCGCCGAGCGCCGCGGCCTGGGTGCCGGTGTCGACGGTCTCGGCGTCCTCGCGGCCGGGCTCGCGCAGGTGGGTGTGCAGGTCGACGAGGCCGGGGAGGGCGATGAGACCCCCGTCAGCAGTGGCAGCGTCGACGATCTCCGCGCCCTCGGCGGTGAGGCCGGCGCCGACCTCGGTGACCCGCTCGTCCTCGACGCGGATGTCGGTCGGGTCGCCGCCGAGGATCCGGGCGTTCCTGATCAGGTAGGTGGTGCTCACTCGTCTCCCTCGGCGTTCTTCGACAGGGCCGGCTCGGAGCCGCCCAGCAGCAGGTACAGGACGGCCATCCGCACGGCGACACCGTTCGTCACCTGCTCGACGATCACCGAGCGGTCGGAGTCGGCGACGTCGGCGGTGATCTCCATGCCCCGGATCATCGGGCCGGGGTGCATCACGATCGTGTGGTCCTGGAGGCCGGCCATCCGGCGGCCGTCGAGGCCGTAGCGGCGGGAGTACTCGCGGACCGTCGGGAAGAACGCGGCGTTCATCCGCTCGCGCTGGACCCGCAGCATCATCACGACGTCGGCCTTCGGCAGCACCGCGTCGAGGTCGTACGACGTCTCCACGCCCCACCCGTCGACGCCGTACGGCAGCAGCGTCGGCGGGGCGACCAGCGTGACCTCGGCGCCGAGTGTGCGCAGCAGCAGCGCGTTGGAGCGGGCGACCCGGCTGTGCAGCACGTCGCCGACGATCGCGACCCGGCGGCCGTCGAGGTTGCCGAGATGCCGCCACATCGTGAACGCGTCGAGCAGCGCCTGGGTGGGGTGCTCGTGGGTGCCGTCGCCGGCGTTCACCACGCTGGCACGCGACCAGCCGGCGTTGGCGAGCAGGTGCGGCGCGCCGGAGGCGTTGTGCCGGACGACCACAGCGTCCGCGCCCATCGCCTCGAGGGTCAGGGCGGTGTCCTTCAGCGACTCGCCCTTGCTCAGCGACGAGCCCTTGGCGGAGAAGTTGATGACGTCGGCCGAGAGTCGCTTGGCGGCGGCCTCGAACGAGATCCGGGTGCGCGTGGAGTCCTCGAAGAAGAGGTTCACGATCGTGCGGCCGCGCAGCGCGGGCAGCTTCTTGATCGGCCGGTCCGCCAGCGAGCGGAGCTCCTCGGCCGTGGTCAGGATCAGCTCGGCGTCGTCGCGGGACAGGTCGCCGGCGCTCAGCAGGTGCTTCTTCATCGGCTCTCCTCCGCCTTGCCGTCACCGGAACCGCCGTCGGACCCGTTGCCGTGCGCCGTGCCCGAGATGACCACGGCGTCCTCGTCGTCGAACTCGGCGAGGTGCACCGAGACTTTCTCGACCAGCGAGGTCGGGAGGTTCTTGCCGACGAAGTCGGCGCGGATCGGCAGCTCTCGGTGGCCGCGGTCGACCAGGACGGCGAGCCGCACGGCCTTGGGCCGGCCGAGGTCGTTCATCGCGTCGAGCGCGGCGCGGATGGTGCGGCCCGAGAAGAGCACGTCGTCGACGAGCACCACGACCTTGTCGTCGATCCCGTCCGAGGGGATGTCGGTGCGCATCAGCGCGCGGGCCGGGCGGAGCCGCAGATCGTCCCGGTACATCGTCACGTCGAGCGACCCGACCGCGACGTCGTGCCCCTCGACCGAGGCCATCTTGGCGGCGATGCGCTCCGCGAGCGGGACGCCGCGGGTGGGGATGCCCAAGAGGAGAAGGTTCGAGGCGCCCTTGTTGCGCTCGAGGATCTCGTGGGCGATGCGGGTGAGGGCGCGGGATACGTCACGCGCATCCATCACCGTGCGTGGACTGCTGCCGAGGTGGGCGGCTGGTGCGTTGGCTTGGGCACACACGAGCTCGTCTGACCTCCTTCTCCGCCTCACGGGACGGCTCGTTAAAGGATGTCGATCGCTCTCCACCCTAACAGTCGAGCTGCTTGACCGCCTCGTCGACCGCACGGTGGAACGTCGGGTAGGCGTAGATCATCGACCGCAGCCGCTGCACCGGCACCTCGGCGTGCACGACCGTCGCGAGCATCGAGAGCACCTCGCCGCCGGCCGGGCCGACGGCGGTCGCGCCGACCAGCACGCCGCGGTCGGCGTCGGCGACCAGCTTGATGACGCCCTCGGCCTTCGCGATCCAGCCGCGGGTGGAGGCGCTCAGGTCGGTGGTGCCGACCTGGACGTTCAGCCCGGCGTCGCGGGCCTGCCGCTCGGTCATCCCGACGCTGCCGACCTCGGGGTCGGTGAAGGTGACCCGCGGGACGGCGTGGTACGCCGCCTCGGGGCCGTCCTGGCCGAGGATGTCGCGGACTGCGATCGCGGCCTGGTACATCGACACGTGGGTGAACGCTCCCTTGCCGGTGATGTCGCCGATCGCCCAGAGCCCGTCGGCACCCGTGACGCGCATCCGGCCGTCGGTGTCCAGGGTGCGCTGCCCGGGGTCGAGACCGACCGTGTCCAGCCCGACGTCGGCGATGTTGGTGCGCCGGCCGGTGGCGACGAGCAGCCGGTCGGCGGTGAGGGTCTGGCCGGCCGCCTCGACGGTGAACGTGCCGTCGTCGTACGACACCCGCTCGACCGAGGTGTCCGTGAGCACCTGGATGCCCTCGCGGGCGAACACGTCGGCGACGACCTTGCTCGCCTCGGGCTCCTCGACGGCGAGGATCCGGTCGAACAGCTCGACGACCGTCACACGCGTGCCGAAGCGGGCGAACGCCTGCGCCATCTCCGCGCCGATCGCGCCGCCGCCGAGCACGACCAGGGACGCGGGCGCGGTCTCGGCGCGGACGGCGTCGCGGTTGGTCCAGTACGGCGTGTCCGCCAGCCCGTCGACCGGCGGCGCGGCGGGCTCGGTGCCGGTGTTGAGCACGACGCCCCGGCGAGCGGTCCAGGTCTCGCCAGCTACCTCGACCTGCCGGGGGCCGGCCAGCCGCGCCGCGCCGTGCAGCACCGTGGCCCCGGCCTTCTGCAGCCGCTCGACCGCGATCGTGTCGTCCCAGTCGGCGGTGGCCTCCTCCTTGATGCGGCGCGCGACCGCCGCCCAGTCGGCCGTGACGGTCGCCGTACCCGCGAGGTCGTCGACCCGCCGCGCCTCGGCGAGCACGTCGGCGGCGCGGACCATCATCTTGCTGGGGATGCAGCCGTAGTAGGGACACTCGCCGCCCACCAGCCGCCGGTCCACGGCCAGCACCTCGAGGCCGGCCTGTGCGAGCTGGGTCGCGGCGGACTCCCCGCCGGGCCCGAGCCCGACGACCACGACGTCGACTTCGCGTCCGTTTCCCGGGCTGGTCATGCCGGTCAGACTACGGTCGGAACATGACCCACGTCCCGCACGAGACCGTGAGCCTGGCGGCAGGCTCGATGCCGCTCCTCGGCTTCGGCACCTGGCAGATCACCGGACCGGACGCCGTCACCGCCACGGCGGCCGCGCTCGAGGTCGGCTACCGGCACCTCGACACCGCGACCGTCTACGACAACGAGGCCGAGGTCGGCCGGGCGCTCGCCGAGAGCGGCGTACCCCGCGAGGACGTCTTCCTGACGACGAAGTGCCCGCCCGAGCGCGTCGGCCGCGAGCAGGAGACGCTCGAGAACAGCCTGGAGAAGCTGCGGACCGACTACCTCGACCTGTGGCTGATCCACTGGACGGTCGACTCCGCCGACGACCGCCGCAGGGTCTGGGAGGCGTTCATCGCCGCCCAGGAGGAGGGCCTGGTGCGGGACATCGGTGTCAGCAACTACTCCCCCGCCCAGATAGACGAGCTCGTCCGGGCCACCGGCGTGACGCCGGTCGTGAACCAGATCAAGTGGAGCCCGCTGCTGTACGACGCGGCGCTCGCGCGCGAGCTGGCCGACCGCGACATCGTGCTGGAGGGCTACAGCGGCCTGCGCGGCGGCACGCTCACCAACGAGACCATCTGCGAGATCGCCGAGCGGCACGGCCGCACGCCCGCGCAGGTGATCGTGAAGTGGCACCTGCAGCACGAGTTCGTGGTGATCCCGAAGTCCAGCAAGCCCGAGCGCATCGCCTCCAACGCCGACGTCGCCGACTTCGAGCTCAGCGACGCCGAGATGACCCGGCTCGACAAGCTGGGCTCAGGGCGTCAGTGACCGGGTGATCTCGGCGGCCGGGCCGGGTCGCGCCAGCGCGTGCCCGGTGCCGGCCCACAGGTGCGCGACCTGCGCGTCGCCGGCCGCCACCGCGGCCTTCCGCAGCGGGGCCGTGAGGTGGTGCAGCTGCGGGTACGCCGCCGGGGCGTCCCGGTGCTCGGCGATGAACCGGTTGGCCAGCCCGCGCGCCCACCGGCCGGTGTAGGCCCGGGTCAGCTCCGTCACCTCGAACGCCGGGTCGGTCAGCGCCTTCCTGTGCAGGGGGTTGGTGCCCGCCTCGTCGGCGAGGAGGTACGCCGTACCGCAGAGGGCGGCGACGGCGCCGGCCCCCAGCACCGCCTCGACGCCGGCCGCGTCCATCACGGCGCCGCCGGCGACGAGCGGGACGTCCACGGCCGCGCGGACGTCGCGGACCAGCTCGGGCAGTGGCTGCGTGCTCGGCTCCGCCAGCAGGTCCCAGGTGCCGCGGTGCGCGCCGGCGTCCGGACCCTGCACGACGAGCGACTGCGCGCCGCGGACGACCGCCTCACGGGCCTCGTCGGCCGTCGTCACCGTCACCGCGGTGTGCACGCCGGCGTCCGCGAGGCGGCTGAGTACCTCGGCCTCGGGGCAGCCGAACGTGAACGACACCAGGTCCGGCCGCTCGTCCAGCACCAGCTCGAGCTTGGCCCGGCGGCCGTCGTCGTCCCACGTCGGCTCGCCCAGGGTGGCGCCGAGCCGCTTCGCTTCGGGTTCCAGTGCGGCGCGGTAGGCGTCGAGCTCCTCCTTGATTGGCTCGTGCCGTTCGACTATGAACACATTTAGTGCGAGCGGGCCGGAGGTCGCGGCACGCACGGCGGCGAGGTCGTCGGCCACCGCGGCCGCGGTCTTGTAGCCGGCCGCGACGTACCCCAGCCCGCCCGCCTCCGTCACCGCGGCCGCGAGCGCGGGCGTCGACGCGCCGCCGGCCATCGGTGCGGCCACGACGGGACGGTCGAGGTCACGGAGGTCGAGCACCCAGCCAGGCTAGACCGCCGATGAATCACCGGCCGCCCGCCGGTCTCTTCCCATGAAGGCACACACAGCCACGTTGCGGAGGAGGTGACGACGATGACCAACGAACGCCACGCCTGGGCGTCACTCCAGGGGCACCGGCCCGTTCTCGACATGGCCAGCCGCGTCGGCGCGACGTGCGGCTGCGGCCAGGACCTGGACACCTGCACGGGCAGCCACTGCCCGCGCTGCGGCACGTCGATCGCCGCCAACGCTGCCTGACTGAATCGATCCCGGGCCGCCCCGGCAGGGCCGTGGGCGGCCCTAGGGTGACGGCATGGCGCACGGCACCCACGACTTCGAGGACGACCCCCGAAACGAGCAGATCCTGATCTGGGTCAACGGCGAGCTGCTCCCCCGCGAGCGGGCCGTCGTCTCCGTGTTCGACTCCGGCTTCGTGCTCGGCGACGGCGTCTGGGAGGGGCTGCGGGTCAGCGGCGGGCACCCGGCGTTCCTCGAGCAGCACCTCGAACGGCTCGCCGAGGGCGCGACCGCCATCCTCCTCGACATCGGAATGACGCGGGATGAGCTGACCGCCGCGATCTACGAGACGCTCCGCGCCAACGACATGGTCGACGGCGTGCACGTGCGGCTCATGGTGACCCGCGGCGTGAAGCGGACGCCGTACCAGGACCCGCGCGTCACCGTCGGTCCCGCAACCGTGGTGATCATCGCCGAGCACAAGGAGGTCATGCCGCGCACGGTGACCGAGGGCATCACGCTGTTCACCACGCACGTCCGGCGCGCGACCCCCGACACGCTCGATCCGAAGCTCAACGCCCACAGCAAGCTCAACGACATCACCGCGTGCATCCAGGCCTACACCGCCGGCGCCGACGAGGCGCTGATGCTCGACCCGCACGGCTTCGTGGCGACCTGCAACAGCACGCACTTCTTCGTCGTGAAGGGCACGCCCGACGAGCCGGAGGTGTGGACCTCCGACGGGCGGTTCTGCCTCGGCGGGATCACCCGCGGCAACGTGCTGCGGATGTGCCGCGACGGCGGCATCACCGCACGCGAGACGACGTTCAGCCTGACGGACGTCTACAGCGCTCAGGAGGCGTTCGTGACCGGCACGTTCGCCGGCGTCGTACCGGTGCGGTCGGTCGACGGGCGCACGATCGGGACCGGGAAGCGCGGCCCGGTGGTGGAGCGGCTGCAGGACATGTACCGCGACCTGGTCGCCGCCGACGTCGCCGGGCGGACCGCGCCATGACGGTCGTCCGGCTGCACATGTGGAGCGGCCCGCGGAACATCTCCACGGCGATGATGCGGGCGTGGGAGAACCGGCCCGACACGGTCGTGGTCGACGAGCCGTTCTACGCGGCGTACCTGCGCCGCACCGGCCTCGACCACCCCGCTCGCGAGGAGGTCCTGGCGAGCCAGCCGACCGACGAGTCCGCGGTGCGCGCATCCTTGGATGCCGCGCTGCCGGAGGGCCGGACGCTGCACTACGTGAAGGAGATGACCCACCACCTGCGCGAGGACGACGACCTCGCGTGGACGCTGGGCTACCGCAACGTGCTGCTGATCCGCGACCCCGACGAGGTCGTGGCGTCCTACATCCGCTCGCGCGAGAGCTGCGAGCCCGACGACATCGGCCTGCTCCAGCAGGAGCGGATGGTCGCTGGGTGGGAGGCGCACGGCGCGACGCCACCGATCATCGACGCCGGCGACTTCCTGCGTGCGCCGGAGGCGTACCTGCGCTGGCTGTGCGACTGGCTCGGGGTGCCGTTCACCGACCGGATGCTGTCCTGGCCGGCCGGGCCGAGGGACACCGACGGCGTGTGGGCGCCGCACTGGTACGCCGCCGTCCAGGCCTCGACCGGCTTCGAGCCGTGGCGGCCGCGAGACGTCAACCTCTCTGAGCACGACGCGGCCGTCGCCGCGACCTGCCGTCCGGCGTACGAGAGCCTGCATGAGCGTCGGCTGGACCTTTGAAAATCAGGACGCTTGCTGACCTGAATCCTCACTAGGGTCGAGGCAACGACTCAGAGAGGACACCTCATGGACTTCAGGATCGAGCTCGTGCCGATTCCCGTCAGCGACGTCGACCGCGCCAAGGAGTTCTACGGCGAGAAGGTCGGCTGGAACATCGACCACGACCAGAAGGTCTCCCCCGAGCTGCGCTTCGTGCAGGTCACCCCGCCCGGGTCGGCGTGCTCGTTCTGCTTCGGCGTCGGGCTGCAGATGATGCCCGAGGGCTCGACGCAGTTCGTCCAGGCCGTCGTGGACGACGCCGACAAGGCGCTCGCGTACCTGAAGGAGCGCGGCGTCGAGTGCGAGGGGGTCGACGAGCAGCCGTGGGGCCGGTTCGTGTACTTCCAGGACCCCGACGGCAACAAGTGGTCCTTGCAGCAGATCGTCCGGCCCGGCTGACTGGGGGCCGTGCGCCTGACGACCGTCGCGAACGTGTCCCTGGGCGGGGTGACCGAGGTCACCGCCGGATCGACGTGCCGACCAGCGGGAGCGCGCCGCCGCCTTCCTGTTGGGACGGCGGACCTACGAGATCGTCGCCGGCTCCTGGGGGTGCGGGCATGGACCCGGGGAACCCCGTCGGCGAGGCGCTGAACAACCGGCCGAAGTACGTCGTCTCCAGCACGCTCTCCTCCCCGCGCTGGCCGGGCACGACCGTCCTCGACGGCGACCTCGTCGCCGCCGTCGAGGAGCTCCGCGCCGCGCCCGGCGGCGAGCTGCAGGTCTGGGGCAGCGGCACGTCACCCGGGCCCGTCGCGCGCAAAGCGTCAGGCGGTCAGCGCCGGCTTGTCCCGCAGGATCGCGCCGAGGACGCCGTTCACGAACGCCGGCGACTCGTCGGTCGACAGGTCGGTCACCAGCGCCATCGCCTCGCTGACCGCGACGGCGTCGGGCACCTCGTCGACGTACAGCAGCTCGAGCACACCCAACCGCAGCACGTTCCGGTCGACGGCGGGCATCCGCTCAAGGGTCCAGTCGCGGGCGTACGTCGTGATCAGCTCGTCGAGGCGGGCCTGGTGCTCGGCGACGCCGCGGATGAGCGTGACGGTGTACTCGTTCACCGGCGGCTCACCGGCGATCACGCGCTCGTCGAGCGTCTCGCCGAGCGGGAGGCCGCGGACCTCGCACTCGAAGAGGATGTCCAGTGCCCGCTTGCGGGCCTTGGAGCGAGCGGCCATCAGGAGGAAACGCGGCCGAGGTAGCTGCTGTCGCGCGTGTCCACCTTGACCTTCTCGCCGGTCGTGATGAACAGCGGGACGTTGATCTCGTGGCCGGTCTCGAGGCGCGCGGGCTTGGTGCCGCCGGTGGAGCGGTCGCCCTGCAGGCCGGGCTCGGTGTACTCGACCACGAGCTCGACCGACGCCGGCAGCTCGATGTAGAGCACGCGGCCCTCGTTGGTGGCGACGATGGCGTCCTGGTTCTCGAGCAGGAAGTTCTTCGCGTCGCCGACGATCTCGGGCGAGACCTCGATCTGGTCGTACGTCGAGGTGTCCATGAAGACGTAGCTGGTGCCGTCGTTGTACAGGTACTGCATCGTCCGCTTGTCGACGTTCGCCACGTCGACCTTGACGTCGGCGTTGAAGGTCTTGTCGACGGTCTTGCCGGACTCGATGTTCTTCAGCTTGGTGCGCACGACCGCGCCGCCCTTGCCGGGCTTGTGGTGCTGGAACCAGATGACGGACCACAGCTGTCCGTCGAGGTTGAGCACCATGCCGTTCTTGAGGTCGTTGGTCGTTGCCATGTGCGCGCGTCAGCCTTTACGTCTCTTGATCAGGGAACTGACGGAGTCTAGCCGCGCGCCCCGCCCGCACCGAAATCAGCGGCCGCGGGCCAGGTGCGCCAGCGCCTGCCGGTAGCCGTCGACGCCCTGCCCAGTGATGACAGTCTCGGCGTACGGCGTCACCACGGAGGTGCGCCGGAACTCCTCCGGGCGGCTCGCGGGGTCCGAGATGTGCACCTCCACCAGCGGCGCCTCGAGCTGGGCGCAGGCGTCGAACAGCGCGTAGGAGTAGTGCGTCCACGCCGCCGCGTTGAGCACGACCGGGGTGCGCTCGTCGGCGGCCTGGTTGAGCCAGTCGAGCATCTCGCCCTCGTGGTTGGTCTGCCGCACCTCCACGTCGAGCCCGAGGTCGCGGCCCCAAGCCACGCACATCTCGGCGAGCTCGGCGTGGGTGGTGGTGCCGTAGATCTCGGGCTGCCGCCGCCCGAGCCGGCCCAGGTTCGGACCGTTGAGCACCAGCACCTTCATCGCAGCGCGTCCTCGCCGGCCACCTCGGCGTACGCCGCCGTCAGCAGCTGCGGGTCGGGGCCGGCCATGATCGCGGGCTTGGCCAGCCCGTCGAGGACCACGAAACGGAGCTGGTCGCCCCGCGTCTTCTTGTCGACCTTCATCGCCTCGTGCAGCTGGCCCCACGGGGCGCGGCCGCGGTACGACGTGGGCAGCCCGACGAGCTCGAGCACGGAGCGGTGCCGCTCGGCGGTGGCGTCGTCGAGGCGGCCGGCCATCCGGGCGAGCTCGGCGACGAACACCATCCCGATCGCGACGGCGGCGCCGTGCCGGAACTGGTAGCGCTCCGCCTTCTCGATCGCGTGGCCCAGCGTGTGGCCGTAGTTGAGGATCTCGCGCCCGGGATGCCCGGCCGTGCCGCCGGTCTCCTTCAGGTCGGCGGAGACGACCTCGGCCTTGACCCGCACGGACCGCTCGACCAGCTCGCGCAGCACCGACGAGGAGGGCGCGACGGCCGCGATCGGGTCACCCTCGATCAGGTCGAGGATGGCCGGGTCGGCGATGAAGCCGCACTTCACCACCTCGGCGAGCCCGCTGATCAGCTCGTTGCGCGGCAGCGTCTCCAGCGCAGCGAGGTCGCACAGCACCCCGGCGGGCTCGTGGAAGGCGCCGACGAGGTTCTTGCCCTCGCTGGTGTTCATCCCGGTCTTGCCACCGATGGCCGCGTCGACCATGCCCAGCAGCGTGGTGGGCAGGTGCACGACCTTGACGCCGCGCAGCCAGGTGGCGGCCACGAAGCCGCCCATGTCCGTGGTCGAGCCGCCGCCGACCGTGACGACGGCGTCGGACCGGGTGAACCCGGTCTGCCCCAGCACCTGCCAGCAGAACGACGCGACGGGAGCCAGCTTGGCCTCCTCGCCGTCGGGGATCTCGACGCCGTGCGCGTCGTACCCCTGCTCCGCGAGGTCCTGCCGGATCGCCTCCCCGGTCGTGGCGAGGGCGCGCGGGTGGATGACCGCGACCCGCTGCACACCGTCGCCGAGCATCCCGGGCAGCTCGCCGAGCAGGTTGGTGCCGACCACCACGTCGTACGGCGAGGCTCCGCGGACCGGGATGACGGTGCGGCCGGACGTCTCGGGCGACTCTGGCGTCTCGGTCACGACTGCTCCTTCGACTCGATCGCGGCCGCCACGTCGGCGGCGACCTCCTCGGGGGTGCGTCCGTCGGTGTCGACCTCGACGGTCGCGACGGCGCGGTACACCGGCAGCCGCTCGTCGAGCAGCGCCTTCACCCGCGACCGTACGTTGCCCAGCAACAGCGGCCGGCCAACGCCCAGCCCGACCCGCTTCACGGCGTCGGACAGGCCGACGTTGAGGAACACGACCTCGTGCCCGGCCAGCGCTTCGCGGGTGCCGGGGTCCAGCACCGCTCCCCCGCCCAGCGCCAGCACGCCGTCGTGCTCGGCCAGCGCTTTGGCGACCGCGGCGCGCTCCAGCTCGCGGAAGTGCGCCTCGCCGTCGTCGACGAAGATCTCGGAGATCTCGCGCCCCTCGGTGGCCTCGATGTCGGCGTCGGTGTCGCGCACGCTGACGCCCCAGCGCTCGGCCAGGATCGCGGCCACGGTGGACTTGCCGGCCCCCATCGGGCCGACCAGGACGACCCGCGGCACTACTCGAACCCCACTACTTGAACCTCAGCGTGTCCAGGTAGCTCTCCGCGTTGCGCCGGGTCTCCTGCACGGAGTCCCCGCCGAACTTCTCCAGCACGGCCTCGGCCAGCACCAGCGCGACCATCGCCTCGGCGACGATCCCGGCCGCTGGTACGGCGCACACGTCGGAGCGCTGGTGGTGCGCCACCGCCGCCTCGCCGGTGGCGACGTCGACGGTGCGCAGGGCGCGCGGGACGGTGGCGATCGGCTTCATGGCTGCGCGGACGCGCAGCACCTCGCCGGTGGACATGCCGCCCTCGGTGCCGCCCGAGCGTCCCGACGTACGGCGGATGCCCTCGTCCGTGCCGACGATCTCGTCGTGCGCGAGGGAGCCCGGCGTCGCGGCGAGGTCGAAACCGTCGCCGACCTCGACGCCCTTGATCGCCTGGATGCCCATGAGCGCGCCGGCGAGCCGGGCGTCGAGGCGGCGGTCCCAGTGCACGTGGGAGCCGAGGCCCGGCGGCAGGCCGTGCACGACGACCTCGACCACACCGCCGAGCGTGTCGCCGTCCTTGTGGGCCTCGTCGATGCGGGCGACCATCTGCTTGCTGGCGTCGGGATCGAGGCAGCGGACGGGGTCGTCGTCGAGGTACGCCACGTCGTCCGGCGTCGGCACCGACCCGGCCGGCGCGTCGACGCCGCCGAGCTGCACCACGTGCGAGACGACGCGGGCGCCGACGGCCTGCTCGAGGAACCGGTACGCGACCGCCCCGAGCGCGACACGGGCCGCGGTCTCCCGGGCGGACGCGCGCTCGAGGATCGGGCGGGCCTCCTCGAAGTCGTACTTCTGCATGCCCACCAGGTCGGCGTGACCGGGTCGCGGGCGCGTCAGCGCGGCGTTGCGGGCGAGCGCCTCGAGCTCCACCGGGTCGACCGGGTCGGCCGCCATCACCTTCTCCCACTTCGGCCACTCGGTGTTGCCGATGCGGATCGCCACCGGGCTGCCGAGCGTGCGCCCGTGCCGGAGGCCGCCGATGATCTCGATCTCGTCCTGCTCGAACTTCATCCGCGCGCCTCGGCCGTAGCCCAGGCGGCGCCGCGCCAGCGCGCCGGCGATGTCGCTCGTGGTCACGGACACGTGGGCGGGAAGCCCCTCGAGGACGGCGACCAGGGCGGGTCCGTGGGACTCGCCCGCCGTGAGCCAGCGCAGCATGCGGTCAGTCTTTCACGCGTACGACGGCCGGCCGTCACGCGTACCAGGCACCGACACTCGGCCCGAGCACGATGCCGGCGAGCGCCCCGAGCAGCATGAACGGGCCGAACGGGTTGGCCTTCCGGTCGACGATCCGGAACAGCGCGAGCAGCGCCCCGCCGACGCCGCCGAACAGGAACCCGGACCAGATGCCGACGACCAGCTCGGGCCAGCCGAGCCAGCCCAGCGCGATCCCGAGGATGCCGCTGAGCCGGACGTCGCCGTACCCCATGCCGGCGGGGTAGATCAGCCACATCAGCAGGTACAGCCCGCCCGCCGCGGCCCAGCCGATCAGCGCGCCGAGCGCGCGGGACCAGTCGTCGACCGCCCAGGCGGAGAGCACGGCGAGCGGGGCCACCACGAAGTACGTCGGCGCGATCACCTTCGTCGGCAACCGCCGGGTCTTCCAGTCGACGACGGCCAGGGCCACGCCGACCGGCACGAGGAACAGCAGGAACGACAGCGCCGGCGTCCACCCGGTGGCGCCACCGACCGCGCCGGCCGCGACGGCGCACGCCACCGCGGAGCCCGCGCGCAGCCCGCGGCTCCGGGCGATCTCCTCGTAGGGGATCTTCTCCTCGGTGCGCGGCGGGTGGGCACCGTCCCCCTCGGACGCCCGCTCGTCGGCGGGCTCCGGCTCCGGTTCGGGGATGCGGGCGATGATCGACGGCACGAGCTGCCCGACCAGCAGGCCGTACAGCGCGCACGCCAGCGCGACCCCCGGCTGCCAGATCATGCGACGGCTCCTAGAGCGTGCCTGAGCACCGACACCGGCACGGTCCGACCGGTCATCAGCTCCACCTGCAGCACCGCCTGGTGCACGAGCAGGTCGTGGCCGCTCACCACCGGCACGAACCGGTCCGCGGCCGCGACCGCGAGCGGGGTGGGCCAGGGGTCGTAGACGACGTCGAAGACCACCCGCGCCTTGGCGGCGAGGTGCGTGAGAGCGGTCTGCGCCGAGGCCGGCACGGTAGAGACCAGCACATCCGCAGACGGTACGGCGGAGCCGAGGACGGCGGCCTCGACGGTGGGTGGCGTCGGGTGGCGCCCGACCGCCTCCAGGGTCTCGGTCGTGCGGGCCGGGTCGCGCACCAGCAGCACCGCCTCGCGACAGCCCATGTCGGCCAGCGCCAGCAGCACCGAGGCCGCGGTCGCACCGCCACCGAGCACCACGGCACGGTCGACCGGTCCGTCGTGCCGCTCGCGGAGCGCGGCCGCGGCGCCGGGGATGTCGGTGTTGTGGCCGACCAGACGGCGCTGCTCCCCCGCGTCCTCGAAGACGACCGTGTTCGCGGCCCGCGCCTGCCGGGCCCGGTCGCTCATCTCGTCGAGCAGCGGCACGACCGCCCGCTTGAGCGGCATCGTGAGCGACAGCCCGGCCCACGAGTCGTCGAGACCGGCGATGAAGTCCGCGAGCTCGTCCTCGCGCACCTCGCGGGCGTCGTACTCCCAGTCCAGGCCGAGGTGGGCATACGCCGCCCGGTGCAGCACGGGTGAGAGCGAGTGGGCGATCGGGCTGCCCAGCACCGCACAGCGCCGGATCAGCACCGGTCCGAGGACTCGCAGTACTCGGCGAGCTCGCCGTTCTTGAACTTCAGGAACTCGTCGTAGTCGTCGGTGAACTTCGTCTCGCCGGTGTCGAGGTTGACCGTGACGTAGTAGACCCAGTCGCCCTCGGGCGGGTTGGCAGCGGCCTCGATGGCCTTGTCGCCCGGCGCCTCGATCGGGCCCGGGGGCAGGCCCGGGTAGCGGCGGGTGTTGTACGGCGAGTCGACCTGGAGGTCCTCCTCGGTGAGACCGAGGCCAAGGTCACGGCCGAGCGCGTAGTTCACCGTGGCGTCGATCTGCAGCATCTTGTCGGTCGCGTCGGTCTCGAGGCGGTTGTAGATCACGCGGGCGACCTTGCCGCGGTCCTGGTCGCGGTTGGCCTCGGACTCGACCAGGCTGGCGACCGTCATCAGCTCGTGCGGTGTGTAGCCGAGCTCCTCGGCGCGCGCCTCCAGGTTGGCGTCCTGCGCCGCCTGCTTCCACCGCGCCACCATCTGGCTGAGCATGTCGACCGGCTTGTCGTTGGGCCGGAACGCGTAGGTGGCCGGGAACAGGTAGCCCTCGGCGTTGCCGTCGGCGTACGACGGGAGCCCGATCGTCTTCGGCTCGTCCAGGACCGTCTCGAACTGCTTGGCGCCGAAGTCGGTCTGCTTGGCCAGGATCTCGACGATCTGCGCGAGCCGGAGGCCTTCGGGGATGGTCACCGCGGTCTGGATCAGGTTGTCCGGGTTCACCAGCACGTCGAGAGCGTCGGCGGCCGGCATCTCCTTCTTGAGCTCGTAGAAGCCGACCTGGATGCCCGTGGAGTCGGGGTTGGTGCGCGCGGCGTCGGTGAACGCCTCGAGGCTGGCCACCACGTCCTTGTCGACGAGGGAGCGGCCGATGTCGGTGGAGGTGTCACCCTCCTCCACCTCGACCAGCACCGAGCCGCGGCCGGGCCCGGGATAGTCCTCAGCCTCGCTGAACCGGTCCCGCACCGCCTGGATGCCGGTGGTGGCACCCCAGTAGAGCCCGCCGGCCAGCAGCGCCAGCAGCAGGAGCATCGCCAGGCAGCCCAGACCGCGGCGAGGTCGCTTGGCGCGATGGGACTTGAGAGGGAGTCCGATGTCGCTCAACGGCTTCGTTCACACCTATCCATGGCCGGGCCCCGTACCTGCAACGTCACGTCCTGCATGCTCACGCGGTCCCGGTCGACTGCCCCGGCGCCGCGACGAGCTCCCCCGGCGCGGATCCTGTGCTGCGCTCGGTCTCGAGCGCGTTCTGCAGGATCACCACGGCCGCGGCCTGGTCGACCACGGCACGTCTCTTGCTGCCCTTCTTACCCAGTTCGCGCAGGGTTGCTTCAGCCGAAACGGTACTGAGCCGCTCGTCGCACAGCCGCACCGGCACCGGTGCGACCGCCTCGGCGACCTGGGCGGCGAAGACGCGGACCTTGGCGGCCGCCGGGCCCTCGCCCCCGGACAGGCTCCGCGGCAAGCCGATCACGACCTCGACCGCGCCCTCCTCCTCGACGAGCGCGCGCAGGCGCGCCAGGTCGCCCGCACCTCGCCGTACCGTCTCGACCGGCGTGGCGATCAGACCCGAGGGGTCGGACCGGGCGACGCCGATGCGGACGTCCCCGACGTCCACGCCGAGCCGGACGCCGGGACGGAACTGCCCGGCGCTCAACGGGAGGTGGCCGCCCGTCCCACCGCGTGCTCGACGTCCACGAGCGCCTGGTCCACGTGCGTCAGGTCGGCGCCGCCGCCCTGGGCCACGTCGTCCTTGCCGCCGCCCGAGCCGCCGAGCGCCTGCGCGGCGACGCGCACCAGCGCGTTGGCGGAGATGCCCCAGGACCGGCCGGTCTCGTTGACCGCGACCACCACGGCCGGCTTGTCGTTGCTCGACCCGATGAGCGCGACCACGCCCGGACGGTCGGCCGGCATCCGGCCGCGGATGTCGAGCGCCAGCTTGCGTACGTCGCCGGCGTTGGCGCCGTCAACGCGGCGGCCGACGAAGCTCACGCCGTAGACGTCCTTCGCGCTCGCGGCGAGCTCGCCGGCGGAGGCGAGCAGCTGCGCCATCCGCACCTTCTCGATCTCCTTCTCGGCCGCACGAAGTCGCGCGACGAGGTCGTTGACCCGCTCGGGCAGCTCCTCGGGGCGCGCCTTCAGCGCCTCGCTGAGCTGCGCGACGAGCACGTGCTCGCGGGCAAGGAAGCGGTAGGCGTCGCCGCCCACCAGCGCCTCGACCCGGCGCACGCCGGAGCCGATCGACGACTCGCCGAGCAGCTTGATCACGCCGAGCTGGCCGCTGCGGCCGGCGTGCGTGCCGCCGCACAGCTCGCGGGCCCAGTCGCCGACCGAGATGACGCGGACCTGGTCGCCGTACTTCTCGCCGAACAGCGCCATCGCGCCGCTGCGGAGGGCCTCCTCCTGGGTCATGATCTCGGCGTGCACCGCGAGGTCGGCGAGCACCAGGTCGTTGACGCGGGCCTCGACGTCGACCATCGCGGACTGCGGTACGGCGCCGGTGGCGGAGAAGTCGAAGCGGAACCGGCCGGGTGCGTTCTCCGAGCCCGCCTGCGTCGCGGTCTCGCCGAGCGCCTCGCGGAACGCCTTGTGCACCATGTGGGTCGCGGTGTGGGCGCGGCTGATGGACCGGCGCCGCTCGACGTCGACCGTCGCGTGCGCCGCCTCGCCGACCGTGACCTCGCCCGACAGCACGCGGGCCTGGTGCACGATCAGGCCGGTGATCGGCGACTGCACGTCGAGCACCTCGATGCGCGCGCCGTTGCTCAGCTCGATGACGCCCTGGTCGGCGAGCTGCCCGCCGCCCTCGGCGTAGAACGGGGTGCGGTCGAGGACGAGCTCGATCTCGCTGCCCTCGTTCGCCGACGGGATCGTCGTGCCGGACGCGTCGATCAGGCCGCCGACGCGCGCCTCGGTGACGACCTCGTCGTACCCGGTGAACTCCACCGCCCGGCCGAGCTGGTCGGCCACCGTGCGGTAGGCGCCGGCCGAGGCGTGCTGGCCCTTCTTGGCCTTGGCGTCCGCCTTGGCGCGCTCGCGCTGCTCGGTCATCAGCCGGCGGAACTCTCCCTCGTCGACCTTGAGGCCCTGCTCGGCCGCCATCTCGAGGGTGAGGTCGATCGGGAAGCCGTAGGTGTCGTGCAGCGCGAACGCCTTGGCGCCGGACAGCACGGTCTGGCCGCTGGCCTTCGCCTCCTGGGCCGCCATGTCGAAGATCGACGTGCCGGTCCGCAGCGTCTGGCGGAACGCGTCCTCCTCGGCGTACGCGACGGCGCTGATCCGCGCCCAGTCGTGGTGCAGCTGGGTGTAGGACTCGCCCATCTTGTCGCGGCTGACCGGCATCAGCTCGGGCAGCACGCGGTCCTCGCAGCCGAGCAGCCGCATCGAGCGGACCGCGCGACGGAGCAGGCGGCGCAGCACGTAGCCGCGCGCCTCGTTGCCGGGCGTGACGCCGTCAGCGATGAGCATCATCGACGACCGCACGTGGTCGGCGACCACGCGGAACCGGACGTCGTCGTCGTGGTCCTTGCCGTAGCGGCGGCCGGTGAGCTCCTGGGCCTTCTCGATGACCGGGAACATGACATCGATCTCGTACATGTTGGCCTTGCCCTGGAGCAGGAACGCGACCCGCTCGAGGCCCATGCCCGTGTCGATGTTCTTCTTCGGCAGCGAGCCGGCGATGTCGAAGTCGCTCTTGCTGCGCACCGCGCTCAGCTCGTCCTGCATGAACACGAGGTTCCAGATCTCGAGCAGCCGGTCCTCGAGCTCGACGGGCATGTCGGGACCCAGCTGCGTCGGGTCGAAGTCGGGACCCCACTCGGGACCCCGGTCGTAGAGGATCTCCGCGCACGGGCCGCCGGGGCCCGGCACGCCCATCGACCAGTAGTTCTCCTTCTTGCCCAGGCGCAGGATGCGCTCCTCGGGCAGTCCGGTGACCTTCTTCCAGAGCTCGAGCGCCTCCGGGTCGTCCGCGTAGACGCTGGGGTAGAGCCTGGACTCGTCGAAGCCGAAGCCGCCGCGGTCGCGGGAGCCGGTGACCAGCTCCCAGGCGTACTCGATCGCGCCTTCCTTGAAGTAGTCCCCGAACGAGAAGTTGCCGCACATCTCGAAGAACGTGCCGTGCCGCGTCGTCTTGCCGACGTCCTCGATGTCGGGCGTGCGCACGCACTTCTGGATGCTCACCGCGCGGGAGTACGGCGGCGTCTCCTGGCCGAGGAAGTACGGCTTGAACGGCACCATGCCGGCGTTGACGAACAGCAGGTTCGGGTCGTCGAGCAGCAACGAGGCAGACGGCACCGCCCGGTGTCCACGCGCCTCGAAGTGCGCGATGAACCGGCGGCGTACCTCCGCGGTGTCCATCAGTCGTTGCCCTCTCTCGTCGTGTGCTTCGGGTGGTCGAGCCTGTCGAGACCACCGTCCGGGTGGTCGAGCCTGTCGAGACCACTCTCGATCTCGTTCTTGCTGCTCTGTCCATCAAGCGCGGTGCCGAGTCTGCTGCGCAACTCGGTTTCCTTCTCGGCCATGCCGGCGCGGACCTCCTCGCCGAACAGGTGCAGTCCCACGGACAGCCCGGCCAGCCGGTCGGCGAGGCCCTCGGGCGTCAGCGCATCGGCGGCGCGACGCGCCTTGGTGAGTCCGTAGACCCCGGCGCCCGCACCTGCGACGAACCACAGGAGCCGGCTCATGCTGCGTCCTCCGCGGAGTCGGTGACGAACGCTTCGGCCCGCAGGCGCCGCTTGGCCTCCTTCAGGTCGGCCTTGCGCTGCTTGCGAGCGCGCCGCACCTCGCGGCGCATCTCGAAGGCGATGCGGTTGCGGTTCTCGGGCGACAGCGCGCGGCGCACGCCGTACGCCAGCGACGCGAGCGTCACCAACGACTCCCCCAGCGCGACCGACGTGAACTCCTTGGCGGTCAGCTGCCGGTCCGGTACGTCGGACGGCGCAACCTCGTCGCTGCGCCGAGGCTCGGGCAGGCCGGCGGTCGTGATCACGAACTCCTCGTCCGCCGACCGGGCCGACCGCGGCGAGCGGGCCGGCTCCACCTGGCGGGACAGGCCGTCGAGCCGTTTGTGCAGGGCCTGGAGCTCCTCGCGAGACGCGGCGAGCTCGCCCTCGAGCCGGGCTCGCGCACGGCGGGACGACCGCGCCAGGACGACCCCGGCGAGCAGCGCTGCGGCGCTGACGACGCAGGCGGCCACCGCGACAGCGAGCAGCCAGCCGACCCCGGAATCCATGGTCCCCGACCCTACCCTGACGCCGGTCGAGCGTTGCCTGCCCGCCCGTCGCTTCCGTCCTCCCCGCGGACCATCCGACGGACGCGCTGCCAGCGCTCCTTGAGCGCGGCCTCCGCACCGAGCGACGTGGGCTGGTAGTACTCCGCGTCGGCGACGACGTCGGGGGCGTACTGCTGCTCGGCGATCCCGAACGGCTCGTCGTGCGCGTAGACGTAGCCCTTGCCGTGGCCGATCTTCTTCGAGCCGGCGTAGTGCGCGTCGCGCAGGTGGCTGGGCACCGGGCCGACCTTGCCGGCGCGGACGTCGGCGGACGCGGCCGAGATGGCGGTCGTGACCGCGTTGGACTTCGGCGCGAGCGCGAGAGCGATCGTGGCCTGGGCCAGGTTGAGCCGACCCTCGGGCATGCCGATCAGCTGCACCGCCTGCGCCGCCGCCACCGCGGTCGTGAGCGCGGTCGGGTCGGCGAGACCGATGTCTTCCGAGGCGAGGATGACCAGGCGGCGCGCGATGAACCGCGGGTCCTCCCCCGCCTCGATCATCCGGGCGAGGTAGTGCAGGGCGGCGTCGGCGTCGGAGCCGCGCACGCTCTTGATGAACGCGCTGATCACGTCGTAGTGCTGGTCGCCCTGCCGGTCGTAGCGCACCGCGGCGCGGTCGACGGCCTTCTCGGCGGTGGCCAGGTCGACGACGGTCGAGCCCGTCGCGGTCGCGGCTCCCGCGGCGGCCTCGAGGTAGGTCAGCGCCCGCCGCGCGTCGCCTCCGGCGAGCCGGACGAGGTGCGCGCGGGCGTCGTCGTCGAGGGTGACCTCACCGGCGAGGCCGCGCTCGTCGACGAGCGCCTGGTCGATGACCCCGGCGATGTCCTCGTCCGTCAACGACTCCAGCGTCAGCAGCAGCGAGCGGGACAGCAGCGGCGAGATCACGGAGAAGAACGGGTTCTCCGTCGTGGCAGCGACCAGCGTCACCCAGCGGTTCTCGACGCCGGGCAGCAGTGCGTCCTGCTGGGCCTTGGTGAACCGGTGCACCTCGTCGACGAACAGCACGGTCTCGCCGCCTCCGCGGGTGAGCCGCTGCCGGGCGGCGTCGATCGCGGCGCGCACCTCCTTGACCCCGGCGGCCACCGCCGACACCTCGACGAACTGCCGGTCGGTCTGCCGGGACACGATCGAGGCGATGGTGGTCTTGCCCGTTCCGGGCGGACCCCACAGCAGCAGCGACATCGGCTGGTCGCCCTCGACCAGGCGGCGCAGGGGCGAGCCGGGCTCCTTCAGCTGCTCCTGGCCGACGAGCTCGTCGAGCGTGCGCGGACGCATCCGGACAGCGAGCGGTGCGGAGGCGTGCGTGTTGCCCGCGAGCGTGCCGCCCGACGTGCCCGCCGGGTTGCCGGCGGGCAGGTCGGTTCGGTCGATGTCGAACAGGCCGTCCACGGGATCAGCCTAGGTGGCTGGTCCGACGCGCTGAGGAGCGGTCAGCCGGCCAGCGCGGCGGAGGCCCTGCGGTGCTCCTCGAGCGGAGTCCAGGTGGTGGCGTAGCCGGGTGCGCCGAGCTCCTCGGGCGTCACCGTGGTCTCGGCGACCTTCTCGCCCTGCCGGTTGACGCCGAGCGCCGCCAGCGTCGCCGGGGCCGGCTTGTCGCCGACAGCGTCGTACTCGCCGGCGAAGTGGCAGGCCACCTTGTGCCGCTCACCGATCTGCAGCAGCGGGGGCTCGACCTTGGCGCAGATGTCCTCGGCGCGCCAGCAGCGGGTGCGGAACCGGCAGCCGGACGGCGGGTTGATCGGGCTGGGCACGTCGCCCTCGAGCCGGATCCGCTCGCGCCGACCACCGATGGCCGCCTGCTTGACGTCGGGGGCCGCGGAGAGCAGCGCCTGGGTGTAGGGGTGGTGCGGCCGGTTGTAGAGGGTCTCGCGGTCGCCGATCTCGGCGATCTTGCCGAGGTACATCACCGCGATCTCCGGGCAGAAGTGCCGGACGATCGCAAGGTCGTGCGCGATGAACAGGAACGCGATCCCGAACTCCTTCTGCACGTCCTGGAGCAGGTTGACCACCTGCGCCTGGATCGACACGTCGAGAGCGGAGACCGGCTCGTCGGCCACGAGCAGCTTCGGCTGGAGGGCGAGCGCCCGGGCGATGCCGATGCGCTGGCGCTGGCCGCCGGAGAACTCGTTGGGGTACCGGTTGTAGTGCTCCGGGTTCAGGCCGACGACCTCGAGGAGCTCGCGGACCCGGTTGAGGACCTGCTTCTCCGGCACCATCTTGTGCACGCGCAGCGGCGTGCCGACGATCGTGCCGACGGTGTGCCGCGGGTTCAGCGAGCTGTAGGGATCCTGGAAGATCATCTGGATCTCGCTGCGGAGCGGGAGCATCTGCTTGTTGCTGAGGTTCGCGATCTCGCGACCGTCGAACTTCATCGATCCGGCGGTGGGGTCGTAGAGCCGGGTGATCAGGCGACCGGTCGTGGACTTGCCGCAGCCGGACTCACCGACGAGCCCGAGCGCCTGTCCGCGCTGCACCTGGAAAGAAACGCCGTCGACCGCCTGCACCTGGCCGATCGTCCGGCGGATCAGGCCGGAGGACCGGACCGGGAAGTGCTTGGTGAGGTTCGAGACCTCGAGGATCGGGCCGGAGCCGCGGTCCTCGGCAGCGTGCGCAGGCGTGACGCCCGTTTGAGTCATAGAAGTCATTGTGCTCTACCGGCCTTCCGGCGCAGGCGGGATGTCGCCAACTGCGTCGTCGGTGATGATGTCGACCAGGTCGGGTGCGATCTCGGGCAGGATCTCGGTCTCGTAGATCGCGTCTGCGTTGGCCAGGTGGCAGCGCTTCAGGTGGTGCGTGCCACGGCTGCCGGGCACCAGCTCGGGGAGCTCGGTGCGGCAGAGGTCACCCGGCACCTTGTCCTTGTGCAGGCACCGCGGGTGGAACGAGCAGCCCGACGGCGGGTCGAGCAGGCTCGGCGGGTTGCCCGGGATCGGGATCAGCCGCGCGTCGGTGTCACCCGTGACGTCGGGGACGCTGGAGAGCAGACCCCACGTGTAGGGCATCTCCGGGTGGGTGAGGATCTCCTTGGTCGGGCCGTACTCGACGCACCGACCGCCGTACATCACCAGGGTGTCGTCGGCCAGCTCGGCCACCACGCCCAGGTCGTGGGTGATGATGATGATCGCGGAGTTGAACTCCCGCTGCAGCTCCTGCAGCAGGTCGAGGATCTGCGCCTGCACCGTCACGTCGAGCGCGGTCGTCGGCTCGTCGGCGATCAGCAGCTTGGGGTCGTTGACCAGCGCCATCGCGATCATCGCGCGCTGCCGCATCCCGC
>NZ_CAMPGZ010000026.1 GCF_946885725.1 uncultured Nocardioides sp.
CGATGTCCTCCCAGCGGGCCTTGAGCCGCTCGACGTCGCGGGTCAGCTCCTCCTCGCTGGCGCCCTCGGCGGCCGTGCGCACGATCACTCCGGCGCTCTCGGGGACGATCTCCTTGAGCAGCGACTTGAGCCGGTTGCGCTCGGTGTCGGGCAGCTTGCGGGAGATGCCGCTGGTGGTGCCGTCGGGCACGTAGACCAGGAACCGGCCGGGCAGGCTGATCTGGCTGGTCAGCCGGGCGCCCTTGTGGCCGACCGGGTCCTTGGTGACCTGGACCAGGACGTTCTGGCCGGACCTGAGCACCTGCTCGATCTTGCGCGGGCCGTTGCCGGCACCGAGCGAGTCCCAGTTGACCTCGCCGGCGTAGAGCACCGCGTTGCGGCCCTTGCCGATGTCGATGAACGCCGCCTCCATCGAGGGCAGGACGTTCTGGACGCGGCCGAGGTAGATGTTGCCGATCAGGGAGGTCTGGGACTCCCGCGCGACGTAGTGCTCGACGAGGACCTTGTCCTCGAGCACCGCGATCTGGGTGAGGTCCTCGCGCTGCCGGATCACCATGACGCGGTCGACCGACTCGCGGCGGGCGAGGAACTCCGCCTCGCTCACGATCGGGGCGCGGCGACGGCCGGCCTCGCGGCCCTCGCGGCGGCGCTGCTTCTTGGCCTCGAGACGGGTCGAACCGCTCACTGCGGTGATCTCGTCCTCGGGGCTGCGGGCTTTGCGCACCCGGGTGACGGTGTTCTCCGGGTCGTCGGCGCCACCCGCGTCGCCGTCCTCGCCGGAGCGCCGTCGACGGCGGCGGCGACGGCTGGTGGACGTGCCGGACCCGCCCTCGCCGTCCTGGTCGCCCTGCTCGCCGGCCTTGTCCCCGGACTCCTCGGACTTCTCGGACTTCTCGGACTTCTGGTCCGACCTGTCGCCGGCCTTCGCGGCCGCCTTCTCGGGGGCGGCGTCGGCGGGCTGCTGCTCGGAGCTCTCGTCGGTCGACGAGGACTCGCCGTTCTCGCCGCCACCGCTCTTGCGGCGGCGCCGGCCGCCGCGGCGGCGCCGGCGGCGCGGCGTGCCGCCCTCGCCCTGCTCCTGCTGCTCGGTCTGCCCAGGCCGCTCAGCCTGCTCGCCCTCGGCCTGCTCGGCCTGCTCGGGCTGCTGGGGCTGCTCGGCCGTCTCGCCGGTCTGCGCGGCCTCGTCAGGAGCCTTTTCCGGCTCGGCGGCGGCAGCCTTCTTGGTGGTGCGCTTGCGGGCGGGACGGGCCTTCGTGACGTCCGGCGGCTGGAACAGCGGGGCGACCCCGCCCACGGGGGTCGCCTCGGTCGCTGCGGCCTCGGTAGCGGACTCCGGAGGGGTCTCGGCGGGGGCCGCCTCGGACGTCGGCTGCTCGGGAGCGGGCTCGGCGGCGGCCTTCTTCGTGGTCCGCTTCGCCGCGGTCTTCTTCGCCGTCGCCTTCTTGGCGGTGGTCTTCTTCGCCGTCGACTTCGTCGCAGCCTTCTTGGCGGTCTTCTTGGCGGGCTGCTCGGCCGACTCCGCGGTCGGCTGCTCGGCAGGCGGCTCGGCGGGCGGCTCAGTCGGCTGCTCAGCGGCCGGCTCCGCAGGTGCGGGCTCGGCGGCGGCCTTCTTCGTGGTCCGCTTCGCGGCGGTCTTCTTGGCGGTGGACTTCTTCGCCGTGGACTTGGCCGCCGCCTTCTTCGTGGCCCGCTTCGCGGCCGTCTTCTTCGCGGGGACCGCAGCGTTGTCCCCAGTGTTGTCCTGGGTGTCGCTCGTAGCGGAAGACTCGGGGTTCTCGGTGCTGCTGAGGGTGCTGTCGGGGGTGGCGTTCTCGCCTGGGGTGTCGCTGTCGAGCATCTGCTCTCCTCGGCTCCCGCGGGTAGGCCGGACCGATCGTGCCGGTCGTGCTCACGCGGGGCGTGTCAGTCGTCCGATCCCGGCCGGGCCGAGTGGACGCAAGCTTGCGGTGGCGGCGACGCCCTGACGGTGAGCGTCCGCCTGCGCGGTCCGCGGTCAGCGACCTCCGCGACCGAAGCTGTCACCATCGGTCAGGCCGTGTCGCGGTCGGGCGCGAACGGGTCTCCCACCGCGCCGGTCTCCGTGTCCAGGGGGCCCTGTGCCAGCCGCTCCTGCAAGGGAGCTCCTGGCACCTCGAGCCCGGCCACTGCACGCAGTCCGGCGAGGATGTCGTCGGGTCTCACGGACGGGGTTCCGTGCCGCAGGACCAGGTCGAGTATCGCACACTCCCCCGGCCGCTGCGGGGAGGCGTGTGTGGCCAGGGACACGACCGCCGCACGGCAGTCGAACGTCCGCAGCCCCTTCTTGGTCATCCGCTCGACCGGCACCTCGTCGGCGGCGAGGAACGCCGCGACCGCCTCGGCCACCCGCTCCTCCGGCACCTCGAGAGTGATCCGCCAGTGGCTGGCCTCCAGCCGGTCGGCGAGCGAACCGCCGGGCGAGACCACGACCTCGAGCACGTCGAGACCGGGCGGCAGCGCCTCGTCGAGCGCCCGGCCGAGCGCCGCGGGGTCGACCTCCTCGGCCAGGCCGATCTCGAGATACTCCGCCTCGCTGGCCGCACCGGTCGGCGAGGCTCCGGCGTACGAGATCCGCGGGTGCGGGTTGAAGCCCGAGGAGTACGCGACCGGCACCTGGGCGCGCACCAGCGCGCGTTCGAAGGCCCGAGAGAAGTCCCGGTGGCTGGTGAACCGCAGCCGGCCGCGCTTGGCGTAGCGCACGCGCAGCCGCTGCACCGGTGGGGCCTGCTGCTCGGGTTGGTCACGCACCCGAGCAGCGTAGGCGGCGGCGGTGGCCGTCCCACCCTCCGGCCCCGGGCCGTCCGGCGACGCGGACGGCTGGGACGATGACGAGCGTGGATCGGCCCGGGACGCACCAGGACACGCGGATGGAGCGTCTCCTCGTGCTGGTCGGCATCGTCGTCGTGTCGTTCAACCTCCGGCCGGCCGCGGTGTCGGTGGGGCCGGTCCTGGCCGAGGTCACCGCCGACCTGTCGATGAGCTCGACGGTCGCCGGGGTGCTCACCACGCTGCCCGTGCTGGCCTTCGCGACCTTCGGGATGCTCACGCCCGGCGTGGCGGCGCGGCTCGGCCTGCACCGTGTGACGCTCGGCGCGCTGCTCTGCGTGGTCGTCGGGCTCGGGCTGCGGTCCCGCACCGACGACGCACTCGCGTTCCTGCTGCTGTCGCTCCTCGGGCTCGCGGGGATGGCCGCGGCGAACGTGTTGCTGCCGTCGCTGGTCAAGCTGCACTTCCCCAGCCGCGTCGGCCTGCTCACCTCGATCTACACGACCTCGATGGCGGTCGGGCTCACGCTCGCCTCGATGACGACGGTCCCGATCAGCGAGGCCACCGGGAGCTGGCGCGACGGCCTGGGCATCTGGGCGGTGACCGCGCTCGTCGCCGCGATCCCGTGGGTGGCGCTTCTGCGCCACGACAGCGCGCTGGAGCGGGGCCCGGTCGAGGTGCGACTCAGTCAGGTGGCGCGGACGAAGCTGGGCTGGCTGATGGCCGTGTTCTTCGGCCTGCAGTCGACGCAGGCGTACTCGTTGTTCGGCTGGTTCGCGCAGGTCTACCGCGACGCCGGCTTCTCCCCCGCGACGGCCGGCGTGCTGCTCGGCGTCATCACCGGCGCCAGCATCCCGCTTTCGCTCTGGCTGCCGACGGTGACCGCCCGGATGGCCAACCCGGCGCCGGTCATCCTCGGCCTGATCGCGCTCTACCCGGTCGGCTACCTCGGCCTGGTCTTCGCGCCCGTGGCCGGCGCCTGGGTGTGGGCGGCCGCGCTGGGCACGGCCACGGCGGTGTTCCCGGTCGCGCTCACACTGATCGGGCTGCGGGCGCGCACCAGCGGCGGCACCGCGGCGCTGTCCGGGTTCACGCAGGGCGTCGGCTACCTGATCGCCGCCGTGGGCCCCTTCGCGGTTGGGGTGGTGCACGACGTCACCGAGAGCTGGACGGTGCCGCTGATCCTGTTGACCCTGCTATCGATCCCCCAGCTCGTCACCGGCTGGATGGTCTCGAAGCGCAGGTACGTCGAGGACGCGCTGCCCGACCGGAGGCCGGACCCCTTACGAAGCGGCACTTCCTGATGCCCTAGCCTGTTCCGTCAACGACAGCGCGTACCCGGCACGATCCGGGCGGGGGACTCCGCCCCGCGCGCATGGCCACTCGGGACCAGGAACTGGGGGAACACACTCACGTGACCAGGAAGATCCTTGTCGCGCTTCTTGCGGCGACCCTGATCATCGGCGGCACCGCCACCTCTGCCTCGGCGTACAAGCCGCGCGACGGCGCCGTCTTCAACAACCCGTGGGGCGACTTCCCTGCCAAGGAACGGCTGTTGACGAAGATCGCGAACACGATCGACGCCGCCGTCCCGGGCTCGCGGATCCGCATCGCGGCGTACTCCAACGACCGCAAGGACATCACCGACGCGTTGATCCGCGCGAAGCGGCGCGGCGTGAAGGTGCAAGTGCTCCTCAACGGCAACTGGACGTCGCGGCAGACCAAGCGGCTGCAGCGGGTGCTCGGCAAGAACGTCGAGAAGAAGAGCTTCCTGCACATCTGCAAGCGGTCCTGCCGCGGCAAGACCGGCAACCTGCACTCGAAGTTCTACCTGTTCAGCGACATCGGTACGGCGCAGAACGTGGTGATGTTCGGGTCGGTGAACCTCACCGGCTTCGGCGCGAAGACGCAGTGGAACGACCTGTTCACCACCAACAACCGCCGGGTGCTGCACAACCGGCTGCGCGACGTCTTCAACTCGATGAAGCACGACAAGCCGCGCAAGCACCCGTTCATCAACACCTCGGTCGGCGACTACGACATCACCGTCTACCCGCGCTACAAGAACACCAAGGCCAACGATCCGGTGCTCAACCGGCTCAAGCGCGTGCGCTGCAAGGGCAAAGTCGGCGACGCCGGCATCGCCGGCCGCACGATGATCCGGATCAACATGTACGGCTGGAACGGCAAGCGCGGCGTCTACCTCGCCAAGAAGGTGGCCGACCTGAGCCGGCACGGCTGCAACATCAAGGTGCTCGAGAGCGACGCCGGCGGCCGGGTCGTGACGATCCTGGCCCGCAACGGTGTGCTCATCAAGACGCCGGACGCCGACCGCAACAACAAGGGCGAGATCGACGTGTTCACCCACACGAAGTACTGGATCGTGGGCGGCCGCTACGGCAAGGGCAAGCCCGGCTGGCACGTGTGGACCGGCTCGCAGAACTGGTCCGACCGCTCGCTGAACGGCGACGAGCTGACCGTGCACATCCCGCGGCGCGGCGTGTTCTGGAACTACCGGCGGAACTTCGACCACATCTGGCAGAAGCGCTCCACGTGGGTCGGCGGCACGCGCCCGACCTCGAGCGGCACGACGGCGACGCACACGCGCGGTACATCGTTCGACGTGCTCTGACCGCGCGGCCGGCCCGAGCCTTCAGACGAGCGGCTTGATCAGCAGGCTCGTCGCGGGGACGAAGCCCGCGCGGGTGTAGAACGACACCGACCGCTCCGACGGGCTCAGCACCAGGCGGGCGAACCGGTGCTCCTCGGCGTACGTCGACGCGGCGTCGAGGAGCAGCCGGCCGAGGCCGCCGTCACGGTGCGCCTCATCGACGTACACGTTCGCGATGTAGCCCCACTTCGTGGGCCGGCCGGTGACGACATCGCCGGGACGCGGCATGCGCTCGAAGACCAGCATGTTCAGCATCCCGACGTCTACGCCGTCGAGACTGACCAGCCAGGTGACGCGCTGCGACTCCTCCCGCTCGGCCCAGCCGGCGAAGGCGGCGTCGAAGTCGGGGTCGTCGATGACCTCGCCGGCCTGCTCCTCGGCCCACGCGCGCCTCAGCCGCGCGATGACGGACCGGTCGGCCGGGCCGGCGACCCGCACGGCGGCCGACGACGACCCGCTCACGTCACACCACCGTGAGCGGCAGGAGCTTCTTGCCGGTGGGGCCGATCTGGATCTCGGTGTCCATCTGCGGGCAGACGCCGCAGTCGTAGCACGGGGTCCAGCGGCAGTCCTCGACCTCCACGTCGGAGTCGGGGTCGATGGCGTCCTGCCAGTCCTCCCACAGCCAGTCCTTGTCGAGGCCGGAGTCGAGGTGGTCCCAGGGCAGCACCTCGGCGTAGTCGCGCTCGCGGGTGGTGTACCAGTCGAGGTCGACGGGCGTGCCGGCCAGCGCGCGCTCGGCGGCGGACTCCCAGCGCTCGAAGGAGAAGTGCTCGCTCCAGCCGTCGAAGCGGCCGCCGTCGCGCCAGACCTCCTCGATGATCCGCCCGACGCGGCGGTCACCGCGCGACAGCAGGCCCTCGATGATGCCGGGGCGGCCGTCGTGGTAGCGGAAGCCGATCGCGCGGCCGTAGCGCTTGTCGGAGCGCACCGCGTCGCGCAGCTTCCGCAGCCGCTCGTCGGTGGTCTGCCAGTCGAGCTGGGCGGCCCACTGGAACGGCGTGTGCGGCTTGGGCACGAAGCCACCGATCGACACCGTGCAACGGATGTCGTTGCGGCCGGACACCTCGCGGCCCTTGGCGATCACCTTCTTGGCGAGGTCGGCGATCTCGAGGACGTCTTCATCGGTCTCGGTCGGCAGGCCACACATGAAGTAGAGCTTCACCTGCCGCCAGCCGTGGGAGTACGCCGTCGCGACGGTCCGGATCAGGTCCTCCTCGGTGACCATCTTGTTGATCACCTTGCGCATCCGCTCCGACCCGCCCTCGGGGGCGAAGGTCAGCCCGGAGCGGCGGCCGTTGCGGGAGAACTCGTTGGCCAGCGTGATGTTGAAGGCGTCGACACGCGTGGAGGGCAGCGACAGCGAGACGTTGCTGCCGTCGTAGCGGTCGGCGAGACCCTTGGCGATGTCCCCGATCTCGGTGTGGTCGGCGCTGGACAGCGACAGCAGCCCGACCTCTTCGAAGCCGGACTTCTTGATGCCGTTGTCGACCATCTCGCCGATCGTGGTGATCGACCGCTCGCGCACGGGCCGGGTGATCATGCCGGCCTGGCAGAACCGGCAGCCGCGGGTGCAGCCGCGGAAGATCTCGACCGAGTAGCGCTCGTGCACGGTCTCGGCCAGCGGCACCAGCGGCTTCTTCGGGTACGGCCACGCGTCGAGGTCCATCAGCGTGTGCTTGTGCACACGCCACGGCACACCGGAGGTGTTGGGCGCGACGCGCTTGATGCGGCCGTCGGGGAGGTACTCCACGTCGTAGAACGCCGGGACGTAGACCGCGCCGGAGACCGCAAGTCGGTAGAGCAGCTCCTCGCGCGGCATGCGGCCGTCGCGGCCGGGCCGGCCCTCGGCCTTCCACTCGCGGACGACGTCGGAGATCTTCAGCACGATCTCCTCGCCATCGCCGAGGACGGCGGCGTCGAGGAAGTCGGCGATCGGCTCGGGGTTGAACGCCGCGTGGCCGCCCGCGATCACGATCGGGTCGTCCTCGCCGCGGTCGCGCGCGTGCAGCGGGATGCCAGCCAGGTCGAGCGCGGTGAGCAGGTTGGTGTAGCCGAGCTCGGTCGAGAACGAGATGCCGAACAGGTCGAACGCGCGCACCGAACGGTGGTTGTCGACGGTGAACTGCGGGATGCCGTGCTTCCGCATGACCTTCTCCATGTCGGGCCACACGGAGTAGGTGCGCTCGGCGACGATCCAGTCGCGCTCGTTGAGCACCTCGTAGAGGATCTGCACGCCCTGGTTGGGCAGGCCGACCTCGTAGGCGTCGGGGTACATCAGCGCCCACCGAACGGTGGACTCGTCGTCTCCCCACTCCTTCGGCGTCGAGTTCAGCTCGCCGCCGACGTACTGGATGGGCTTCTGGACGGACGGCAGCAACGGTTCCAGACGCGGGAACAGCGACTCGGCCGCCCCGGTCTGGGTGGCATGGGCCGCGGTGGCGGTGGGCACGGTGCAACCTCGCAGAGTGCGTTGGGTGTGGGGGACGACCTCTCAGGATACGTCCTCAGGCGGCAGCCGCCCACCGCGCGTCCCGCCCGAAGGCGGCGAGCAGCCTGGTCTGCGGGTCGCCGTCGGCGTCCACCCGGTCCGCGATCATGCCGGCCTCGCGGTAGAGCTGCTCCCGTTGCTCGAACCACCGGGCCACCTCGTCGACGATCTCCGGGTCGAGGCGGGTGTCCGCGTTGACGGCCACCGCGAGGTCCCACCCGTGGATGAGGTGGTCGGCGCTGAGCTGCCGGACGTACTCCTCGACCCGCTCGTCGCCGTACGACAGGTGCACGGTGCCGCCCTGCGGGGCATAGCGGTCGACGGCGGCGATCGCGGCCAGCGCGGCGGAGCTGGCCCGGCGCGCCGCCGTCACGGGGTCGCCGAGCAGGTCGCCGTCGAACCGGTCGCCGACCTGCTCGATCGTCGCGCCCTCGAGCAGGGGGACGGTCCACAGCTCCTCCCCCACGACGTGGTTGACCAGCGCGTGCACGTCCCATCCCGAGCACGGTGTTGCCCGCCCCCAGTCGTCCGGTCCCACGGCTGCGAGCGCCTTCTGCCACTGGCCCACCGCCCGGCGGTGCAGCTCGGCGACGTCGAGCTCCGACATGGCTCCCCTCCCGGTGTCGGGTGGGTGCGACGGCGCCGGTTCCATCGTGCGCCCGCGGGGTGGCCGCCACCAGACCCGGACGCGTCATCCTCAACGCGTCATTCTCGAAAAGGCAGCCGGGGCCCGCGCGACGTGCGCGGGCCCCGGGTCGTGCAGTCGTCCGGTGGCCGGTCAGCCGGTCGTGAGCGAGGTGTCGTCGACGACGAAGCTCGTCGGGAGGGTGTAGTCCTCCGTGCCGACGAACCGCAGCGTGACGGTCTTGCCGGTATAGGCCGACATGTTCAGCGTCCGCTGCACGTAGGACGAGCCCTTGTTGAGGTTGGAGTACGTCGCCAGGGTGGTCGTGGTGCCGCCGGAGGTGACCTGGACCCGGAACGTGTCGTAGGCCGTCGACGTGGTGGTCTCCTGGCTGGACACGTAGAGGTGGAAGGTCAGGGAGGCGCTCGAGGCGGCCGGGACCGTGACGGTCTGTGTCAACGTGTCGGTGTGGGTGGTGCCGTAGCCGTTGAACCAGGCCTTCCAGCTGCCGGTGCGGGCGGGGGCGCCACTGGAGTTCGTGATCACGCCGGAGGTCGCCGTCCAGCCGGTGGCACCGGACTCGAAGCCCGGGTTCGCCAGGAGGTTGCCCGTGGGCGGCGGGGGCGGCGGGGTGGTGCCACCGTCGAGCAGGGAGTAGAGCAGGCGGTTCGGCGAGCCGGTGCCGGGGCTGGTCACCACGCCGGTCGTCGCGCTGTTGACGATCGCGCTGCTGACCGTGGCGGCCGACGCGGTCGGGTTGCCCTGCAGGTACAGCGCCGCGACGCCCGCGACGTGCGGGGTGGCCATCGACGTACCGCTGATCGTGTTGGTGGCGGTGTTGGACGTGTACCAGGCCGAGGTGATGCTGGAGCCGGGCGCGAACAGGTCGAGGCACGAGCCGTAGTTGGAGAAGCTCGACCGGGCGTCGCTGCTGGTGGTCGACCCGACGGTGAGGGCGGCGCCGACGCGCGACGGCGAGCCGTTGCATGCGTTGGTGCTCTCGTTGCCGGCGGCCACCGCGTAGGTGACGCCGTCGTTGATCGAGTTGGTCACCGCGGAGTCGAGGGCGGAGGAGACGCCGCCGCCGAGGCTCATGTTCGCCACCGCGGGCGTGCCGGCCGCGTGGTTGCTGGTGACCCAGTCAACGCCGGCGATCACGCCGCTGGTGCTGCCGCTGCCGCTGCAGTCGAGGACCCGGACGGGCTTGAGCGTGACCTGCTTGGCGACGCCGTACGTCGAACCCCCGACCGTGCCGGCGACGTGCGTGCCGTGGCCGTTGCAGTCGGTCGTGCCGCGGCCGTCGTTGATCGCGGTGTAGCCGGACGTCACGCGGCCGCCGAACTCGCTGTGCGAGGCGAGGATGCCGGTGTCGATGATGTAGGCGGTGACGCCCGAGCCGGTGGCGTTGTAGGTGTAGCTGTTGCTCAGCGGCGGGTTGCGCTGGTCGATGCGGTCCAGGCCCCAGGTGGCGGGCGACTGGGTGGCGTCGATGCTGACCCGCTGGTCAGCCTCGATGAAGGCGACGTCGGGGCTGGTGCGCAGCTCGGTGACGGCGCGGTCGGTGAGCTTGGCCGAGAAGCCGTTGAGCACCTTGCCGTAGTTCTCGAGGATCTTGCCGCCGTGGGCCTTGGCGACGGCGCGCGCGTCCTTGGTGTCGGCCGTGGTGGCGCGGTCGTTGAGGACGACGATGTAGCGGCCGTCGATGGCGGTCGGCTTGGCGGTGCCGATGAGCGGGGCTCTGTTGGTCTTGTCGGGCCCCTTGTCCCCCGCCTTCGGCGCGGCCGAGGCGGCCGACGCGCCGAACGCGGTGGCCGTGACGGTGGCGGCGGCGACCGTCGCCATGACGGCGGTGCGGAGCCGCCGGTGCTGCGGTGACTGCTGTGGTGATCGACTGTGTTGCGTCACGGGCTCTCCCGAGAGTGGAGGGTCCGGCCGGTTGCCGTGACCCGGTCCTGTGCTGCGGCCGGCTGCGGTCGCTCGTGGCGTGCGAGCCGGCTGAGCGAGGAACGTAGTGACAGCGAACGGTTGCGGTCCCCTGGCCGGACGTTCATGTTCGTGCAGCGCACGAACCTGCAACCCCGGTCGCCCTTGACGCTGCCGGTCTAGACAGTGGTTGGGTCGAGGGACGTGAGGATGCGCATCGGGGCGCATCCTCCCGAACAGGGAGATCCCCCTATGAAGAAGTTCCGTCCACACCGCCGATCGGCGGTCGTACTAGGAGCCGCGGCCCTGGCCACCGCGATGACCGGGTTCGTTGCTTCACCGGGTACTGCCGCCCCCTCAGCCGGGCCGGTGGCGAAGACCGCCGCCGCCCCGGGCAAGGCCGCCGTCAAGAGCCAGCAGCGCACGGTCGAGGCCGCCAAGGAGGCGCGGGCCGTCGCGCGCGACCTCGGTGCCGACGCCGTCGGGGTCCACTTCGACAAGGCCAGCGGCAAGATGGTCGTCAACGTGTCGGACCGCGCGGCAGCCGCGCAGGCCCGTCGCGCCGCCGACGGTGACACCGTCGTACGCGTCGTGAAGCACAGCAAGGCCGACCTCGCCGTGGCGACCAAGGGCCTCCGGAAGCAGGTCACGGCCCCCGGCAGCAGCTGGGCGATCGACCACGCCGCCAACCAGGTCGTGGTGACGCTCGACTCGACGGTCTCCGACGTCGACCGCGCGAAGATCGAGAAGACCGTCGCGAAGTACGGCGACGCCGTCCGCGTCGACCAGGTCGCCGGAACCTTCAGCACCCGCCTCTCCGGCGGTCAGGCGATCTACGCCGCCGGAGGCGGTCGCTGCTCGCTGGGCTTCAACGTGCGCAGCGGCTCGTCGTACTACTTCCTGACGGCCGGGCACTGCACCAACATCGCCAGCACGTGGTACTCGAACTCCGCGCAGACGTCGTACCTCGGCACGCGCGCCGGGACGAGCTTCCCGGGCAACGACTACGGCATCGTGTCCACGCCGTCGGCCGGGTCGGGGAATGTCTACCTCTACAACGGCAGCTACCGCGACATCACCGGCGCGGGCAACGCGTTCGTCGGCCAGACCGTCACGCGCAGCGGCAGCACGACCGGTGTGCACAGCGGCACGGTGCAGGCGCTGAACGCGACCGTGAACTACGCCGAGGGCCAGGTCCGCGGCCTGATCCAGACCAACGTCTGCGCCGAGCCCGGCGACAGCGGCGGCTCGCTGTTCTCCGGCAACACCGCGATCGGCCTGACCTCGGGCGGCAGCGGCAACTGCACCTGGGGCGGTACGACGTTCTTCCAGCCGGTCACCGAGGCGCTGAGCGTCTACGGCGTGAGCGTCTACTGACCCGTCGGCTCAACTGGCTCGGCCGACTCTCGCTAGCGGCCGGCGCCCGGGGACTCTCCTCGGGCGCCGGTCGTCTGCGGTCCGGTCGCCGGAACACCGTTGTCCACAGGACTGCCCACGCGTTCCTGGCGGATCCCACGTGATGTTTCGGCCCGGATGCGCCGGTTTCCCAGCAGCCGGTGGTATCCCGACGGGTCAGAACCGCGAGCGCACCAGCCGCGACGGCGCGATCCCGAGGCCCCCGTCGGGGCGACGCGCGATGTTCTGCAGCAGGCCGACGGCCATCAGCGTCGCGAACATCGAGGAGCCGCCGTACGACACCAGCGGCAGGGGTACGCCGGTGACGGGCATGATGCCCAGGCACATGCCGATGTTCTGGAACGCCTGGAAGCCGAACCAGCAGGCGATGCCGGCGGCGGCGAGGCGGCCGAACAGGTCGTCGGCGCGGGAGGCGATGACCAGCGCGCGCCAGATGACCACGCCGAGCAGCAGGATCAGCACGCCCGACCCGACGAGCCCGAGCTCCTCGCCGGCGACGGTGAAGATGAAGTCGGTGTGCTGCTCCGGCACGAACCCGGCGTGCGTCTGGGAGCCGTTGAACAGGCCTTGGCCGGTGACGCCGCCGTTGCCGATGGCGATGCGCGCCTGGGTGGTGTTGTAGCCGGCGCCACGCGGGTCGAGCGACGGGTCCGTGAAGGCGAGGAACCGGTCGATCTGGTAGTCCGCGAGCAGGCCCACCTGGACGGCGACCACGGCGGCGACGACACCGCCGCCGAACAGGCCGGCCAGCCACACGCGCGGGGCACCGCTGACCGCGATGACGCCGAAGACGGTGGCGGACAGCACGAGCATGGTGCCGAGGTCGGGCTGCAGCAGGATCAGCGCCGCGGGGATGCCGGCGATGACCAGCATCCCGACCACGTCGGGCCAGCGCACCTCGCGCGAGCGCAGCGAACCCTCCGTCCGCTCGGCGACGAGCAGCGCCATGCCGATGGCGACGGCCAGCTTGGCGAACTCGGCCGGCTGGATGGACATCCCGGCGATCACGATCCATGAGCGTGAGCCGTTGATCGTGCTGCCCATGACGAGCACGAGCACCAGCCCGACCACGCTCGCGACGTACACGAGCGGCGCGAGGATGCGCACCCACCGGTGGTCGGTCGCCATCACCAGCAGGCCGAGCACGATGCCGATCGCGATGTTGACCAGCTGCTTCTTCAGGTATGCCCGCGGGTCGTCGCCGACGAGGAGCTCGCGGCTCGACGTGGCCGACCACACCAGCAGGGCCCCGAGCACGAGCAGCCCGGCTGCGGCCAGCACCAGCACCCAGTCGACGCGTCCGGCGCGAACCCGCGACGTGGTCTCGACCCGGACGCGAGGCCGGGCCGCGGTGGTCAGGCTCATCGACGGCGTCCCTTCGTGACCGGCGGCAGGATCGCGCCGTCCTTGGCGAACGTGGGCAGCGCGGCGGGCGGGATGGCCCCGGGGATCGCGGCCTTGCGGCGGTCGACCTTCATGCCGTTGATGCCGTAGAGCGTCTCCCAGATCTTGCGGATGGCCGGGCCGGACGTGCCGGAGCCGGTGCCGCCCTGGGAGACCATCATCACCACGACGTACCTCTTGTCGTACGACGCCACCCACGACGTGCTCTGCTTGCCGTAGACCTCGGCGGAGCCTGTCTTGGAGCGGATCTTGACCTTGTCGAGCGGGAAGTCGATGAGCCGCCACGACATCGTGCCGCTGCGCGAGGTGCCCTGCAGCGCGGTGTCGATGTAGCGCAGGTCCGCCTTGCTGACCTTCACCCGCGACGCGCGCTTCGGCTTGATCCGCTTCACGACCTCGCCGGAGGGGTCGACGATCGCCTTGGCGACGCGCGGCTCCCACAGCGTGCCGCCGTTGGACAGCGCGGCGTAGGCGCGGGCGAGCTGGAGCGGGGTGACGATCGTGTCGCCCTGCCCGATCGCGAAGTTCACCGCGTCACCGGCACGGTAGGCGAAGCCCTCGATGCAGAACTCGCGGGCGAACCGGTGCAGGAAGTCGTTGCCGGGCTTCTTGCCGAGCTTGCAGTAGTAGTCCTTGTTCGACTTCCAGTAGGCGCGCTTCCACTTGCGGTCGGCGATGCGGCCGGAGGCCTCGCCCGGCACGTCGATGCCGGTCTCCTTGCCGAAGCCGAACATCTTCGCGGTGCTCACCAGCGGGTCCCGCGCGGTGACGTCGTCGACGTCGGTGCCGAACCGCTGCCAGAAGGAGTAGCCGACGCGGTAGAAGAAGGTGTTGCAGGAGACCTGCAGCGCCTTGTCGAAGCCGATGTACCCGTAGGCGCCGGACTCGTAGTTCTTGAAGTCGCGGTTGCCGACCCGGAACGCCGACGAGCAGTTCAGCCGGGTGTCCTGGCCGTAGCCGTTCGACAGCGCGCCGGCGGTCATGAACGGCTTCCACGTCGAGCCGGGCGCGAACTGGCCCTGCGTGGCGCGCGACAGCAGCGGGGTGCCGGCCTTCTTGGAGTAGAGCCGCTTGAGCGCCTTCGAGGAGATGCCGCCGACCCACACGCTCGGGTCGTACGTCGGGAAGCCGGCCATCGCGACGACACGGCCGTTGGTCGCGTCGAGCACGACCGCGGCTCCGGAGTCGGCGACGTAGTTGCGGTGCGTCACCGGGTCCAGCGTCTTGCGGGCGGTGCGGATGGTCTGCTCGAGCTGCTGCTCGACCACGGCCTGCACGCGCGCGTCGATGGACGTGACGAGCGTCTTGCCGACCTCGCCCTCGGTCTCGCCGGTCGTGCCGAGCACGCGTCCCATCGAGTCGACGGCCACGGAGCGGTAGCCCGGGTAGCCGCGCAGGTACTCGTCGTACTGCTTCTCCAGCCCGGCGCGGCCGACCACCGACGCACCGTGCACGGACTGGTCGCCCTTCGCCTCGGCGTCGTCGAGCTCGGACTCGGTGATCGGGCTCAGGTAGCCGAGCAGGTGCGCGGCGTTGATGCCGTACGGCGACGGGTAGGCGCGGACCGGCTGCTGCTCGACGATCACGGCTGGGAAGTCCTCGCCCTGCTCCATGATCGAGATCGCGACCTGCTGGCGGACGTCCTCGGCAACGGGGACCGGCTGGTAGGGCGAGCCGTTCCAGCACGTGCCGGTGACCGAGCCTGGCTCGCCGCACAGGAGCGTGCGGGCGTGGATCTTCGTGTACTTCCCGCCGACGGCGCGGGCCAGCCGGCGCAGCAGCGCCTCCTGCTGGTCCTCGTCCATCTTGCCGAGCATGGTGCGGTCGACGCTGACCACCCACGACTGCCGGCTCGCAACCAGCGGGCGGCCCATGTCGTCGACGATCAGGCCGCGGGCCGGCTGCACGACGAGCTCGCGCACGGACTGCTCGGCGGCCTGGGCCTGGTAGGACTCCCCGCCCAGCACCTGGAGGTACCAGAGCCGCGCGAACAGCGTGACGAAGAGCGACAGGACCAGCGCCTGCACGACGACCAGGCGCAGCGTGCCCTTGGTCGCCGAGCTCGCGCGGACACGGCCGCGGCTGGTCGAGCTCGCTGTCCGGGTGGTCGTCGAGACCACGTCCTTGGGCGCGACCATCAGTACGCGACCTGCGGAGGCTGGATCCGCCGGAGCAGCATCATCGCCGGCGGCAGCACGAACGGGGTGAGCAGCAGGTCGTAGCCGACCGCGAGCGGGATGACGCCGAGCGCCTCGGTCACGGGTACGGCGGGGTCCTGGAGCACCAGGCCGGACAGCGCGAACACCGACGTGCCGATGAACGACGACGCGGCGACCGTGATCAGCGCGGCGACCGGCGACGAGCCGGCGTCCGACCGGACCCGGCCGGCGACGTACCCGACGACGACGAGCGCGAGCGCCCAGCGGCCGGCGACGTGGTCTGCCGGCGGCGCGAGGTCCACCGCAAGGCCGGCGACGAAGCCGAGGATCGCAGCGGCGTCGGGACCGCGGACGAGCGCGGTGGCGACGACGAGCAGCAGGGCGAGGTTGGGCACCACCCCCCCGAACGACAGGAACGCGAAGCCGGCCACCTGGAGCACCACGGCCAGGATCACCAGGACGGCCAAGACGGCGGCGCGGACGGCGGTCACCGGGTCTCCTCCTGCTGCGCGCGGGCACCGAGCACCGGCCGGTCGCCCTGGGTGTCGGGGTCGACGACCACGCCGACGAGGTCCAGCGAGGTGAAGTCGACGAACGGCCGGATCACCGCCTGCGCGGACAGCGAGCCCGGGCTGGTGCGCACGCTGGTCACGCGGCCGATCGGGATGCCGGCGACGTACGGCGCGCCGTTCTTGCTGCCCCAGGTGACCAGCACGTCGCCCTTCGCGGGCGTCGCGGACTGGTCGGCGAGGTCGAGGTCGAGGCGAGCGTCATCGCCGTTCTCGCCGCGGCCGCGCACGAAGCCGACCTCCATGGTCGAGCCGATCCGGCCACCGACCACGGACTCCTGGTCGACGACGAGCAGCACGGTGGCGGTGCTGCGGTCGGCGCGGACCACGCGGCCGACGAGGCCGTCCTGGTTGATCACGGTCATGTCCGGGCGGATCCCCGAGGACGTGCCGGCGTCGATGGTGACCGCGCGGGTGAACGACTGGGCCGGGCCTATCGCGACCACGCGCGCCGGGACGACGGCGTACCCGGTGTCCTTGGCGCCAGCCAGCAGGCCGTCGAGCTCGGCGGCGCGGTTGCGGTCCACCTCGGAGGTGGCGAGCTGGGCGCGGAGCTTGGCGTTCTCGGCCTCGAGGCGCTCGACGTCCTCGCGGAGGCCGCCGGAGGTGCGGAAGATCTCGGGTACGGCGCGGAACGGGCGCAGCGCCGCCGCGGTGCCGGCCTCCACCGGGCCGACCACGGCGCCGACCGCGGTGCGCAGCGGGTCCACCGGTGAGTCGTCGCCTCCGCGGGCGTCGAGGGTGATCACGGTGAGCGCGGCGAGCAGCAGCAGGACCACCACGGCACGGCGTGGCCTCTGCTGCGGAGCGCCCGGGGAAGGAGGTCGCATCGGTCGGCTCCTGGCTACCGGCGCCGGGGCTCGGAGACGAGCACCTGCTGCAGGGCCTCGAACTCCTCGACGCACTTGCCCGCGCCCATGGCGACGGAGTGCAGAGGGTCCTCGGCGATGTGGACGGGCATGCCGGTCTCGTGGCGGATCCGCTCGTCGAGACCGCGGAGCAGCGCTCCCCCGCCGGTGAGGACGAGGCCGCGGTCCATGATGTCGCCGGCGAGCTCCGGCGGGGTCTGGTCGAGCGTGGTGCGTACGGCGTCGACGATCGCGTGCAGCGGCTCCTCGAGCGCCACCCGGATCTCGGCGGAGGAGACCACGACGGTCTGCGGCAGGCCGGAGACCATGTCGCGGCCGCGGACCTCGGCTTCGGGCTCCTCGAGCAGCGGGAACGCCGTACCCAGGGTGGTCTTGATCTCTTCCGCGGTGCGCTCCCCGAGCATCAGGGAGTGCTCCTTCTTCATCCAGGCGATGATCGCCTGGTCGAGGGAGTCGCCGGCGGTGCGCACGGACAGGCTGGTCACGATGCCGCCGAGCGAGATCACGGCGACCTCGGTGGTGCCGCCGCCGACGTCGACGACCATGTTGCCGGTCGCCTCGTGCACGGGCAGGCCGGCGCCGATGGCGGCGGCCATCGGCTCCTCGACGATGTAGACCCGGCGAGCACCGGCCTGGTAGCCGGCCTCCTTCACCGCGCGCTGCTCCACGGCGGTGATGCCGCTCGGCACGCAGATCACCAGCCGCGGCTTGGTGAAGTAGCGGCGCCGGTGCACCTGCTGGATGAAGGACCGGAGCATCTGCTCGGTGGACTCGAAGTCGGCGATCACGCCGTCCTTGAGCGGGCGGATCGCGGTGATGTTGTCGGGGGTGCGGCCGATCATCCGCTTGGCGTCGTGGCCGACGGCGACGATCTCGCCGGTGGTGGTGTTGAGCGCGACCACGGAGGGCTCGTCGAGAAGCACGCCCTTGCCGCGCACGTAGACGAGCGTGTTGGCGGTGCCGAGATCGACGGCCATGTCCCGGCCGATGATGCTGTTCGCCATGACTGTCCGACCCTCGCTGCCCCTGCGTCCCGTGGCGCGGAGGCGCGAGTCACACGCGCCCCACCCTTCACAGAAGGCTAAGCGGCCACCGGGCCAGGACCCGGCACGACACTCGGACGGACGAGGCGAATTGTGCTAGCAGAGGCCCTCGGCGCGGCGCCGCACGTGCTCGGGCACCGGCAGCCCGGCCGCGTCGGCGGAGGTGATGACCTGGCCCGCCTTCAGCGCGAGGGGTACGACGCCCGCCCACACGCCGCCCGCGGCGACGTCCTCGGGCTCGTCGTCGGGGTCGCCGGTGCGCGCCTTCACCGACGCCTCGTGCAGCGGCAGTGCGAGCACGGTCGTGGCCGCGAGCTCCTTGCGGGTGGGCCGGCGCAGCGCGGCCGCCCGCCCCGGGGCCGCGTGCTCGACGATCAGGTCGAGGGCGTGCGCGCGCTCGTCGGGGTCGGTCACGACCCGCGGCCGGCCGATCACCACAGCGGAGCGGTAGTTCATCGAGTGGTCGAACCCGGAGCGGGCCAGCACCAGCCCGTCGAGCACCGTCCACGTGACGGAGACGTCCTGGTCCGGGGCCTGCACCAGGCTGCGCGAGGCGACGGACCCGTGCACGTAGACGGTGCCGCCCTCGTCGGGGCCGCTCGGGTCCACGCCGTACACGGTCGGCAGCGCCAGCGGCACGCCGTCGACCACCACGGCCAGGTGGCAGATGATCGCCGAGGCGAGCACGTCGTCGAGGGCAGCGCGGTCGGTCTGCGCGCGCTCGCGCTCGCGGCGCGGCCTGCTCCGATCGGTCGGTGAGAGCGGTGGCCGGGGCTGCACGGGACGCCCGGGACCGCTCAGGAGGGCGAGAGCCGGATCTCGAAGACGTCGTCCAGCCCGGTGATCTGCACCAGGTTGACGATCATCTTGTTGGGGTGGCGCAGCTCGAGCGTGCCGCCGTGCTCGCTGAGGGTCTTGTGCGCGCCGAGGAGGGCAGCGAGGCCGGTGGAGTCCATGAACTCCAGCTCCGACAGGTCCACGGCCACCCGCCGCGGGGCGTCCGTGAGCTCGGCGAGCGCGTCCTGCAGGTCGGGCGAGGTGCTGATGTCCAGCTCGCCGGCCAGGTGCACGACGGCGTCGTCACCTTCCCGTTGCACGTCGATGGACAGCTCCACCGCCGGTCCCACCCTTCTCTCGCTCGGCTGCCGGCCGCACGGGCGTGCGTCGGCGTCCGCCAATGTAGCCCACGGCGTCGCCGGCGCCCCTGATAGGTTCAACCAGGGGTTGAGAGGGGGCCGTCGAGCCTATGGAGGACACCGTGGTGCCCGCTGCGCCGACCCTGGACGACAGCGGGGCGACGCCGGGCTGGGAGGTCGTCCTCGACGCGTCCCGCCACGACCTCGGCCAGATCCTCGACGTCGAGCTGAGCGGCTCGCTCAACCTGCGCCGCACGGTGATGCGCATCCTCGAGGTCACCCGCTCCCGGTTCGCGGACTGGGCGGTGCTGGTGACGGCCGACCCGAGGTCCGAGTCGTTGACCCTGTACGGCGGCGGCGACCTGGGCTACGCCGCCACGCTGCGCCGCGACGTCTCGGCCGAGCTGCTGCTCCGGGTCATCGAGAGCGGGCAGCACGAGCTGCTCTCGGTCGACCAGGAAGCGGCGCCGTTCGACGCGCTCACCGCGCTGCTCCCGGTCGAGGAGCTGCGCGCGCAGGCGGCCGCGCTGCGTCCCGCGGACGTGCTCGCCCTGCCGATGGCCGCACGCGGAGGCACCCTCGGGGCGCTGGTCATGGTCCGCCGCTCGGGCCGCGGCTTCGCGCCGACCGACGTCGCCCTGCTGGGCCGGTTCGCGGACCGAGCCGCGCTCGCGCTCGACTCCGCCCGGATCTACGAGGACCACGCCCGGGTCGCCCGGGTGCTCGAGGAGAGCCTGCGTCCGCCCGGGCTGCCGGTCGTGCCGGGCGTCGAGATCGCCACCAGCTTCCGCGCCGCCGCCGAGCACCTCGAGATCGGCGGCGACTTCTACGACGTGCACGGCGACGACGGCTCCTGGCTGGTCGTGCTCGGCGATGTCTGCGGCAAGGGCGTGGACGCGGCGGTGCTCAACAGCCGCGCCCGCCAGAGCATCCGCACCGCCGCGCGCTACGACCGCTCCCCCGGCCGGATCCTCAGCACGCTCAACGACGTGCTCTACGACGACGCCTCCGACAAGTTCGTCACCGTCGTGTGCGCACTGGTCTCCCCGCGCGACGACGGCTCCGTCCTCGTCCAGGTCGCGGTCGCGGGCCACCCCGCTCCTCTCGTCGTACGCGCAGACGGGGAGGTCGAGCAGCCCGCGGTCACCGGACGCCTCGCCGGCGTGATCCGGCACGACGACCCCTACGAGGAGGTCGGCTTCGAGCTGCTCCCCGGCGACGCGATGGTGCTGTTCAGCGACGGGATCTACGAGGCCAAGGGGCCGCGCGGCCTCTACGGCATGGACCGGCTGCGGAAGGTGCTCGCCCGGTACGCCGGCAGCGGCGCCGTGCCGATGTGCGAGGCGATCGAGCAGGACGTCGTCGAGCACCTCGGCGGCCACGGCCACGACGACATGACCGCCCTGGTCGTCTCCCCCCGCAGGCAGAGCCGATGACCGACGCCTCGCCCGAGGAGCGCTTCGACGCCGCCGTGGCCCGCGGCGACGTGGATGCCGCCCTGGACGTCGTGCAGGAGCTTCTCGACGCGGGGCAGGACCCGGTCGCGGTGATGGTCGACGTGATCGCGCCCGTGCAGGCCCGCGTCGGGCAGCGCTGGCAGACCGGCGAGTGGTCGGTCGCCCAGGAGCACGCCGCCACGTCCGTGGCGGTCTCCGCCCTCGAGTCGGTGACCCGCGCGACCCAGCCCGCCGGCCGCGCCGCCCGCGGCCGTGTCGTGATCGCCTGCGCCGAGCGCGAGTGGCACGCGGTTCCGGCGATGATCGTGGCCGGGGCGCTGCGGGCCGAGGGCTGGCAGACGATGCTGCTGGGGGCGTCGACGCCGACCAGCCGTTTGAGCAGCTACCTGCAGGACCTCGGACCCGATGTGAGCGCGGTGAGCTGCTCGGTCGCGGCCGGGCTGCCCAACGCCCGCGGGTTCATCCAGGCCAGCACGATGGCCGGCATCCCGGTGCTCGCCGGCGGTGCCGCGTTCGGCCCCGACTCGCTGCGTGCCGACCGGCTGGGCGCGACCGCCTGGGCCGCCGACGCCCGTGGCGCCGCCCGGGTCATCGAGAGCCTGCCCCGCGTCGTACCACCGGCGCCGGCGCTGCCCGCCGAGGTCTCCCGCGACGTCGCCGCGCTGCGCACCGCCCACGACTCCGTCGTGGGGGACGCGCTGCGCCGCACCGGCGCGGCCCCGTCGGACTCCGACGAGGACCCGATGCGCGACGCGCTCGACCAGGCCGTCCACTCCGTCACCGCAGCGGTGCTGACCGACGACCCGCGGCTGCTCGGCGACACCGCCGGCTGGGTGTCGTCGGTGCTGCGGGCGCGCGGCTTCGCCGACCCCGACGCCACCGTGCGCTCGGCGCTGGTGCACGCGCTGCGGGAGTTCCCGCTCGCCGCGACGATGGTCGACGGGCACTGGCCCGACGTGGCCTCGCGGTCCGCCTAGCGACGACCTAGAGGTTCGGGAACCAGAGCTTGATCTCGCGCTCCGCGGACTCCGCCGAGTCGGAGCCGTGCACGAGGTTCTCGCGGTTGGACAGGGAGAGGTCGCCGCGGATCGTGCCGGGCGCCGCCTTGCGGCCGTCGGTCGCACCGTTGAGCGCGCGCACGACCTCGATCGCCTCGTCGCCCTCGAGCACCGCGGCCACGAGCGGGCCGCTCGTCACGAACGCGCGCAGCGGCGGGTAGAAGTCGCGCTCGACGTGCTCGGCGTAGTGGGCGTCGGCCAGGTCCGTGTCGATCTGGCGCTGCTCCAGCGCGACGATCGTCAGCCCCTTGGCCTCGAAGCGGGAGAGGATCTCGCCGACCAGGCCGCGACGTACGGCGTCGGGCTTGAGCAGGACGAGCGTGCGCTGGGTCTGCGTGGACATGGCGCGCAGCCTATCCAGCCTCGGACGCGGCTCCGCGCTCGGCCTTCTCGCGGTCGATCTTGGTGCCGAGGAAGTACGCCGCCGCCCAGAGGCCGGCGAACACGGCGCCCAGGAAGAACATCAGCGTCACGACGAACCCGAGCCCGATCGAGACGACCTGCACCACCCAGCCCAGGGCGTAGCCGCCCGGCCGGCTGAGCATCCCTGCGGCGACGAGGCAGAGCAACGCGAGGCCGAGCCCGATGCCGAGCGAGGCGGCGAAGCCGAGGTCGGTCACGCCGGTCATCACGATGCCGGCGAGGAAGAGGACGACGGCCTGGAGCGCGAGCATGCCGGCGCACATCGACCGCCGGACGGACCTCACGACGCGGGCTCCTGGGCCTTGCGGCCCTTCAGCAGGGTGCGCGCCTCGCCGACCGTGATCACCGAGCCGGTGACCAGCACGCCGCCGGAGCCGTAGACGCCCTCGGTCTCGGCCAGCCCGGCCGCCACGTCGATCGCGTCGACCATCCGGGGCGCGAGGTGCACGCGGTCCTGGCCGAAGATGCCGGCGGCCACCTCGGCCAGCTCCTCGGCGGGCATCGCGCGCGGCGTGGAGTTCTGGGTGATCACCACGTGCGCGAGGACCGGCTCGAACGCCGCCAGCACGCCCTCGTAGTCCTTGTCGGCCATCACGCCGATCACGCCCACGAGCGGGTTGAACGCGAACGAGTCCTCCAGCGCCGCGGCGGTCGCCAGCGCCCCGTGCGGGTTGTGCGCGGCGTCGAGCACGATCGTCGGGCTGCGCCGGACGACCTCCAGCCGGCCAGGCGAGGTGACCTGGGCGAACGCCTCGCGCACCAGCTCGGCGCCGAGCGGCTCGGTCGTGTCGGCTCCGCCGAAAGCCTCCACGGCCGCGAGCGCGAGCGCGGCGTTCTGCGCCTGGTGTGCGCCGTACAGCGGCAGGAAGACCTCGTCGTACTCCCCGCGCAGGCCGCGCAGCGTCAGCATCTGGCCGCCGACGGCGGGGACCCGGTAGGAGACCCCGAAGTCGTGGCCCTCGACCAGCACCCGCGCGCCCACCTCGGCGGCGCGCTCGGCGATCACCGCGGCGACCTCGGGCTCCTGCTCGGCTACGACGACCGTGCTGCCGGCCTTGATGATCCCGGCCTTCTCGCGCGCGATCACCTCCGGCCGGTCGCCGAGGTACTTGGAGTGGTCGACGGCGATCGGCGTGATCACCGCGACGTGGGCGTCGGCGACGTTGGTGGCGTCCCACGAGCCGCCCATGCCGACCTCGACGACGGCGACGTCCACGGGCGCGTCGGCGAACGCGGCGTACGCCATCCCGACCACCGTCTCGAAGAACGACAGCGGGTGGTCGACGGCGGGGTCGTCCTCGGCGAGATCGAGGTACGGCGCGACGTCGTTGTACGTCTCGAGGAAGCGCTGCTCGCTCAGCGGCTCGCCGTCGATGCTGATCCGCTCGGTCATCGACTCGACGTGCGGGCTGGTGAACCGGCCCGTTCGCAGCCCGGTCGCGCGCACGAGCGTGTCGATCATCCTCGACGTGCTGGTCTTGCCGTTGGTGCCGGTGAGGTGGACGACCGGGTAGGCGCGCTGCGGGTCGCCGAGCAGCTCGCAGAGCACGACGATCCGGTCGAGCGACGGGTCGAGCTTGGTCTCGGGCCAGCGAGCCAGCAGCAGCCGCTCGGCCTCGGCGTAGGACTCGGCGCGCGTGGCCGCCGGCGGGTTCGATGACATCGAGTCGAGTCTACGGGCGTGCGCACGCCGTATCTCCTTCGCGAGTCCACGGGGCCGAACCGTAGGATTCCGGGTTATGACGAACCAGCCCATCCAGCGCGACCTGTCCGAGACGACCGCACCCGCTGCGGCCGTCGTACCGGACAAGCCTGCGTTGGAGGGGCTCGAGGCCAAGTGGGCCGAGCGCTGGCGCGAGGACCGCACCTACGAGTTCGACCGCAGCAAGACCCGCGAGCAGATCTACTCGATCGACACTCCCCCGCCGACCGTGTCCGGTTCGCTGCACGTCGGGCACGTGTTCTCCTACACCCACACCGACCTCGTCGCGCGGTTTCAGCGGATGCGCGGCAAGGAGGTCTTCTACCCGATCGGGTGGGACGACAACGGGCTGCCGACCGAGCGGCGGGTGCAGAACTACTACGGCGTCCGCTGCGACCCGGCGCTGCCCTACGACCCCGCCTTCACGCCGCCGGAGAAGCCGGACCCGAAGCGGCAGATCCCGATCAGCCGGCGCAACTTCGTCGAGCTGTGCGACGAGCTCGTCCAGGAGGACGAGAAGGTCTTCGAGTCGCTGTGGCGCACGCTCGGCCTGTCGGTCGACTGGTCGCAGCAGTACACCACCATCGGCAAGCGGTCCCAGAGGGCGTCTCAGCGCGCGTTCCTGCGCAACTTCGCCCGCGGCGAGGCCTACCTGCAGGAGTCGCCGACCCTCTGGGACGTCACGTTCCAGACCGCGGTGGCGCAGGCCGAGCTCGAGGCGCGTGAGTACGCCGGCGCATACCACCGCGTCGCGTTCCGCAAGCCCGACGGCGAGCCGGTCTACATCGAGACCACGCGTCCCGAGCTGATCCCGGCGGTGGTCGCGCTGATCGCGCACCCGGACGACGAGCGCTACCAGCCGCTGTTCGGCTCCACTGTGCTCTCCCCCGTCTTCGGCGTGGAGATCCCGGTGCTGCCGCACCCGGCCGCCGAGATGGACAAGGGCGCCGGCATCGCGATGTGCTGCACGTTCGGCGACCTGACCGACGTGATGTGGTGGCGCGAGCTGCAGCTGCCGGTGCGCACCGTCATCGGCCGCGACGGCCGGCTGCACCGCGAGACGCCCGAGTGGCTGTCGTCCGAGCGGGCCGCGGCGGCGTACGCCGAGCTGGCCGGAAAGACGACGTTCAGCGCCCGCGAGGCGATGGTGGCGATGCTGCGCGAGTCCGGCGACCTCGACGGCGAGCCGAAGCCGACGCAGCGCATGACGAACTTCTACGAGCGCGGCGAGAAGCCGCTCGAGATCGTCTCGACGCGGCAGTGGTACATCCGCAACGGCGGCCGCGACCCCGAGCTGCGCAAAGAGCTCATCGACCGCGGCGGCGAGATCGAGTGGCACCCCGACTACATGCGCCACCGCTACACCAACTGGGTCGAGGGCCTCAACGGCGACTGGCTGATCAGCCGGCAGCGGTTCTTCGGCATCCCGTTCCCGGTCTGGTACCCGCTCGACGAGGAGGGTGAGCCCGACTACGAGCACCCGCTGCTGCCGACCGAGGCCGAGCTGCCGGTCGACCCGTCGTCGCAGCCGCCGCGCGGCTACGACGAGTCGCAGCGCGGCGAGCCGGGCGGCTTCATCGGCGACCCCGACGTGATGGACACCTGGGCGACGTCCTCGCTGACCCCGCAGATCGTGTGCGGCTGGGAGGAAGACCCGGACCTGTTCGAGCGGACGTTTCCGATGGACCTGCGCCCGCAGGCCCACGACATCATCCGCACCTGGCTGTTCGCGACGGTCGTCCGGGCGCACCACGAGAACGGCGTCGTGCCCTGGAAGCACGCCGCGATCTCCGGCTTCGTCGTGGACCCCGACCGCAAGAAGATGTCGAAGTCCAAGGGCAACGTGGTCGTCCCGACCGAGATCCTCGAGAAGTACGGCGCCGACGCGGTGCGCTGGCGCGCGGCGATGTCGCGCCCGGGTCTCGACTCGCCGTTCGACGAGACCCAGATGAAGGTCGGCCGCCGGCTGGCGATGAAGGTGCTCAACGCGTCGAAGTTCGT
>NZ_CAMPGZ010000027.1 GCF_946885725.1 uncultured Nocardioides sp.
GGGCAGGGCGGGCGACGCGCCGCGTGGCGCCGGCGTCGGGGTCCGGACGGTCATGGCCGCCCCCGTGATGTCGCGACGGCGCGGACGGTGCTCAGTGCCGCCGCCAGGACGAGCGCGGCCAGCAGTCCGGCCACGACGAGCTTGGTGCGCAGGTCGGGCAGGCCCGACGCCGGGCTCAGGGCGCTCGGCGTACCGCTCGTGACGGGCTGCGGCCCGACCTCGGTCACGCCGGCACCCTCGGACCGGACCTCGAACCCGACCTCGTCCGAGACACGGTGCCCGTCGACCCCGACCACGGCGAACCGCAGCCGGGCGGGACCGGGCGGCAGGTCCTCGAGCTCCACCTGCACGTGGTTCGCGAACGTGCGTGCCGGCATGCGGCGTACCTCGTCGCCGGCCTCGACGACCACCGTGCTCCCGTCGGGGACCAGGTCGGTCGAGAACTCGAGGTCCACCGGACCGTCGCCCGGGGACCAGGTCCCGCCCGCCACGGTGGATGACACCAGGTCGGTGTGCGCCGAAGCCGGTGCCGCCATCGCCGTGGCGAGCAGGACCAGGACCGCGCCGGCCAGCACTCGCATCAGGACACTCATCGCTCACCTCTCACGAGACCGGCGTGGCTCGGTGGCCACGCGACGGCCACCACACAGCCGACGACGTCGTCCTCGTCGACCGGACCGAACTTCCTCGAGTCGACCGAACGGCCACGGTTGTCACCCATCACGAACACCGCGCCGGCCGGCACGCGCACCGGTCCGAAGTAGGTGCCGTCGATCGCCTCCGAAGCGGCGTCCGGGGGAGCGGCGACCCCGTCGATCGCCAGGCGACCGTCCCGCAGGCCCACCCGGTGCCCGGCCGTCGCCACGATCCGCTTGACCAGCAACCCGCCGTCGACGGGGGACCGCACAGCGACCACGTCGCCACGGCCCCAGGTGCCGGTCCACCGGCACCACTTCGAGACGACCGCGGTGTCGCCGTCCGACAGGGTCGGCTCCATGCTCTCCTGTCGGACGACGACGGGCTCGACGAGCAGCAACCGGACCACGACGAAGGTCACCACGACCACGCCGAAACCGAATGCCAGTCGAGCGTTGTTCACGACGGATCAGCCCTGCATGGGGCGAGCAGCCTTGACGGGGTCCAGCTCGGCGACGTGCTCATGGTCGCCTGCGGAGAACTGGACCATCATGTCGTGGTCCTCGTGGACCAGGTTGTGGCAGTGCATCATGTAGCGCCCGCTCGGCCTGGGCCATCCGGGGCCGGCGGCCGGGCCACCGAATCGCATGGCCACCTTGATCGTCTCGTTCTCACCGAGGTACACGACGTCCTTCGGCCCGCGCTCGTGCGGACGGACCAGGTCGGCTCGCCCGTTGCGCGACAGCACCTGGAAGTCCACGAGGTGGACGTGCACCGGGTGGAACCAGCCGCCCGACGGGTTCCTGAACGTCCAGATCTCGACCGACTCGCTCTCCGGCTCCGCGATGCAGTGCTGGTAGTCGGTGTCGATGACCTTCTGCCAGTCCTCGCCGTTGATGACCCAGTGGCCGTTCTGGCGCTCGAACGTGAACTGGCGCTGCACGGCGCCCTGGGCCCTGAGCCCCTGCTCGGTGAACGTCATGGCCTCGTGGACCGGGACGCGTTCCTCCCAGTCGGCCGGGATCGTGTTGTTGCTGGTGTTGCTGGCGGCGCCGCGCACCCGGAAGCGCATCGCGTAGCCGACGGTGTCGAAGTCCTCGTTGTTGTCCGGGAACAGGTTGCGCAACGTCAGCAGCGTGTTGTCGGGGTACTTGGCGAAGTCGATGACGACCTCGTAGCGCTCGGCCTGGCCGTGCAGCAGGTTGCTGACGGACTGAGGCTTCGGCATCAGCCCGCCGTCCGTCGCGATGACGGTCATCGGGACTGCGCTCCGGCCGTCGTGCAGCTGCCAGCGGTAGGACCGGGAGGCCGAGGCGTTGAGCAGCCGGAACCGGTACTTCCGCCGCTCCACGACCATCTCCGGCCACGGGACGCCGTTGACCAGGATGACGTCGCCGTACACGCCGGACTCGCTGTTGTCGTCGTACGCCAGCCGGCCGTCCTTCCAGAACATCGCGTCGCGGATCACGACCGGGACGTCGTACGGCGGCCCGGTCGGGATGCCGAGGTTCCGCTCGACGGAGTCGTGCAGGATGTACTCCGCCGCGAGGCCGCTGTAGGCGTTCTGCGACGTGTGGTGCACGCCGTGGTCGTGGTACCAGAGCGTCCGCGCCTCCTGCGAGTTCGGGTAGAAGTAGTCCTTGTACTGGCCCGGCAGCGTGATGTCGCTGGCGTAGCCGTCGAACTGCGGCAACGACGCCGACCCGTGCAGGTGCGTCGACGTCCACCGCTTGAGCGGGTCGTTGGTGTACGGCGCCGGCATCTGCGCGTTCTGGTCCGGCGCCGGCGGCGGCGTGTGCAGCGCGTTGGTCTGGCGCACGACGACGGGCTGCCCGCGCTGCACCCGGATCGTCGGGCCCGGCGTGACGCCGTTGTAGCCGAAGATCGGCGTCTTGTACCCGGGCATGATCCTCGCGATCGCGAAGGTCTGCACGAGGTGGTACATCGGGTAGCTGCGCACCACCCCGTCCGGGCAGCGCACGTTGGTGGTGCCGCTCGGTGTCAGCTCCGGCGGCCGGACGAACGGCAACGAGAACGGCTTCGGGAAGGCGCTCTCCCGCATGCGGTCGCCGCCCGACTTCGTCATCGCGGTGCGACCCAACGGCAGCGTGGCGGCCGCCGCCCCTACTGCTCCGAGCTTGATCAACCCCCTGCGTGAAACTTCCATGCGTGTCTCCTCCACCCCACCACGGCCCGGCACGGCCGTGGAGTGCCTTGATGGTGGAAGGGGGACCTTGAGCCGACCTTGGATTGCTGCGCAAATGCAAACAATCGGAACCAGGCCGGTGTCGGGTCAGGAGCGAGGACCCGGTTCGGAGCCGGAGTCAGGGCCTGGCGGCCGGCGGAACCGGCGCGGAAGGATGCGTTGGCCCTGGGTGATGAAGCGGATGCCGTCGACCACGTCCTCGGCCGCGACGGACTTGTCGAGGTAGCCGTGCGCCCCGGCGGCGATCGCGGCCTCGACGACGTCGGGCTGGCTGAACACCGACACCACCAGGACCCGCGTGTCGGGAGAGGCCTTGAGCACCTGCTCGGTGGCGCTGATGCCGTCCAGGACCGGCATCGACAGGTCCATCACCACCACGTCGGGGTGGAGGCGACGCGCCAGCTCCACGGCGTCGGCGCCGTTGTCGGCCACACCGACGACGCGCATGTCGGGGGCGCTGGACAGCAGGGTCGTGAGCCCGAACCGGATGACTTCGTGGTCGTCGGCGACCAGCACGTCCAGCATGGCGCCCCCCTCTTTTCGACGACGTCGCTTTCGTCGGAATCGTCGGGGATCGACCTTGAGAACACCTGGGAAGCGTGAGACAGGCTCCGCCGAACGTCAGGCGGGCTCCGCCGAACGTCAGGCGGGCTCCGCCGGGAACCGCGCCGTCACGGTCAGCCCGCCCCCGGGAGTCGGGCTGAGATCGAGCCGCCCCTCGAGCTCGGTGAGCGTGTCGGAGAGCAGCTGGAGGCCCCAGTGACCCGGCGCGTGCAGAGGGAGCTCCATGCCGCGGCCGTCGTCGACGACGGTGACCACGACATCCCGGTCGTCCCGAGCCACCCGCACACGCACGTGCTGCGCCTCCGAGTGGCGGGCGACGTTGCGCAGCGCCTCGCGGACCACCCGGTAGGCGAGCCGGGCGGCGGTCGGCGGGAGCGGCTCGGGATCGACGTCCAGCTCGATCGTGCGGCCGCTCTGCTCGGGTTGTGCGGCGAGCGCGGTCAGCGCGTCGTGCAACCCGCCGTGCTCGACGTCGGGCGGGTAGGTGTCCGTCAGCATCACCCGCAGGGCGGCGACCGCGTCGATCAGCACCTGGTGCACGCGGTTGAACACCGAGCGGGCGTGCCGCCCCTCCTCATCGTCGGGCAGGCTGGCTCTGATCGTCGGCAGCGCGTAGGTGACGCCCGCGAGGTCCTGGATCACGCCGTCGTGCAGGTCCTGGACGAGCCTGCGACGCTCGAGGTCGGACGCCAGCAGCGCGTGCCGGGTCAGCCGCGTGCGGCGCGACTCCTCGCGGTCGACGCGGCGCGCCAGTGCGACGGCGAGGGGCATCAGGCTGAGGAACATCGCGATCAGCCCGCCGACGAACAGCGGTAGCTGCGAGCGCAGGATCGCCGTGCGGTTGTCCTCCATCTGCTCGGTCGACAGGTACGTCTCGAAGACGAGCGGCCGCCCGTCGGCGTCCTCGGCTCCGACGTACACCTCGAGGGCGGTGCCCTCCTCCCGTTCGCCGACGTTCTCGGCGCGTTCCAGCTCGCTCACCTCGGCGAAGACGTCGTCGGTGCCCACCAGCTCGCGGACGTCCGGCTCGAGCTCGAACCGCTCTCCCATGAGCGGGGTCTGGTCGGCCCACAGGATCGTGCCGTCCGCGGCCCAGATCTTGATGTGGCGCAGCGACCCGGCGTCGAGGCGGGTGCGGAAGAACTGGTCCATCTGGGCAATGGCCGCAGGGTCGCCGGCGCGCAGGTCGTCGCCGACGAGCGAGGTGACGCCCTCCGCGATCTCGACGGCCGTGCGACGGGCGTCGCGCAAGGCCTCGTTCTCGGCCACCTGGTCGGCGAAGTAGGTGCAGAGCACACCGAGGACGACTGTCACGGAGAGGCTTCGCAGCACGAACGAGCGCACCGCGGACGCCACCACAGTCCGGCTTCGGCGGGCGCTCACCGGCTCGGCACCGTGCGGCACCGTCGGGCCGAGACCGACGTGTGGTTCCCCCGGTGCGCGCTCGGGCGCACGTGAGGACGTGTTACTGGGCGCCGGACTTGACACGGATGATCCCCGCACGGCTCGCCGTCACGACTGCCTCGAGCTGGGAGTGCGCACCCAGCTTGCTGAGCACGTTCTTGATATGGGCGCGACAGGTGTTGAGGGAGATCCCGAGGTTCCGGGCCGCGGTCCTGGCGTCCATCCCGTCGCCCAGCATCTGCAGCACCTCGAGCTCGCGCGGCGTGAGCGAGGCCTGGGGCCCGCGCTGCTGCGGCGGCGTCACCACCGAGGACAGCAGGCGCTGGTCGACGACGAACGGCGCACCGCCCGCGGTGCGGAGCACCTTGAGCATGTCGTCGAGGGCGCCGTCCTTCGCGAGCACGGCGGCGGCGCCCACGTTCGTCGCCCGGCGCAGCACCATGGTGTCGGCGAACGCGGTCAGGACGACCAGGCAGACGTCCGGGCGCTGTTGCTTGAGGGTGGTCGCGAGGCTGAGCCCGTCCTCCCCGCCGAGCTGGACGTCGACGACGACGATGTCCGGCGCGAGCTCCTCGGCCATCTGCAGCGCCGAGGCGGTGTCGGTCGCGACACCCACCGGCTCGAAGTCGGGCTCGCCCTCCAGCGCGACGGCCAGCAGCTCGGCGAAGATGCTGTGGTCGTCGACGACCAGGACGCGACGTACGGCCGCCGCGACACGCTCTTGAGACATCGGTAAAGCTCCCCCCGGAGTTGGCGACGACCCGAGACCCCCGTGGACAGGGCCGTCGCGGCCCAGTGAAACCCAGACGGAGGGGACTTCCGAGCACTACCGGTCGAAATGGTCCGGATGTGTCATGTGTAGAGGGCACATGTCAACCGTCTGACACGGCGTTCGACCGATTTGTGCGGTCCCCGGACGGTTCAGGCGGCGAAGCCGGTCCGGACCTCGCGGGCGAGCACCTCGATGTCGGCGGACAGCAGCTGTCGCAGTCCCGAGCTCGCGGCCAGCGACCGCCGGAGCAACTCGATCAGGACGCGTGCCTCGGCGGGCTCGGACAGCGCGTCTCCGCCGCCGGCCCGCAGCACCTCGGCGTAGACCTCCCGCGTGGCGGGGTCGGGGTCGCAGCCCATCTCCTCGGAGAGCGTCTCGGCCAGCACCTGGTAGAGCCGGAGCGCCTCGTTGAGCCGGCCATCGAGCGCTCGCGCGCGCATGGCCACCCGCAGGGCCGGCTCGCACAGGGGGTCCCAGTCGAGCGCGACGTCCGCGAGCCTCCGCGCCGGCGTCGTGTCGCCGGCGTCGAGGGCGAGCCGCGCGGCGTGCGTCGTGGCCGCGACCACCGCTGCGCGCAGCCGGGTGCGCGCCGTCTCGGCCCAGGCGGCGTACGGCTCGTCGGCGAGCACCGTGCCGCGGACGGCGGCGAGCATCGCGTCGACGTGCTGCGCCGCGGTGCCCGGATCCTCGGTGCCCAGCGCCGCGCGTGCCGACTCCAGTGACCGGTCCAGGTCGATGTCGACCGAGCGCGGGTCGAGAACGTAACCACCGCGTGCGGTCAGGATCACCGGCGCGCCGTCGGTCGCGCGCTCGAGGGTACGGCGCAGGACGCATACGTAGCTCTCGACCGTGGCCAGCCACGACGCCGGCGGGTTCGCGCCCCACAGCCCCTCGGCCAGCTGCTCCTTCGCGACCATCTGACCCGCGGACAGTGCCAGCAGTGCCAGCACCTGGCGAGGCTTCACGCCCCGGATCTCGATCAGCCCGCCGTCAGGAGCGGTGTCGTCCGGGCCGGAGGTCGTGACCTCGAACGGACCCGTCAGTGTGATGTGGATCGTGGTCATGTGCTTCGAGCCTCCCCGGCCGCCCACCCCGCGGCCTGCCAGGAATTGTTGGGGAATCCCAGCGACACAGCGAGCCCTCTGCTGGGGAAGGGCGTTCCCCACTTGTGAGTAGTCAGCTCCCTGGGCTCAGTGGCCCCGACGGGCCGTCCCGACGACCGGTCCGCTGCGCCTCGCCTACGCCGTACGGACCAGACGCTCCCCTGCGCCCGCCTGGCCCGAACGGTCTCCAGGGATTTACAAGGTCCGCGACACAGGGTTGCCGACGGCGGTCTCGGAGATGCCGGCCGCGGCAATCCGCGAGGAGGGCGGACATGAAGATGAAACGACTCGCGGGGCTGACCAGCCTCGTGATGATCGCGTCGATGCTCGGCACGGCAGCGATCGCAGCAGTCGTCGATCCCGGAAGGCCTCGGGAGGGAGGCCTCGTGGAGGTCGGTCCGATCTCACCCGAGACCGGCTTCCCCACGTGGTACCGGGACAGCAACGGGATCAGGCTCGAGGCCTGCTACACGATGGAGGACCCGCTCTGCGGTGCCCTGCCCGACGAGATCCCCGACCCGGAGGCGCCCATCAGCTTCCCGGACAACTTCCCGGGCGAGTTCTTCTACCAGCTGGCCAACACGACGGTCCCCACGAGCGCCGGGCCCGAGGTCCTGGTCGTCATGGACCTCGAGGCGGCGTTCGCCCAGGAGGAACCCCGCGACGGTGACCAGATGGTCTTCGGCCGGATCCGCATCCGTGCCAAGGACGTCCCGGACGGGCAGACCTGGCGCATCACGCACCCGTACGGCGTGGACCAGTTCACCACCGACGGCGGGGGCGGCATCAACATGACCGAGGACATCGGCACCACGCCGCAGTCGTTCGGTGGCGCGATGCGCAGCCGCATCGGCCCGTTCCTGCGCTGGGACCCCGCAGTCGCCCCCGCGGCGCCGGCCGGGTACGTCGGTGACCCGGGCATCGACCACGAGGTAGTCGGGTCGCCCTACGGCACCAACTTCGTCCGCGTGGAGCGGCTCGGGCCGGACGGCAACTGGCAGACCATCGGTGAGACACGGCAGTTCTCGCTGCAGGGTCGCCTCGCCACCAACTCGGGCCTCGACGTGCAGTCGGCGACGTATTCCACCGACGGCGCCGGCAACGGCTTCCTCGACGTCCTGGCCAGCAGCGAGAGCGGGCAGGTCATCCAGGTGCCGGCGAACTCGAGCCTCGGCACGCCGACGATCACCCTGCGCGGTGACGGCGGCCGGTACTTCGCACGCATCGCCATGCCCAACCCGCCACCGGCCGACGGCGCGACGATCACGGTCCGCAACGTGTCGGACAACCCGGCTTCGACCAAGACCATCAAGGTCGTCGACCAGGTGACCATCGAACGTGCCGTGTACGACGCCGACGCACGGACCTTGACGGTCGAGGCGACGTCCAGCGACGCCGGTGCGCCCGCGCTCTCGGTGGGGCAGTTCGGCGCCATGACCAGCGGCGTCGCCACCTACAGCAACGTGCAGGTCCCGCCCGCCGTCGTCACGGTCACCAGCGCCGCCGGCGGCAGCGCCCAACGCGCGGTCACGATCACGGGTGGCGCGTTCAGCGCCGAGGCTCCGATGGCGGCCTTCACCGGCCCGAGCAACGCCCAGGTCGGCCAGCGGGTCACCTTCGACGCGGGAGCCTCGCTCGGCGACGTCACCGGCTACTCGTGGACCATCACCGGTCCGGGCGGCACCACCACCGGCAGCGCGCGCACGATCGACCTCACCCCGACGGCCGTCGGGACCTACTCGATCCAGCTCGTCGTCTCCGGTCCCGGTGGCACCAGCGAGCAGATGACCGGCACGCTCGAGGTCACCGAGGTGCAGGACGCGTCGGCCAACGCCGGGCCGGACCAGACGGTCAACCGCGGCACGCTCGTGCGGCTCGACGGCAGCGCGTCGACGGGAGCGGCGACGTACTCCTGGAAGCAGCTGTCCGGACCGTCGGTGAACCTGTCCGGTGCGGACACGGCGAAGCCGTCGTTCACCTACCCGCTGATGCCGCTGCCGACGTCCACGGCCGCCTCGGGCAACCCTGGCTACACCGTCAACAACGAGCCCATCGTGCTCGAGCTCACGACGAAGGGCGTCAACGGTGTGGAGGCCAAGGACACGGTCACGGTGAACCCGCAGGCCGAGTCGATCACCGGCATCGACGCGAGGTACCGCACCCGTGGTGAGTGGCGCGTCAGCGGCACGTCCTCGATCCTCGCCGGCCAGCGCGTCGCCATCGTGCTCGGCTCGGGTGTGACGGGCCGGCTGATCGGCACCGCCAACGTCGACGCCGCCGGCACCTTCTCGCTGCGCAACAGCGCCGCGGCCCCCGGCAACGTCACCACCCTCACGGTCATCTCGTCCACCGGAGGCGTCTCTTCAGCCGCCACCATCCGCGTGACCAGCTGACCGTCCCATCGAACTGACCGGCCCGCCGCCGGCCCCCCTGGCGGGCCGGTCTTCGATGTCCTCGTACGGCGCCAGCGACCAGCTGTAACGCGGGGTTGTGGACGCTCAACAGGGGAAATGCCACGCGCAATGCGTCCATATCGCGTGGGAAGAGCACCGCCCCGGTCTGTCGCGGTCCTCGTGGTCTTGCCGATGATCAGCCGGCCCGCTGGAGCCACTCCCGCCGCTGGCGATCGAGGATCGTGGCCGGAACCAGGCCGCGATGGGTGGGCCGATACCCTGCCGCGCATGGCCAAGCACGAGGAAGATCTCGACCCCGCTGCCGACACCCAGATGTTCCAGGCGTTCGTGGATCGTCGCGAGCTCGACGAGCAGGAGGCCACGGCCTCAGGAGGCCGTCGTACGTCCGTCGTGATCGCGGCCCTCGTGGCTCTGGTCGCCGTGCTGTTGCTCGCCTGGTTCGTGCTCGGCCGCTGAGGCCACGCGTCGGCGGGCCCTTGCTTCTTCTGCCGACTCGGCTGCGTCGGCGTGGCACGCTGGGCCGATGCCGTGGTCGCGAGTCGTTGCGCTCGTCGGCGTGTTGGGGGCGTTGCTGTCGGGTTGCAGCGTGCTCGCCCGGGACGAGGCGCCGCCCGCGGCAGGAGGCCCGTGCTGGGTGTCACGCTCTCCCAGGTACGTGGGGAGCAGCCGTCGTACGTCGACCGCGAGCTGGATCGCTTCCCGGCGGAGCGAGCGGTCTGCAGGGCGCTGTGGCTGCCCGGCGCGGATCAGTGGTTCGTCCCGCAGGGCGTCGCGCTGCAGGACCGCACGGCGTGGGTGAGCGGCTACCGGTGGCGCGAGGGCTACGGGAAGCGCTACTGCCGCGTGATGCGCGTCGACCTGCGCGACGGCCGGGTTCTCGCCGACGAACGCCGTGTCGCGTGGGAGCGGCCCGACGGCTCCACGGCCCTGTGCCGGCACGGAGGGGGACTGGCGCTGACCAGGCACGGACTCTGGATCGCGACGTCGCAACGGCTCTGGTTGCTCGACCCATCCCGGATCGGGCGAGACGATCCCGTCGTCCGGACGTGGCAGGTGGCGAAGCCGGTCAGCGGCGGGCTGCTCGTCACCGGCCACTCAGCTCGGCTGGGTCTTGGAGACTTTCGCAAGCGCGGCTCCGGGTCGCTGCACTGGTACGACGCCGAGGATCTGGTCGCGCCTGGTGTGCGAGTCTTGGCCGGCCGGGTCCGCCGCGGTGAGACGCCCCGCTCGACAGCCGTCGCTCCGGTGCGAGTGACCCGGGTTCCGCGGTACGCCCAGGGCGGCGCGGTCCCGCCGAACGGCAGAAGCGCCATGCCGTACCTCGTCTCGTCCTTGTCGACGTGCGGGATCCTGCACACTCCCGGCGGACGAGGCGTCGGCTTCGCCCCAGGGGCTGAGGGCGTCGCGTTCGACCGCGACGGCGGCCTGTGGGCGGTGCTGGAGTCGGGTAGCCGCCCGTACCAGCAGGACGGTCGACCACTCGTGCCGATGCTGGTCCGCTTCGACGTCGCCCGATTGCTGGCCGGCGGCGACGCGGACTGCTCCTGGTAAGGCTCGCGCAACCCGCGGACGGCGCTGATCCGGGGGAGTCAGATTCAGCTCGACTCAGCCCTTGACGGTTCCGGCCCCAGGCTTGGCGAGCACCACCCCCAACGCCGGCAAGCGCAGATGAGGCAGGTGTCAAGAGTCAGCCGGTTGATGCACCGCTGTCGCCCGAAGGGCGAGGCCGGGGTTGAGCACTCCCAGACACCCGGCCTTCCACGCTGTCCACGCTGCTCCGCATCGCAGCAGCGGTGGGACCGAGCGCCAGGATGGGTCATCACCTCTCGGTCAAGACCGAGGGTGCGAGGTCGACGTCCGGGACGAGTTCGGCAAGGAGCTCGCGAACGCGAGTGTCGAGGTCGCCGATGATGCGGCGCACGGTGGCGTCGTCCTGGCCGCCGGGGTCGTCGACTGGCCAGTCCACGTACTTCACGCCGGGCACGTACGGGCACTCCTCGCCGCAGCCAAGGGTGATGGCGAGGTCGCTGGTCGCGACCGTGTCCCGGGTGAGGAGTGTCGGCTGTTCGGCGCTGGTGTCGAGGCCGAGAGCGTTGAGGGCGCGGGCGACCTCGGGGTGGATGTGCTCGCCGGGCTGGGTGCCTGCCGACACCGCGCGGACCCGGCCTTGGGCGTAGTGCTCGGTGAGGACGCGGGCGATGACCGACCGGCCACCGTTGCGGACGCAGGCGAAGACAACCTGTGGCACGTGGGGGTCGTCGGCGTTCACGGGATGCTCCTGTCGGTGCTGGTGCGTGGGTTGGTGGGGTGTGGAAGGACGGCGCGAGCGGCGGTGTCGGCCCCGGGAGTGCCCGGTTGGTCGACGTCGGGGTGGAACCAGCGCACCAGCAGGACAGCGAGTACGGCGCCGACGACCTGGGCGGCGAGGAACCCGATGACCGAAGTTGGGGCGATGCCGGCGAACGTGTCGGTGAAGGCTCGGCCGATGGTGACAGCGGGGTTGGCGAAGCTGGTGCTGGAGGTGAACCAGTAGGCGGCGCCGATGTAGATGCCTACCGCGGGTGCCGCCAACGCGCCGCGGCCGGTGCGGGCGAGGATGAAGATGAGCGCGACCAGTCCCGTGGTGGCGACGAGCTCGCCGAGCAGCAAATGGTTGCCGGTCCGGGGTTTGGTGGAGATCTCGACGACGGGCAGGTCGAACATCAGGTTTGCGAGGGCCGCCCCGGCGATGCCGCCGACGACCTGGGCGGCGCTGTAGGCGCTCACCTCGGGCAGCGTGAGACCGGTGCGTGTGCGGCGGCCGAGATACCAGTCCGCGAGTGAGACGACCGGGTTGAAGTGCGCGCCCGAGGTCGGGCCGAACATGAGGATGAGGACCGTCAGGCCGAATGCGGTCGCAGTCGAGTTCTCCAGCAGCTGCAGGCCGACGTCGCCGGGGGAGAGGCGTTCGGCGGCGATGCCGGAGCCGACCACGATGGTGACGAGCAGCAGTGTGCCAAGCGCTTCGGCGCTCAGCCGCCGAGCCAGGGTCGGCTGGCGGGGCTGTGCGGGTCGTACCGGCGGTCCGTCCGGTGCGTGGGGTGCGTCGGTCACGCGGTTCCTTCCGTGCCCGAGCCGCCGGCCGGGGGAGGCAACCGTGCGGACGGAGTGGGTCTGAGCCTGCTCGAGGCTCATTGTCTCCGAGAAGAGCTCTCGAAGAAGCACGGTGACCGTGGCCGTGGACGCCAAGGTCGGTACTCGCTGCGCCGGTCGTCGGCCGAACAGGACGCCCTTCTCTGGTCAGCGGCTGCGGGGGAGTCACGACCGCGCAGAGGATCGTGCGGCGCGCGCGGATGGCCGCGTAGGGGACGAGCAGGCGACCACGAGGGTGCCGACGGCCGCGAGACCGGCCAGGGCGAGGAACGCGCCGGTCCAGCCGCCGAGCACGGCCGCGAGGGCGGCGCCGACGAACGGTGCTGCGGCGCCGGCGACGAGGCTCGGCGCGGTGAGGACGCCGGACAGCCGGCCGTACGCGTGGGTGCCCCACCGGTCGGTGACCGCGGTGGCCTGGATGAGCGTGTAGACGCCGCGCGCCAACCCGAGCAGCACCGAGAGCCCGATGACCACCGCCGCGACGGGCGGTGCCACGGCCAGCGCCACGGTCGCTGCCGCGGTCGCGGTGCCCACCATGACCAGGCGGCCGGTCGGTGTGGTCGCCGCCGCGAACCGCGCGTACCCGAGTCGGCCGGCGACCTGTCCGACGCCGCCCAGGCCGAGAGCGACCGCGGCCACACCGGGACTGAGGCCGGCGTCGACGAGTGCCGGGATGAGGTTCACGACCAACGCGTACGTCGCCAGGGTCAGCAGCGAGGCGCCGAAGGCCAGCAGCACGAACGGTCGTGACCGTGTCACCGTCCACGGGTCCCAGGCCGGGGCGTCCGCGTCGGGCTCGGGCACCGGGCCGTCGTGGACGTCGAGTGCGGGGTCCGGTTGCCGGTGGCGTGCGGACGGCGTCCATGGCTTCGCCAGTCCCCACCAGTGCAGCGGCGTCACTGCCAGAAGCAGGACCGCGGCGAGCAGCAAGTAGGTGGAGCGCCATCCCATCGCCTGGTCGAGCGAGGTGGTCAGGGGTGCGAACACGGTGCTGGCCAGGCCGCCGACCAGGGTCAACGTGGTCAGCGCCCGTACCCGGTCCGGGCCGCCCCAGTGCGTCAGCGCGGCGAACGCCGGCGGGTACAGGCTGCCGGCCATCGCCGCCCCGGCCAGCAGCCAGCCGGCAGCGAACACCCAGAACGACTCGGCGGTGGCGACGACGCCCAGCGCGGCCACGGCGAGGAGGCCGAAGATGGTCATGACGCGTCGAGGTCCGTAGTCGTCGATGTGCCGACCGACCCAGATCCCGGTGGCGCCGTTGACCACCTGGGCGCCGGAGAACGCGGCCGCGATGGCCACGTGGCTCCAGCCCGTGTCAGCGCTGATGGGCCCCTGCAGGACGGTGAACGCGTAGTACAGGACACCCCAGGAGGTGATCTGCGCGGCGCTCAGGGTCGCGACGACCTGCCGCAGGTCGCGACGCGGCAGCCCGGCCGAAACACCGTCCGGCCGGGCCACCTGGTCAGGTGCTGTCATTCGCCTGTCAGCCGCGGGTGGTCACCGTCTCCAAGGAGACGAAGTCGCTGCGTCCGGCAGGCACCGCCGGGCCGCAGCAACCGCCCGCCACTGGACCCGTCTCGATGTCGACCTCGTCGTCGAACCGGCCCGACCCGTCGCACACCCCGGTCTCCGGCAGCACCAGCTCGACCTTGTCCGCCGCCTCCAGGTCACCGTCCAGCGCGGCGACCACCGAACGAGCCTGCTCGTACCCGGTCATGGCCAGGAACGACGGCGCCCGACCATAGGACTTCATCCCCACCACGAACAGGTTCGCCTCCGGCTGCGCCAGCTCACGGTGCCCGTGCGGGGCGACGTCACCACAGGAGTGGAACGACGGGTCGATCTGGGCCGCCAGCGCCCGCACCGACCCCAGCACCGGGTCCAGGTCCAGACGAACCTCGGAGAGGAACGAGTGGTCCGGACGGAACCCGGTGACCACGACGACCTCGTCGACGTCGGTCACCTCCGCTCCCGTGGTGGACACGATGGTGAGACGACCGTCGGCTTGAGCCCGGACCTCGCTGGTGCGGAACTGGGTCACGGTCGTGACGTGACCGCCCTCGGCCGCCTGACGTGCCTGCTTCCCCAGCGCACCACGCTCGGGGAGCTGGTCGTTGTCGCCACCACCGAACGCGTCACCGACCGACGGGCGCCGCAGCAGCCAGGACACCCGGGTGTCCGGGTCCTCCTGCGCGAGCCTGCCCAGGCCGACCAGGACACCTTGGGCGGATGCGCCCTTGCCGGCCAGCGCCACGTGCTTGCCGGCGTACCGGGCCGCCACCGTCGGGTCACGGAAGTCCGGGATGCCGTAGTGGATGCGGTCCGCGTGCGCGGCCTCCCCGACCGCGGGGTAGCCGTCCGAGCCGAGCGGGTTCGGCTGCCACCAGGTGCCCGACGCGTCGATGACCGCCGAAGCCTCCACCCGACCCTCGCCGCCGTCAGCGTCGACGACGTGGATGACGAACGGCTCGGCCTCCCGACCCGAGGCGACGACGCGGTCACGACCCTTCCGGGCGACACCTACGACTCGCGTGCCGTACCGGACCTCGCCGACCGGGCGGGCGTCCAGGGTGTCCGCGAGCGGCTGCAGGTACTCCTCACGCCACGCGTCACCGCTCGGGTAGTCGGTCAGATCCGGCGCCTCCCACCCGGTCGCCTCCAGCAGCTTGCGTGCCGTGGGGTCGATCAGCTCCGACCAGGCCGAGAACAACCGGACGTGCGCCCATTCCGCTACAGCAGCGCCGGCGACGGGGCCTGCCTCCAGGACCACGAACGGCAGACCGCGGTCCGCTGCGTTCGCGGCGGCGGCCAGCCCGACCGGTCCCGCGCCGATCACCACCAGCGGCGCGGACTCGGAAACGCGGGCGCCGGGGGCGCCGGCGATGCGCACTGTGCTCATGAGTGCTCTCCTCAGAAACGGGCCCGGGCAGTCCCGGAGGTTCCATCGACGTTCTTCGATGGAACCGTATCGACGGGCATCGATGAAAGCAAGTACTCTGGGTACATGACCGCGACAAGCCCGCCTACCGCGACGACCGGGCCGATGGACCTCGTGCTGCTCGAAGACCACCCGGACCAGACGCGCGTCGAGACCCTGCTCAGCAAGGCCGAGGCCAGCACCTACGCCGAGTGGTTCTCCACGCTCGGCGACCCCACCCGCGTCCGCCTCCTCCACGCGGTCGCCTCTCGCTCGACCGGCGTCAAGGTCGGCGACCTGGCCAAGCTCCTCGGCATCAGCCAGTCGACCTGCTCCCACCACGTCGATCTGCTCCGCAAGGTCGGGTTCGTGGTCGTCGACAAGGTCGGCCCCTCCAGCGTCGTCCACGTCAACACCGCGTGCTGCGCCGGCCTGCCGCACGCGGCCGACGTCATCATGGGCACCCTGGCCACCGCACCCTGCTGCCCGTCCGACCTGCCCGATGGCGTCACGACCCGTGCCATGACCGACGACGACCTCGCCGTCGTCCAAGCCATCTACGCCGAAGGCATCGCCACCCGCAACGCCACCTTCGAGACCGAGGTCCCGACCATCGAGGCGCTGCGCACCAAGTTCCTGCCCGGTCACCGGTGGGTCGCCGAAGCCCACCCCGACCACCCGACCATGGGCGACGTCACCGGCCCCGACGGCTCCCGCATCGTCGGCTGGACCGCCATCTCCCCCGTCTCCAGTCGGGAGGTGTACTCAGGCGTCGGCGAGAGCTCCGTCTACGTCACCGCCTCGGCCCGGGGGCGAGGCATCGGAAAGGCGCTGCTCCACCGACAGGTCACCGAAGCCGACGCCGCCACCGAGAACGGTGGCATCTGGACCCTGCAGACCTCGATCTTCCCCGAGAACCGGGCCTCCATCGCCCTGCACAGATCAGCCGGCTACCAGACCATCGCCGTACGACCCCGCATCGCACAGCTCGACGGTGTCTGGCGCGACACGGTCCTCATGGAACGCCGCCGCGCATGTGACTGACGATTGATGTCCTTGCTCCTGACCGCCTCGTGGAAGGGCTCTTCGACCCCGATGAGCCCGACGAGGACGACGCGAACGGCCTCGGCGAGGTCTCGTGACACGGAGCCGTGCCCACCTCTGCCACGCTTCTGCCACGCCGTCAGAACCAGGCCTCCCGCGAGGCAGCGGCTGTACCGCTGACTTGGGGTGTCGTAGGCCCCGTGGTGTAGGCCCCGTGGGACTCGAACCCACAACCCGCGGATTAAAAGTCCGCTGCTCTGCCAGTTGAGCTAGAGGCCCGGGTGAGGTGGGAAACCCGGGATGACGCCGGTGGGATTCCTGACCCGTTCACGTGAGTATTCCATCCCGGCGTTCGTCGGTCCCGCGGCCCTCCTGCCGGCATCTGCCGAGGTGGGGACGGGGGCGTTCTGCCAACTGGTTGGGTAGTCAGAACGAAGCGGTTGGTAGGTCAAACTAAATCCACTACTCCACTCTGGATACCGGTCTAATCCGGCCCTTTCTCCCTTTCACGCGCGCTTGACGGTCCACTCCAACACTGCCGAGTGACTTGCGGGGTGGCCGCAAGCGTTATGTGTGGGGATGGGGAAGGCCATGTACCAACCTGTTCGGGGGAAGGGCTCTCGGGTCCGAAACCCAGGGAAAGGCAAGCACGCAGCAACTAGGACGAGGCGGAAGCGAGGCGTTGCCGGCGCCACGACGATCCTCCTCGGCCTCGGGATGATGCCGGCGATCACATCGTCGGTCGCGACAGCCGCAGTCGCACCGGAGGGTCAGGGGTTCCACCTCAACGCCTCCGACCTGCGGCACATCTTCAAGCAGATCCAGATCGCCGAGCAACACGTCGCCAATCCAGGTACGCCGGACAACCCGTGCGCCAGCCTGGTGGGCGATGGCCCGAACCAGATCCCGCGGGCCGGCAACGGCCGCGAGCTGCCCTGGGGCCTGCGCACCGTGGACGGGTCGTGCAACAACGTGTTCCCGATCGAGGGACGCGACACATGGGGAGCGGCGGACACGGAGTTCCCGCGGCTGGTGCCGGCCAAGCACCGCGGCGGCTACAACAATCCGAACGGCAACGTCGTAGATCCCGAGCCGCGTCGGATCAGCAACCTGATCGTGGACCAGACCAACCGCAACCCCGCCGCCGTCGAGGCCGCGGGCACCGACGTCGCCGCCGCCGACGACAACGGCACCCTGGCGATCGGCAACGTGGCGCCGGACGCCGGTCTGTCCGCGCCGTTCAACTCCTGGTTCACGTTGTTCGGGCAGTTCTTCGACCACGGCCTCGACCTGGTCACGAAGAGCAAGACGGACTCCGTCGTGATGCCGCTGGCGGCCGACGACCCGCTCGTCGTCGGGGGCCGTGACGGGGACCCGGCCACAACGGCCGACAACGTTCCGGTCGGGACGCCCATGATCCTGAGTCGGACCGTCAACTCGAATGGGCGCGAGGCGACGAACACCACGACCTCGTACGTCGACCAGAACCAGACCTACACGTCACACCCCGCGCACCAGGTGTTCCTGCGCGAGTACGCGGACGCCGCCGCGCCTACCGAGACAGGTGGGCTGCTGACGGGTCCGGGCGGCGGGATGGCCACGTGGGACGACGTGCAGGCTCAGGCCAGCTCGATGCTCGGTATCGAGCTCGACGACATGGACGTCCTGAACGTGCCGCTGCTCGTGACCGACCCGTACGGTCACTTCACGCGCGGGACGAACGTGCGCCCGCGCGTCGTCTTCGCGGCCGGCGACCAGCCTGCCGGCGCATCGTGCACCGCACCGTCCGGTGGGAACGTCACGTGTGTCGGCACCCCGGCGAACCCGCTGGACGTGACGAACGCGGTCAAGACCGGTCACGCGTTCCTCGACGACATCGCCCACGCGGCGGTGCCGAACGCCGCCGGCACTCACAACTCAGTGCTGCTCGGTCAGCACTTCGTGGCCGGTGACGGCCGGGCCAACGAGAACATCGGCCTGACCGCGGTGCACCACATCTTCCACGCGGAGCACAACCGGCTCCAGGCAGACATCGACGGGATGATCCGAGGGGCCAACGCCGTGCTCACCACGGAGGAGGCCACTGCTTGGCAGAACCTCAACCCGAACTCCGGCTGGGGCTACGGCGAGCGGCTGTTCCAGGCCGCGCGGTTCGTGACCGAGATGGAGTACCAGCACCTGGTGTTCGAGGAGTTCGCGCGCAAGGTGCAGCCGATGGTGAACGTCTTCGGCGAGGAGGGTGGCTACCACCCCGAGGTCAACGCCGCGATCCGTGCGGAGTTCGCGCACGCGGTCTACCGGTTCGGCCACTCGATGCTGACCGAGACGGTTGCCCGCAAGCGCTTCGACGGCACGAACGACAGCCTTCCGCTGATGTCCGCGTTCCTCAACCCGAACGAGTTCCTCGACGGGTACACGAAGGACGTCGACGGGACGACCGTTCCCGACCCAGAGGCTGCGGCCGGCGCGATCATTCGCGGCATGACCCGTCAGACGGGCAACGAGATCGACGAGTTCGTGACCGAGGCCCTGCGGAACAACCTGCTCGGTCTCCCGCTGGACCTGGCCACGATCAACATGGCCCGGGCTCGCGACGCCGGCGTGCCGCGGCTCAACGAGGCACGGCGCGCGTTCTTCGCCAAGTCCGGCAACACCGCCCTGCAGCCCTACGAGAGCTGGGCCGACTTCGGGTTCAGCCTCAAGCACCGCGCGTCGCTGGTGAACTTCATCGCGGCGTACGGCACGCACGGCACGGTCACTGCGGAGACAACGGTCGCGGGACGACGCAACGCCGCCGCGCTGCTGCTGTACGGACCGGCAGGTGCGGACGGGGTCCTGGAGGACATCGCCACTACTCCGGAGAACGAGGCCGCGGACAACCCGACCGGCACCCAGCCGGCGGACGCGTCCGACTTCCTCAACGGCACCGGGACCTGGGCGGACGACCCGGAGACGGGTCTGCCGACCACCGGCCTCGAGGACATCGACCTGTGGGTCGGCGGCCTGGCCGAGAAGCAGATGGTCTTCGGTGGTCTGCTCGGCCCCACGTTCAACTACGTGTTCGAGCTCCAGATGGAGGACCTGCAGGACGGTGACCGGTTCTACTACCTGCACCGCACGCCGGGCATGAACCTGCTCACCCAGCTCGAGGGCAACTCGTTCTCCGAGCTGATCATGCGCAACACCGACGTGCAGGGACTGCCCGCGGACTCGTTCTCGCGGCCGGACCTTGTCTTCAACCTCGCGAACCTGAGCACCGTGGAGGACAACCCCGACACGGTGGACATCGACGAGTCCACGCTCCTCACCACGATGGCGGACGGGACGCTTCGCTTCTCCGGTACCGAGCACGCCGTCTTCAACGGCAGCGCTGAGAACGACCGCATCTGGTCGAGCGAAGGCGACGACACGATCCGCGGCAACGACGGTGACGACTGGATCCAGGGCGGCGACGGCAACGACAACCATGTCGGTGGCCTGGGCAACGACATCCTCGTCGACCTCAACGGTGACGACGTCATCAAGGGCGGCGGTGGCCACGACGCCATCTCCTCCGGCCAGGGTGGCGGCGGCGACCTCAACCAGGGTGGCTTCGGCAACGACTTCATCCTGGGTGGGAACGACATCACCGAGACGTTCGCGGGTGAAGGTGACGACGTCGTGTACGGCGGCGACGCCGAGGACTTCGTCTTCGGTGACGGCGGCGACGACTGGATCGAAGGCGGTCGTGGTCCCTTCGACCAGCTCATGGGCGACAACGGCCAGCCGTTCCAGGACGACATCAACGAGGCCGGCCACGACGTGATGATCGCGTACGGCGGAGAGAAGGACTACGACTCCGAGGGCGGGGACGACATCATGCTCCACGGCCCCGGCATCCAGCGGAGTGAAGGCATGCGTGGCTTCGACTGGGTCACCCACCAGGGCGACCCGCTCCCGGCCGACTCGGACATGCTCTTCACGGGTCTTCTCCCGCCGATCGAGGCCAACCGCGACCGGTTCGACATGGTCGAGGCGCTCTCGGGTGCCAACTTCAACGACATCCTGCGTGGGGACGACCGTGGAGTCGCCGACCTCACCCCGCCTGCCAACGAGCCCAAGGAGTCGCACGTGCTGGACGCGGCGGGCGTGGCCAGGATCACCGGGGCGAACACGCTGTTCCGGGCCGACCAGCTCCCGTCGGGAGACCGTGTCTTCGCGGGCGGCAACATCATCATGGGTGGTGACGGCAGCGACGTGCTCGAGGGTCGTGGCGGCGATGACATCATCGACGGCGACGCGCAGCTCGAGGTCCGGCTCGTCGTCCCCTACAAGGACGGCAGCGTGCGGCGGGTGACGAGCATGCTCGACGTGCAGGCCGACGTACTGGCCGGCCGGACGCTTCTGGGCCAGCACTCGATCGAGCGGATGATCGTCCGTCCGAGCAGCCCGGGCGACCATGACGTGGCGCTGTTCTCGAACCCGCAGGACGAGTACACCATCACCAACAACGCCGACGGCACGGTGACGGTCGCGCACGACGGCGGCACCGGCATCGACGGCACGGACACGTTGCGCGGCATCGAGGAGATGCTGTTCAACCAGGCCGTGCTGGACGACACTCCGGACCCGCCGGCCGCGCCGACGCTGCTCCAGGTGACCCCTGGGGTCGGCAGCGTCACGGTCAACTTCACCGCTGGTGCGGATGGTGGTCTGCCGATCACCGAGTTCCGGGTGAGCGTGTTCGAGGGTTCGTCCACCACGCCCGACAGGACCCTCGTGGTCCCGTCGAGCCAGACATCGCTCACGGTGAAGGGTCTGACCCCGGGTGTGCCGGTCAGGGTCACGGTGGCCGCGGTGAACGCCGCGGGCGTCGGCACCGCGTCCGCGAAGTCGGCCCCCGTCACGCCGAAGGCGCCGGAGGTTCCGGACGGTGACACCGGCACGCCTCCGGGCACCGGTACCACGCCGCCTGGCACGGGGACTCCTCCGGGCACGGTTCCGCCGCCTCCGGGCACGGGATCGGGTACGACGCCTCCGGGTACGACTCCTCCGGGCACCGGCAAGCTGACCGCGCCGGACGCACCCAAGGTGCGCAAGGCCAAGTCCGGCAAGCGGGGCGGCGTCAAGACCGCGACCGCGAGGTGGGCGGCACCGGCCGTCGACGGCGGCTCGGCAGTCACGGGCTACCGGGTCTACGCAATCAAGATCGGGGCGAACGGCAAGGTCAAGAAGGTGACCCGCTCGAAGCTCATCGACTCCGATCGCCGCAGCATCAAGATGCGCCTGCCCGCCGGTCTCTACCGGTTCCAGGTCATGGCCATCAACGACATCGGTCAGGGTGACCTGTCGGCGCGGTCCAACACCGTCGTCAGCAGATAACTCCCCACAGGGCGGTGGCGTCCGGAGGCTCGGGCCTCCTGGCGCCACCGCTTTGCCTTCCCGACGTCTCCCCCCCGGAAGTCGTCACACTCCGGGGTCGAGTGCGTGGCACCTGGCGCTCACCGGCGGGTACGGGCCGTGCGGGCCCTCTGGATCCGCGCCTAGGTGTTGCGTTGGTACGTCGGGCAGCGTGCACTCGGTCAGCCGCGGATCCTCGGGGGTCGTCGCGGCGCCGAGCACGGCGGTCGGCTCCAGGCAGTCGGACGGTGCCGTCGCCTGGGCGAGCAGCGCGCCGGCGGTGCCGGCGGCCGCCACCGCGGCAGCGGCCAGGCAGGCCCGCGAGGTCCTCGCCCAGGATGTGCGCTCGTCAGACCCGGCGTCCCCGAGCCGCCCGGCCTCGGTCGGTGAGCACAGCGTCTCCGGGGTCGGCTGAACGCTGAGCCCCGCCATCGGTGCGGCACCGTCCGGCGCGTCCCACTCGTCGCCGTTCCAGAACCGCAGCGCGGCGGGGTTCTCAGGGTCGGCGTACCAGCCCAGCGGCGCCGGCGGAGGCGGTGGCTGACCGGCCGGCGGCGAGGGCGGCGAACCGGCGCTCGCCCGGGTCTCGAGAGCGGGGGAGGGCGCCGGCGACCCGCGCCGGTCGGCGTCGTCAGAGCTGTTCCCCCGCTTGAAGAAGGTCATCGCGCGCCCGTGCTGAAATGGCTTCCTCAACTCTGCTGGGTTGTCGCCCGCTGCCGCATGACACGATCGGTTTACCCCGCATGGGTCACGGAAGGCGTACTACTCGTACGCCGTCTCGCCTCAGACCAGTCCGGTCTCGAACGCCAGCGCGGCCTGGTGCAGCCACCACGGCAGGGCTTCGCGCTCCCGTGCGCGTACGGCGGGATCGGGGTGCTCGACGATGTCGAGCGACTTGTTCCAGCCCAGCCAGGCGAGACCGGCCAGCAGCCCGAGCCGCAGCGCGGCCGGGTCGTGAGCGGGTCCGGCCGCCTCGCGCTGCAGCTCCAGGAGGTCGTCGAGTCGGGCCGTGATCGTCGCGCTGTCGGTCGCCGTACCGAGAGGGCCGAACAGGTGCGCGCAGCCGACGATGAGCCGGCCGATGTCGACCTCGGCCGGGCCGACCGTGGCCAGACCCCAGTCGATCAGGGTCAGTCGACCGGGCCGGTCGGGCTCGAAGGCCATGTTCACGGTGGCCAGGTCGCCGTGCAGCAGGGTGGGCGGCAGCGCGAGGCACGCCGCGGTGATCGGCCCGGTGTCCTGGGCCAGGGCGAGGACCCGGTCCCCGACCTCGCCCGGTGCGACCTCGGGCCAGTACTCCCACCCGCGCAGCGCGAAGTCGATCAGCCGGGCGCCGGCGTGAGGGCGGATCCGGCCCGGCTCGAACATCGAGAGAACTGCGTCGAGCGGGGTGAGGCCGGCGGGCGCCTCGCCGAGGAACGCCGCATGGAGGTCGGCGCAGGCGCGGAGCATCGTGCGCGCCTGCTCTGGTCGTACGACGGACTTCCAGCTGAGCACGGCGTCGCCGAGGTCACGCATGACCAGCACGCCGAGCCCGTCCTCGCCGTACCACGCGTCGACCACGGGATGGAGGACGCTCTCGGGCAGCCGGTCGAGGATGCCGCTCTCGAAGAGTGCCACCTCACGTCCGCGGGTGTCGCCGGAGAGCTGCATGACCAGGTCGACGGACGGATCGAACCGCTTGACGATCACCCGCGAACCGTCGCGGAGCCGCACGCGCTCGAGGGTCGCGCCGGAACGCCCGTCGTCGTTCACCGGAGCACGTTCGACGGCGTCCTGAAGGAGGGCGCGGTCCATGGCTCATCGTGGCGTGCCGGTCGCATACGACACAGCGCCCGAAGGCACTAGCCCGAACGTGTCTTGTCGGCGGTCGTCCGGGCGGAGCAGCGTCCGTAGCGAGCCGACGGGCTCGCACAGTCCGGCACGGCTCCCACTGCTCACCGGGAGGCCCGCATGACCGCCACACAGAACATCGACAAGCCGCACGAGCGTCGCCCGTTCAAGGACCACGGCCACATGGACGTCGTCACGTTCGGCGACTTCACGCTGGGCCGCGGCGTCTTCGAGCCCGGCTGGCGCTGGTCCAACGACGTCAAGCCCATCGTCGGCACGGAGTCCTGCCAGGTGCACCACACGGGGATGTGCCTGTCCGGCCGGATGACCATCCGGTACGGCGACGGCACGGAGGTCGCGATCGGCCCCGGCGACGTCGTGGACCTCGACCCCGGCCACGACGCCTGGGTCGAGGGTGACGAGCCCTGCGTCATCATCGACACCGGCGTGGCGGCGTACGCCAAGCCCGTCGATGCCTGAGGCGCACGCCTCGTCGGGTGCGCGTCCGCGCGTGCTGCAGATGCGGCTCGTGGTCGAGGCGCCCGACTACGACGCGGCGCTCGCCTTCTACCGCGACGTGCTCGGTGCCCGCGAGGAGCTGACGGTGCACGGCGACAACGGCGAGAAGGTGACCATCCTCGACGTCGGACGGGCGACGCTGGAGCTGTCCAACCCGGCCCAAGTCGAGTACATCGACGAGGTGGAGGTCGGCCGCCGGCACGTGAGCCCGCGGCTGCGCGTCGCGTTCGAGGTCGAGGACGCCGCCGCCGTGACGGACGACCTGGTCGCTGCCGGCGCCGAGCTCGTCGCGCCGCCCACGCGGACGCCGTGGAACTCGCTCAACGCCCGCCTCGAGGCACCGGCCTCGCTGCAGCTCACCGTCTTCCAGGAGCTGGAGTAGGGAGCGGGCTCCCTAGTGCTGGGGGAGCGGCCAGCGCACCGAGGTGAGGAGCGGGTGCACGCCGCGGGGCATGTCGAGGCGGGCGAAGACGCGCTCCCAGTCCGCGGCGATGCTCTGGATCGTGTACTGGTCGGCGTCGAGCAGCGCCTGGCGGCCCAGTCGGCGGCGCAGCTCGGCGTCCTCGATCAGCTGCTCGAGTGCCCGCGCGTACGCACCCACGCGGCCGTTCTCGATCAGCAGACCGTTCTCGGAGTGCCGGATGATCTCGCCGGGTCCGCGCGGGCAGTCGAAGGCGATCAGCGGGAGCCCCACGCTCATCGCCTCGATGAGCACGAGCGGGAAGCCCTCCCACCGTGACGCCATGGCGTACACCGAGGCGTTGCGCAGGGCCTCCGGCAGGTCGTCGGTGAAGCCGCGGAGCGTCACCTGCGACTGCAGCCCGAGCTCGCGGATGTGGGCGCGCAGCGCCCGGCGCTTGCTGCCGGTCCCGTAGATGTGCAGCTGCCAGTCCGGGTGCGCCGCGGCCACCGGCGCGAACGCCTTGATCAGCCGCCGCTGCCCCTTGCGGCCGGACAGCCGACCCGCGGACACCACGACCGGCGCGTCCAGGGCGGGAGGCTCGGCGGCGACCGGCCACGACACGGCGTTGCGGATCACCACGATCTCGGTGTCGATGCCGGGCAGCTCGCGCCGGTAGTCCTCCGCGTCGGCGTCGGTGAGGACGACGTACGCGTCCAGCCTCGGCACCGCGGCACGGATCACCCGCATCTGCCGCCGGTTCTTCGCGCGGCCGGGGTAGTTCAGGTGGTCCCAGCCGATTGTCCGGACCGTCGTGCGGGCGTACGTCGCCAGCGCGAGGTGCAACGAGGGCCGGGTCGACACGAGGAAGCCCGTCCGCACCTCCCGGATCGCCCGACGCAGCAGCACGTCGGTGAGCAGCGACATGTTCGCCTCGGACGGGGCCGGCCGGAGCCGGCTCTGGAACCGGTCGAGGCCCTTCCGGTCGCGGCGACGGTTGGGCAGGGCGCGCAGCACGCGTACCTCGACGTCGGGGTGCAGTGGGAAGCGCGGCTTCCGGCGCCGGCGGTACAGGCTGACCACCCGCACCGGGCGGCTCTCGACGAGCTGGTTGGCGAGGTTGACCACCGTGCGGGCGACGCCGCCGCCGCTGGAGATGTCGAAGACGAGGAAGCAGACAGGCTCGGCCGCCCGAGCACCCGCGAATGTCACTTGTTGCACCGTCTCCCCGTGAGCGCACGCCCCCGGGACAGGTAGGCG
>NZ_CAMPGZ010000028.1 GCF_946885725.1 uncultured Nocardioides sp.
GACGACCCGGCGGCCGGGCCCGACACGCGGGCGTGGTGCCGGATGCGGGGGCACGAGTTCCTGGGTGAGGACGTCTCCGAAGACGGTGTACCGCGTTACCTCGTGAGGCGATGCTGACGCATCGCAACGCCTCCAGCGCGACGCTGGCGCGTCGCAACCCCGAGTCGGCGCTTCATGCCCGCTCCCCCGCTTCGCTCCTCCGCGAGCAGGAACCGCCTACTCGGCGTACTGCCACGTGCTGGGTTCCTACGGCCTTGGGGTTCGGACGTGGGCGGCCACTTCGGCAGCGGCGGACTCCCCGTACGTGTCGGCGAAGCGCTTGATGAACGCCGCCTGGTGCAGCGTGTACTCCTGCGTGCCGATCCGCTCCACGACGTACACCGCGAGCAGGCAGCCGAGCTGGGCGGCGCGCTCGAGCGAGAGGCCCCACTCGAGCGCGGCGAGGAAGCCGGCGCGGAAGGCGTCGCCGACGCCGGTGGGCTCGACCTTCTCGATCTCCGGTACCGCCGGCACGTGGATCGGCTCCTCCCCCAGCCGCTCGACGCGGACGCCGTCGGGGCCGAGGGTGACGACCTGGGTGCCGACCCGCTCGAGGATCTCGGCGGAGGACCAGCCGGTCTTCTTCTGGATGAGCGCCGACTCGTACTCGTTGCTGAAGAGGATGTGCGCGCCGTCGATCAGCTCGCGGATCAGCTCACCGTCGCCGAAGGCGAGCTGCTGGCTCGGGTCGGCGAGGAACGGGTAGCCGCGGTCGCGGCACTCTTGGGTGTGCCGGAGCATCGCCTCGGGGTCGTTGGGACCGACCAGCACGAACGTGGCGCCGCCGACCCGGTCGGCGATCGGCTTGAGCTCGATGTCCCGGGCCTCGCTCATCGCGCCGGCGTAGAACGACGCGAACTGCGCCATGTCCTTGTCGGTGGTGCACACGAAGCGGGCGGTGTGCCGGGTGTCCGAGACGTGCACCGAGGTGCAGTCGACGTGGTGCCGCTCGAGCCACGCGCGGTAGTCGACGAAGTCCTCGCCCACCGCGCCTACGAGCACCGGGCGCAGGCCGAGGTTGCCCAGGCCGAAGCAGATGTTGGCGGCGCAGCCGCCGCGACGTACTTCGAGGTCCTCGACGAGGAACGACACCGACAGCTTGTCCAGCTGGTCGACGACCAGCGAGTCGGAGAACCGACCGGGGAACGACATCAGGTGGTCGGTGGCGATCGATCCGGTGACGAGCAGCGACACGGAGGGTCCTCGGAAGTCGGGGCGACCTGGTGCGGTCGGGACAGCGGGAGCCTACCCGCCGCACGGGCTTGGGGTACCCGGCGGTAATCCCTAGCGTCAGCAGTGTGACCCCTGAGCGCCTCGCGTACGACGACCCCTCCAGCACCGACCGGATGACCTCCGACGCCCGAGCGGCGGCCGCGGTCGTCCGGAAGCTCCGTCGACCGGCGCCGAGCCTGCGCTACGAGGACCAGCCACGGGAGGTCGCGAAGCGCGACATCGAGATCTCGGGAGCGGCGGCGCGGCTCGCCGCAGCGCTCCACCTGCACCTGGACTGAGCGGCTCGGGGAAGCCGGGACAGCGACGGCCCGCGCCACCTCTCGGTGGCGCGGGCCGCTGCGTGTCTCGGACAGCGTGAGCGGTGAGGCTCAGCCGACCTTCATGATCCCGCCGGGGCCGAAGACCGGCCCGGAGACGTAGACGCCGCCGTTGTTGCCGATCGCGAGGCCACCAGGCAGCTGCACCTTGCCGGGCTTGAGCTCGCGCGTGCGGGAGCGGTCCTTGCTGATCTTGATGACCGAGCCCTCGGTGGCGCCCTCCACGCCGCTCTCGAGGGCGAGCCAGCTGAGCTTGGACAGCTCGGCGGCGTACAGCGCGTCGTTCTTGCCGATCGCCAGCGAAACGACGGAGGTGAGCCCGTCGGCGACACGGGTGCAGGCGCCCTTGTTCGGCTTGTTGGGCTTGCAGACCGCGTTCTTGGCGCCCGGCTCGACCCGCCAGACCTGCGACGTGCCCGGCGTACCCGGGAAGCCGCGCAGCTCGCCGAGGTAGATCGCGCCGTCCTTGCCCTGGGCGACCGAGGTCACGACGGCCTCGCTCGGGATCGGGGTTCCGGCCGGCGGCAGCTCGGGGTCGTCGAAGCCCTCGGGCATCTTCACCGTGCGCGTCTTCACGCGGGCGATGTGGGTCGCCTCGCCGTCGCGGGTCACGTGGATCACCGAGTTGTTCGCGGCGTCGGCGACGAGGACCCCGTCCGCGACCGCCTCGAGGCCGTAGGGGTTGCTCTCCTTCGGCTTGCCCTCGAGGTCGTACGGGTCCGGGTTGTTCTTCTTCTGCCAGGCGCCCACGTCGAGAACGGCCTGACGCTTCTTGCCGCCCTCCCACATGTAGAGCGTGCCGTGGCCGCCGCCGGTCAGCGCCCACACGTCGCCGTTCTTCGCGACGGCGACGGCCGACCCGAAGCCCTTGGCGACCTTGCCGATGCGCTTGGTGGTGCCCTTGGCGCGGTGGACCTCGCTGACGACGCCGTCGGAGTCGGCGACGACCATGCGGCCGTGGCCGATGTCGAGGCCGCGCGGCCCGTTCAGGCCCTCGACGGCACGCGAGGACGAGGCGCCGCTGGCGGCGGGTACGGCGGCGAGCGCGGCGGCCACGGCTCCGGCACACGCGACCGCGAGCGCGCGCTTCCTGGGTGATGTCATGTGTGGTGCTCCCCCTCGGGGTCAGGAAAAAGCGAGGGCCATCCCCTCGCCATCGGAACAGCCAACTGAACGCCCGAGTCTCTGTGAATGGCTCGACCGGGCCCTCCGCATGGGTCGGACGGGCCATGCACCTCCCCAAATCAGGTCATGCCGGGCGGGAACCACTCCTCCGGCCGCTGCGTCCGACAGGCATGAACGCACGACTTCGCAGGTGGCTCGTCCCGGTGGGCGCCGCGCTCGCGGTGCTCCTGGTCGTGGCCGCCGTGTGGTGGTCGCAGCAGCCGGGCGACGAGGTCGCGCCCGGCGCGAGCAGCACGCCGCCGACGGTCGCCGAGCCGAGCGAGCCGGGTGGCGGCAGCACGGGCGACCCCGGCGAGCCGCCCGTTCCCGGGATGACCCCGGAGCCGGGCCCGGACTCCCCGCCTCCGGTGGCGGGGACGCAGGCGATCGAGGGGTACTTCCTCCGCGACGAGCGGACGCTGGCGCTCAACTACACCACTGGGGTGCCGGAGTGCTACGGCAAGGTCGGCGAGCCCCGGGTGGAGGAGACCGAGGACGCGGTCATCGTGACCCTGGAGAAGTCGCCGCCCAAGAACACCCGCGACGTGGTCTGCATCGACATCGCCTACATGCGGTCGGTCGACGTGACGCTCGAGTCGCCGCTCGGCGACCGGGTCGTCCTCGACGGCTCACGCGAGCAGACCGAGATTGCTCGCGCCGACGCGCCGTACGGCGACGGCGGCGAGGGCGAGCCGGCGTACTGATCCCGAGCAGTACCCGGCACGCCGAAGGCCCCCGCGACCATCGTCGCGGGGGCCTTCGCTCGGACCTGGTGTTGCTAGCGGCTCAGTGGAACGAGTCGCCGCAGGCGCAGGAGCCGGTCGCGTTGGGGTTGTCGATCGTGAAGCCCTGCTTCTCGATGGTGTCGACGAAGTCGATGACGGCGCCGTTGAGGTACGGGACGCTCATCCGGTCGACGACCACGGACACGCCGTCGAAGTCGGTCACGACGTCGCCGTCGAGGTTCCGCTCGTCGAAGAACAGCTGGTAGCGCAGACCGGAGCAGCCACCCGGCTGCACGGCGATGCGCAGCTGGAGGTCGTCGCGCCCCTCCTGCTCGAGGAGTGCCTTCACCTTCGCGGCGGCCGCGCTGCTGAGGTTGATGCTGTCGCTGCGAACCGAGGTCTCGGTCTCGACCTGCTCGGTCATGTGCTGGCTCCCATGGGTGTTGGGGACGTCGTGCTCTCTTCAATGGTCGCACACGCTCGGCTATTCCGACGCCCCGCCGGTGGGACGTGGCTCACAGCCTGAACGGCGCCGGCTCACATCCTGGACCAGGTGCGGGCGGTGCGCTCCGCCAGCGCGGCCAGGCTGCCGGCGGGGTCGGCGAAGCTGGCCTGCTCCCCCACCAGGTCGGCCACCGCGTACGCCGACTCGATCCCGAGGGCGCGCATCTCCCGGGCGCCGACCAGCACCTTGCCGGCGAGCGCGATGCACGGCCGCAGCGCCTCGGCCGCCACTTGCGCCACGCCGTAGGGCACCTTGCCGGAGCGGGAGGAGAAGTCGAACGCGCCCTCGCCGGTGACCACGAGGTCGGCCCGGCGGGCGCGCTCGGGCAGGCCGACGGCGTCGGCGACCAGCGCGATACCGGGCTCGCGGCGGGCGCCGAGCAGCAGCAGCGCGTAGCCCAGGCCGCCCGCCGCACCGGCGCCCTTGGCGAGCGCGAGCCTGCGGTCGGCGGCGACCGCGAGCCGCTCGAGCGCGGCGTCGACGGCGTGCAGCCGGTCGTCGGGGAGGCCCTTCTGCGGGCCGTAGGCGTTGGTCGCACCGATCAGCCCGAGCAGCGGGTTGTCGACGTCGCTGGCGGCGACCAGCTCGACCCCGGCCACCCGCTCCCGGGCTGCGGTGACGTCGACCGCCTCGAGCGTGGCGAGCGTGGCCGGCCCGCCCTCGAGCGCGGCGGCCGGGGTGCTGGTGGCACCGAGGGCGGCGAGCAGCCCGGCCCCCGCGTCGTTGGTGCCGCTGCCGCCGAGCCCGACCACGACCTTGTCGGCGCCGGCGTCCACCGCTGCGGCGACGAGCTCTCCGACGCCGTACGACGAGGCGTGCTCGGGGCGGCGCGCGTCCTCGGAAGTGAGGTGCAGCCCGCAGGCCTGGGCGGCCTCCACGTACGCCGTACCGCCGACGCGGAGCACGCTTCCCGGCACGGACTCGCCGTACGGTCCGCGCACCGTCGTCGCGAGCAGATCGCCGCCCAGCGTGGCGTGCAGGACGGCGACGAAGCCCGGGCCGCCGTCGGCCATCGGGGCGAGGTCGAGCTCGTCGTCCGGGGCCCGGCGGGCCCAGCCCTCAGCGATCGCGGCGGCCGCCTCGACGGCGCTCAGTGTGCCGGCGAACTTGTCGGGGGCGATGAGCACGCGCATGCGCCCATCCTGCCGGGAGGGCCGACTACGTTGTGCGCGTGCCTCCCGCCCCGGACTACTACGTGCGCCCGATGACGCAGGCCGACGTGATCGGGGTCGAGCGGCTGACCAGCGAGGGGTTCTACGACCTGGACGTGCGCACCCACCGCGCGCACCTGCCGGAGCCGACGCCCCGGTCGCCGGAGAAGTCGGTGAACTGGCAGATCCGGGTGCGGCACATGGTCGAGCACGATCCTGGCGGCTGCTTCGTCGCCGAGGACGCCTCCGGCCTGATCGGCGCCGCGATCGGGCTGCGGCGCGAGCTGCTGTGGGTGCTGTCGACGTACGTCGTGAAGCCCGGGCTGCAGGGCCGCGGCGTCGGCCGGCAGCTGCTGGACGCGGCGCTGCAGCACGGCCGCGGCTGCCTGCGCGGGCTGATCGCGTCGTCCGAGGACCCGAAGGCGGTGCGTCGCTACCGGCTGGCCGGGTTCACCCTGCACCCGGCGATGTACCTGATCGGCAAGGTGCCGCGCCAGGCGCTGCCGGTAGTGGAGCGAGTCCGGGAGGGCAGCGCGGCGGACATCGACCTGATGAACTCCGTGGACCGGCGCACCCGCGAGGCGGCCCACGGAGTCGACCACGAGCTGCTGACGTCGATGTACAGGCTGGTCGTGGTCGACCGCTCCACCGGCTCGGGCTACGCGTACGTCGAGCCCGGCGGCGGCCCGTACCTGCTCGCCGCCACCAACCGGCGTACCGCCACCGACCTGCTGTGGGAGACGCTCGCCGCCTCGAGCCCCGAGCGCACCGTGGTGATCGGGCACGCGACCGCACCGAACGAGTGGGCGATCGACGTCGGGATGGCGGCGCGGATGGACCTGCACACGTCCGGCTACATCGCGACGCGGCACATGAAGCCGCCGATGCCGTACCTGCCCAGCGGCCACTTCCTCTGAGGCCCGGCAGCCGCGGTCTCGCCTCGTGGGAGAATGGCGCTCGTGACGACGACGGACCTCCCGCTGCTGGTGCTCGGCCACGGAGCCGACCCGCGCTCCGAGCGCGGCGTGGACTGCCCAGGCGCTCTGCCGCCGGCCTCCGACCCCGACCTGGTCGAGCGTGCGCGTGCGGCCAAGGAGGCGCTGGGTTCGAAGCTGTTCGTGCTCGGCCACCACTACCAGCGCGACGAGGTGATCCAGTTCGCCGACGTCACCGGCGACTCGTTCAAGCTCGCCCGTGACGCGGCCGCGCGGCCGGACGCGGAGTACATCGTCTTCTGCGGTGTGCACTTCATGGCCGAGTCGGCCGACATCCTGACCAGCCCGGACCAGAAGGTGATCCTCCCCGACCTCGCCGCCGGCTGCTCGATGGCCGACATGGCGCGGATCGCGCAGGTCGAGGACGCGTGGGACGCGATGGTCGACGCCGGCGTCGCGGACAGCGTCGTACCGGTCACCTACATGAACTCCTCCGCGGACATCAAGGCGTTCTGCGGCCGCAACGGCGGCGCGGTGTGTACGTCGTCCAACGCGCAGGTGGCTCTCGAGTGGGCATTCGCGCAGAAGCCTGACGCGAAGGTGCTGTTCCTCCCCGACCAGCACCTGGGCCGCAACACCGCTGTGCTGCAGATGGGCTACTCGCTCGACGACTGCGTCGTCTGGGACCCGCACAAGCCCAACGGCGGGCTGACCGCCGAGCAGCTGCGCGACGCGAAGATGATCCTGTGGCGCGGGCACTGCTCCGTGCACGGCCGGTTCTCCGCCGATGTCGTCGACGAGCTTCGCGCGACGATCCCGGGCGTGCAGATCCTGGTGCACCCCGAGTGCAAGCACGAGGTCGTCACCAAGGCCGACCTGGTGGGCTCGACGGAGTTCATCATCAAGACGATCGAGGCCGCGCCCGCCGGCTCGTCATGGGCGATCGGCACCGAGCTCAACCTCGTGCAGCGTCTCGCGGACGCGCACCCGGACAAGAACATCGTGTTCCTGGACCGCACCGTCTGCTACTGCTCGACGATGAACAGGATCGACCTGCCTCACCTGGTCTGGGCACTGGAGAGCCTTGTCGCGGGGCACGTGGTGAACCAGATCCAGGTCGACCCCGAGACCGAGAAGTGGGCGAAAGTCGCGCTGCAGCGGATGCTCGACCTGCCGGCGAAGACCGCCGCGAAGGACTGACCGAGGCTGCTCCGGCACCTTGCGGTTTGGTCCCCAACCGCAAGAATCCGGCGGCGGAGCGTGCGGTTCGTGACCAATCGATGGGGGTCTGGCCGCTCCGGGACTACAGACCCGGTGCACCCCAGACGGCCATCCAGCGCTGCAGGTCGGGCTCGACCGGCAGGTCGTTCTTGACCAGGTCGCGGATCTGCATCTCCAGCAGGTTGTCGCGCTGCTGGTCGGCGCCCGGCTTCGGCGCGAACGGGTAGAACGTGCCCTGCTTGTAGAGGTACACCAGCGCGAGCGGCCGCCCGGTCGCGTCCTTGAACGTCACGATCGAGCAGAGCAGCTGCGGCCCGAAGCCCTGGGACTCCAGCGCGGTGTTGATCGCGTGCAGGTCGGTGACGAGCGCCGAGATGTCGTCCTGCCGCGAGATCAGCCAGGTGAAGCCGAACTCGTCGGTCTGCCGCTCCAGGTCGGGGTCGTCGTCGTTGTCGAGCACCGCGGTGATCTCGGCCTCGACCGCGGCGAACGCCGCGCCCTCGGCCGCGCGGAAGCACACCGCGCCGACGCCGGTCGGCTCGAAGGACGCGGCGGTCTGCAGCGTGATCGCGGCGGTGGGTACGGCGAACAGGTCGTCGAGGTTGTTGCGGACCTGCCGACGACGACCGAGCAGCGCGTCGACGATCTTCACAGCGGCTGGCCGGGCTGCGGGAAGCCGCCGTCGAGCGGGCGGCCCAGCTCCGCGGAGATCTTGGCGAGCTGCTCCAGCCGCTGCTCGAGCGACGGGTGCGTGGACGTGAGGGTCTTCAGCGAGATGCCGCTGATCGCCGGCGCGATGAAGAAGGCGTTCATCGTCTGGGCCGACCGCAGGTCCCGGTTGGGGATCCGCGCGATCTCGCCGGTGATCTTGGTCAGGGCACTGGCCAGCGCCGACGGCTTGCCGGTGAGGAACGCGCCCGACCGGTCCGCGCACAGCTCGCGGTAGCGCGAGAGCAGCCGGGTCAGGAAGAAGCTGATCGCGTAGACGACCAGGCTGATCACGAGCGCGACGAGCCACATCGGAGCGCCGCCGCTGTTGTTGTCGCGACGCCCACCGCCGAAGATCGCGCCGTACTGCGCTCCCCGCGTGGCCATCCCGGCGATGATGCCGGCGGAGGAGGCCAGCGTCATGACGAGGACGTCGCGGTGCGCGACGTGCGACAGCTCGTGCGCCAGCACCGCCTCGACCTCCTCGGCGGTGAGCCGGTCGAGCAGACCGGTCGTGACGCAGACCGCCGCGCGGCTGGGCGAGCGGCCGGTCGCGAACGCGTTGGGCAGGTCGGTGTAGGCGATCGCCACCCGGGGCTTCGGCATGTCGGCGAGCGCGCAGAGTCGGTCGATCATGCCGTGGAGCTCGGGCGCCTCGTGCGGGGCCACCTCGCGGGCGCGCATCGCCTTCAGGGCGAGCGTGTCGGAGTTGTACCACTGGAACCAGGCCACGCCGAGGCCGATCAGGCCGATCAGGACGGCGTAGCTGGGGAAGGCGTACATCAGCCCGACGACCAGGGCGACGAACAGGCCGCCGAGCAGGAACATCACCAGCGTCATCCGGGCCGTCAGTCCGGTGTCCTTGATGAAGCGGGTGTGTGCCATGGCTTCGTCGTGCCTTTCGTGTCGTCGAACCGGTCAGCCGGGAATGAGCCCCTCGTCGGTCAGCATCTCCCTGACCTCCTCGATGCTCGCGTCGGCCGGCGGCAGGATCAGGTCGGAGTCCTCGAGGGAGTCGTCGGGGAGCCGCGTCCCCGCGCCGCGGACGGCGGTGAGCAGCCCGGCCAGTGCCTCGGTGAACTCGGCCTCGTCGCCCGCTTCGACGGCGTGCTCCAGGTGGTCGTCGAGGGAGTCGAGGCCCGCGACCTCGCCCTCGGGTACGTCGTACTGGCCCTCGCCCAGGATCCGGATGATCACGGCTGCTGCTCCTGTCGGGTCTCCTCCGCGACCTGCTCGGCGGCGGGAGTGGTGTCGCTGCCCTCGATCGCCTGCGGCGCCGACGTGCCGGAGATGCCGGCCTTGAGCGCGGCCAGCTCGGACTCCACGTCGGAGTGCGAGGACATCGCCTCGAGCTCGCGGGCGATGTCGTCGCCCTGGTTGATGGCGGTCGCGTCGTCGAGGGCACCCGAGGCGATCAGCTCGTCGATGGCACCGGCCCGCGCCTGCATCTGCGCCGTCTTGTCCTCCGCCCGCTGTATCGCCAGACCGACGTCACCCATCTCCTCGGAAATGCCCGAGAACGCCTCGTTGATCCGGGTCTGCGCCTCGGCGGCGGTGTAGGTGGCCTTGATCGTCTCCTTGCGCGTGCGGAAGGACTCGACCTTGGCCTGGAGCCGCTGCGAGGCCATCGTCAGCTTCTCCTCCTCGCCCTGGAGCTGGGCCTGCTGCGCCCGGAGCTCCTGCACCTGGCCGGCCAGCGCGGACTTGCGGGTCAGCGCCTCGCGAGCGAGGTCCTCGCGACCCATCGCCAGCGCCTTCTTGGCCTGCTCGGTCAGCTTGTTCTCCTGCTGCTCGAGCTGGGCCACCTGGAGCTCCACCCGCTTGCGGCTGGTGGCGACGTCGGCGACGCCGCGGCGCACCTTGGAGAGCAGCTCCACCTGCCGCTGGTAGCTGTAGTCGAGCGTCTCGCGCGGGTCCTCGGCGCGGTCGAGCGCCTTGTTGGCCTTGCTGCGGAAGATCAGGCTCATGCGCTTCATGAGGCTCATGGCGGGCGGGCCCCCTCGTTCTTTCTCGGGCGATTGGGTGACGGGTCGGTCGACGCGTCCACCCTACGGTCAGAACGGGTGGAACCGGGAGTGAGTTCCTGCAGGAGCGCGGCGGTATCGTGGCTGCGCGGCACCCGCTCCCCCGGCCCGCCCAGGTAAGCCCCCAGGTAGTCCTCAGGTAGTCCTCAGGTAGTAGAGAAGAGACCCAGCCCGGTGTTCCGACGTTCCAAGTCCGACGAGCCCGCCGCGACCACGACCGCACCGGTCAAGGAGGGCGGCAAGGGCCGGCCGACGCCGACCCGCAAGGAGGCGGAGGCCGCGCGCAAGGCGCGGGCCCGGGCCACGCTCGACAAGAAGGCCGCGCGGCAGCTCACGCGGGAGCAGCGGGCGAAGCAGAACGCCAAGATGCGCGAGGGCATGCGCACCGGCGACGAGCGCTACCTCCCCGCCCGCGACCAGGGCAAGGTCAAGAAGTTCACCCGCGACTTCGTCGACGCCCGGATCTCGATGGCGGAGTTCCTGCTGCCGCTGCTGATCGTGATCATGGTCGCCCAGACGTTCAACCCGGCGTTCGCCAACGGCCTGTGGAGCGCCACGATCCTGGTCGTCGCCCTCGACACGATCCTGATGGTGTGGCGGCTCAAGCGTGAGGTACGCCGGCGCTTCCCGGACGAGTCGCACAAGGGCGTGACGTCGTACGCCGTCCTCCGGGCGCTGCAGATGCGCTGGCTGCGGCTGCCGAAGCGGCAGGTCAAGATCGGGCAGCGGCTGCCCGACCGCTACTGACCGGCTAGGGCGCGTCCTAGGAGCTCTCGCCACCCGCGAGGTGGCGCTCGACGCGCTCGACCTTCGCGGTGAGCTGCCCCTCGTAGCCCGGCCGGATGTCGGCCTTGAGCACCAGGCCGACCCGCGGCGACTTCGCCGCGACGACGTCGACGGCCCGCTTGATCACGGCCATCACCTCGTCCCACTCCCCCTCGATGTTGGTGAACATCGCGTTGGTCTCGCAGGGCAGGCCGGACTCGCGGACGACGCGCACCGCCTCGGCGACGGCGGCGCTGACGCCCCCGGTCTCGTCGGCGGCGGTCGGGCTGATGCTGAAGGCGACGAGCATGGCGCCAACCTAGCGAGGGCCGGGATTGCCGGGTCTGGGTAGGTTCGAGCACATGGAATTCCGACACCTCGGTAGCAGCGGACTCCAGATCTCGGAGATCGCCTACGGCAACTGGCTCACCCACGGTTCCCAGGTCGAGGAGGACGCCGCCCTCGCGTGCGTCCGGCAGGCGCTCGACGAGGGCGTCACGACCTTCGACACCGCCGACGTCTACGCCAACACCGCCGCCGAGACCGTGCTCGGCAAGGCGCTGAAGGGCGAGCGTCGCGAGGGGCTCGAGATCTTCACGAAGGTCTACTTCCCGACGAACGAGAAGAAGCACAACGACTCCGGTCTGTCGCGCAAGCACATCATGGAGTCGATCGACGGCTCGTTGCGTCGTCTCCAGACCGACTACGTCGACCTCTACCAGGCGCACCGGTACGACGACGCCACGCCGCTCGAGGAGACGATGGAGGCGTTTGCCGACGTCGTACGAGCCGGCAAGGCGCTCTACATCGGCGTCTCGGAGTGGACCGCCGACCAGCTGCGCCGCGGCCACGAGCTCGCGCGCGAGCTGCGCATCCCGTTCGTGTCCAACCAACCGCAGTACTCCATGCTCTGGCGCGTCATCGAGGCCGAAGTGGTCCCCACCAGCGAGGAGCTCGGCATCGGCCAGGTCGTCTGGTCGCCGATCGCGCAGGGCGTCCTGACCGGCAAGTACAAGCCGGGCGAGCAGCCGCCGGCCGGGTCCCGCGCCACCGACGAGAAGGGCGGCGCCGACATGGTGTCGCGCTGGCTGCGCGACGACGTGCTCACCCGCGTCCAGCAGCTGAAGCCGCTGGCCGACGAGGCCGGGCTGTCGATGGCACAGCTCGCGGTGGCGTGGGTGCTGCAGAACCCCAACGTGTCCGCGGCGATCATCGGCGCCTCGCGGCCCGAGCAGGTCACCGAGAACGTCAAGGCCTCCGGCGTACGCCTCGAGCCGGCCCTGCTCAAGCAGATCGACGAGATCCTCGACCCGGTGGTCGAGCGGGACCCGTCGAAGACGCAGTCGCCGAGCCGGCGGAAGCAGGACTGAGGCTCAGGGCTGGTGGTCTCGACAGGCTCGACCACCCGGGCTCGACCACCCGGGCTCGACCACCCGGGCTCGACCACCCGGCGCGGCTACCCGGCGGCGTGCAGGCTCATCGGGCCGTAGACCACGCGGTCGCCCTCCAGCAGCGTGACCTGGTCGACCCCCTGGTCGGCCAGGTCGCGCCACACCTCGCCGACCCACGACTCGGCGTCGCTCTGGGAGGGGAAGTGCGGGCTGCCCTCCCCCGAGGTCACCTCGTTGCCGTCGGCGTCCTCGAGCCGCCAGTGCCACACGTGGGACGGCGGGGGCTCGGGACTGCCGAACGCGGGCTCCAGGGAGTGCGTCATGTGGCGAGAGTAACTGGGCCTACCGACCGTGATTCCTTTGACGCCGCTTCGCAGCCCATGGGAGATTGACCGCGCAACACAGAACTGCCACGTCGCGGGGAAGCCGGTGCGAATCCGGCGCTGACCCGCAACCGTCAGCCGTCCCGCACCCGGGACGGTGAGCCGGAAAACCGCGTCGAGGCAGCGGCTCCCCATATCCGTCGAGGTCTACGGGACGGAGCCGGACTCGGTTCTCCCGGTACGTCAGGGCGCCCGCGGTCCGGTCCCGTCTTCGGATCGCCGCAAGAAAGGGCCCCCATGGCCACGTACTCCACCCCGCGCCGCCTGATCGGCGCGCTGGTCACCACCGTCCTGGCGAGCAGCGCTCTCCTCCTCGCCACCGCCACGCCGGCGAGTGCTGACGAGGGCTTCCGGTACTGGAACTACTTCCATGCCGACGGCGACGCGTTCGCCTTCGCCCAGACCGGCCCGGCCGACGCCACCCCGAAGGACGGCGACGTCGAGGGCTGGCGCTACGGCACCTCCACCGAGAGCCAGGGCATCGAGCCCCGCGCCGACCTGTCGGCGCTGACCTTCGACACCGTCTGCGAGGGCACCGAGGCCGGCGACGGTGAGAAGCGCGTGGCGATCCTGGTCGACTTCGGCACCGAGGCGGACGCCGCCGACGGGTCCGTCCCGGAGCCGACCGCCTACTGCGCCGTCGCGCCCGAGGAGGCCAACGGCATGCAGGTGCTGGAGTCCGTGGTGGATGTCCGCGCCGAGCAGGGCGGCATCTGCGCGCTCGACGGCTACCCGGCGAGCGGATGCTTCGAGACCGTGAAGGACGCGACGGTCGAGACCAACGAGGCGCCGGTGGAGTTCGCGCTCCCGGCCGCAGCGGCCGACGACGCCTCCCCCGTGGCAGGCGAGTCAGACGAGGCTGCCGCGGAGGACGACGGCGGCATCAGCTGGCCGCTGATCGCCGTCATCGCACTCGTCGTCGTCATCGGCGCCGTCGCGATCCCGCTGTCGCGCCGCAACCGCGAGTCCTGAGCCGCGACCTCGCCACGCCGATGCGCCCGCAGTCCCGCCTCACCTACCCCCGGAGCCTGCATCCGGGGGCCTGGTGGCTGTGGGCCATCGGCTTGGCCGCGGCGGCCAGCCGGACCCAGAACCCGGTCCCGCTGCTGCTGATCCTGGTGGTCGCCGGCCTCGTCGTGGCCGCGCGGCGCAGCACGGCACCCTGGGCACGGTCGTACGGCGCGTTCCTCAAGCTCGCGCTGGTGATCATCCTGATCCGGATCGTGTTCCAGGCCGTGCTGTCGACCGGGTCCCAGGGGCCGACCGTGCTGTTCACGCTTCCCGAGGCGCCGATGCCCGAGGGCAGCGGGCTCAAGCTCGGCGGCCAGGTCACGCTCGAGGCGGTGCTGCGGGCGTTCTACGAGGGGCTCCAGCTCGCGGTGATCCTGTGCTGCGTCGGCGCCGCCAACGCGCTGGGCAGCGCGCGCCGGCTGCTGCGCTACGTGCCCGGGGCGCTCTACGAGATCGGCGTCGCCTGCGTCATCGCGCTGACCTTCGCGCCCCAGCTCGTCACCGACGCCCAGCGGGTTCGCGAAGCACACCGCTTGCGCGGCCGCCGCACCCGCGGGCTCCGCTCGCTGAAGCGCCTCGCGATGCCGGTGCTCGAGGGAGCGCTGGACCACTCGGTCGACCTCGCCGCGGCGATGGACTCCCGCGGCTACGGCCGCACCACCGACGACTCGAGGGTGTCCCGGCGGGTCACGACCGGCCTCGTGTTCGGCGGTCTCCTCGGCGTGTGCATCGGCGTGTACGGCCTTCTCGACGGCACCACGTCGGCCTGGCTCGGCCTGCCGATGCTGCTCCTCGGGTCGGCGCTCGCCGCCGCCGGGATCGCGGTCGGCGGACGCCGTACCGGACGGACGCGGTACCGCCCCGACCCCTGGGCGCTGCCCGAATGGCTGGTCGCCGGCTCCGGCGTGGTGGCCGCGGTGGCGATGTTCGTCAACGTGGCGGTCGCTCCCGAGGAGCTCTACCTCGCCAGCGTCGGCATGGTGCCTCCGGTCCCGATGATCGCGGTGGTCGGCATCCTCGTCGCGATGCTGCCGGCCGTGGTCGCGCCCCCGCTGCCGCCCGTCGTACGCGCGGCTCCGTCCACCGACCGGCGGCTGGAGGTGGCGGCATGATCCGGTTCGACGACGTCAGCGTGCGCTTCGCCGACGCCGAGCTGCCGGTGCTGGTCGACGTCGACCTGCGCATCGACGAGGGCGAGCTCGCCCTGGTGGTCGGCCGCACCGGCTCCGGCAAGACCACGCTGCTGCGCGCGGTCAACGGGCTGGTGCCGCACTTCTCCGGTGGCACGCTCACCGGCCGCGTCGTCGTCGACGGTCGCGACACCCGGGAGCACCGGCCGCGCGACCTCGCGGACGTGGTCGGGTACGTCGGCCAGGACCCGCTGTCCGGCTTCGTCACCGACAACGTCGAGGACGAGCTGGCCTACGGCATGGAGTCGCTGGGCCTGCCCGCCGACGTGATGCGCAAGCGCGTCGAGGAGACGCTCGACCTGCTCGGTCTCGCGGAGCTGCGCGACCGGCCGCTGACCACGCTGTCCGGCGGCCAGCAGCAGCGCGTCGCGATCGGCTCGGTGCTGACCACGCACCCGCGGATCCTGGTCCTCGACGAGCCCACCAGCGCGCTCGACCCGCTCGCCGCCGAGGAGGTGCTCGCGACGCTGCAGCGGCTCGTGCACGACCTCGGCCTCACTGTCGTGCTGGCCGAGCACCGGCTGGAGCGGGTGGCGCAGTACGCCGACCGCGTCGTCCTCGTGCCCGGCGACGGGCTTCCCGTCCTGTCCGGTGAGCCGCAGGAGGTGCTCGCGACCGCGCCCGTCGCCCCGCCCGTCGTCGAGCTCGGCCGGATCGCCGGGTGGAAGCCGCTGCCGCTCTCGGTGCGCGACGCCCGTCGCAAGGCGGCTCCGCTGCGCGAGACTCTTGCCGAGGTCGGACAGCTCGACCGTCCCGCACCCGGCACCGGCGACGTGGTAGCCGAGGTCAAGGATCTGGTCGCGTCGTACCACTCGGTGCCCGCACTGCGCGGCGTCACCACCCGTCTCGGCCGCGGCGAGGTCGTCGCGCTGATGGGTCGCAACGGCGCCGGCAAGTCGACTCTTCTCAAGACGCTGGTCGGGACGAAGCGTCCTGCGAGCGGTCGCGTCGTCGTCGACGGGCAGCTGCCGACCGAGCTGCCGCCCGGGGAGCTGCTGCACCACGTCGGCCTGGTGCCGCAGGTGCCGGGCGACCTGCTGTACGCCGTCACCGTCGCCGACGAATGCGCTCAGGGCGACCTGGACTGCGGCGCCGCTCCGGGCACGACGCTGGCGCTGTTCGAGCGGCTCTCCCCCGGCGTACCGCTGGACCGGCACCCGCGCGACCTGTCCGAGGGCCAGCGACTGACCCTCGCGCTGGCCGTCGTGCTCGCGGCGCAGCCGCCGCTGGTGCTGCTCGACGAGCCGACGCGCGGCCTCGACTACACGGCCAAGCACCGGCTGGTCGAGATCCTGCGGGACCTGGCGGCCAACGGGCACGCCGTACTCCTGGCCACCCACGACGTCGAGCTCGTCGCCGAGGTCGCCACGCGCGTGCTGGTGATCGCCGACGGCGAGCTGGTCGCCGACGGGCCGACCGCCGACGTGGTGGTGTCCTCCCCGGCGTTCGCGCCGCAGGTCGCCAAGGTGCTCGCCCCGCAGCGCTGGCTGACCCCGACCGAGGTGGCCGTCGCGCTCGCCTCAGGCAGCAGGATCCCGCGATGAGCACCCTCGTCCCGGTCCGCGCCCGGTCGGCGGTCTCGCTGACCCTGGTGTTCGCCGTCGGGATCGTGGCGTTCGGCTGGCCGTTCCTGATCGAGCCCGGCGCCGCCCTCGACACGTCGCACTCGGGCGACGCACCGGTCGTGTTCGTCGTGCTGCTGCCCCTGCTCGCCGCCGTCGTGCTCTCCGAGCTCACCTCCGGCGTCCTCGATGCCAAGGCCGTCGCGCTGCTCGGCATGCTCGCCGCGGTCGGCGGAGCGCTGCGCGCACTGGGACCTGGCACGGCCGGGATGGAGCCGAGCTTCGCGGTGATCATCCTCGGCGGCCGGGTGTTCGGCCGCGGCTTTGGTTTCGTGCTCGGCGCGGTGACGATCTTCGTGGGCGCCCTGCTGACCGGCGGCGTGGGGCCATGGCTGCCGTTCCAGATGGTGGCCGCCGGCTGGGTCGGCTTCTTCGCCGGCTGCCTGCCGCCGGCACGCGGTCGCGCCGAGGTAGTCGTGCTGGCGGCGTACGCCGCGGCCGTCGGGCTGGCTTTCGGCGTCGTGATGAACCTCTGGTTCTGGCCGTTCGCGTCCTACGGCCCCGAGGTGTCGTACGTCGCGGGCGCACCGCTCGTCGAGAACCTCAGGCACTACGCGGTCTTCTACGTGACGACGTCGATGGCGTGGGACCTCGGCCGGTCGCTGGTGTCGCTGCTGGTGATCGGGCTCGCGGGACGGCCGCTGCTGCGGGCGTTGCGCCGGGCCGCGCGGCGGGCGGCGTTCGACGCGCCCGTCAGCTTCGAGCGGGCCGGCTCGGCGTGATGGACGTCCGCGTCCTCGGCACCGGCTCGGCCGACGGCTGGCCCAACCCGTTCTGCACCTGCCCGTCGTGCGCCGCCGAGCGCGTCGCCGGCCGGCTGCGCGGGCAGACCGCCGCGCTGGTCGACGACGTGCTGCTGCTCGACTGCGGACCCGAGACGCCGCACGCCGCTCAGCGCGCAGGCGCCGACCTCTCCCGGCTGCGGCACGTGCTGATCACCCACGCGCACCCGGACCACTGCGCGCCGGCGTTCCTGCTGTTCCGGTCGTGGGTCGGCGACGCGCCCCTCGACGTCGTCGGTCCGACCACGGTCGTCGAGCAGGCCCGGCACTGGGTCGCCCCGGACAGCACGGTCCGGTTCGTGACGGTGGAGCCGGGTGACCGGCTGACGCTCGGGGCGTACGACGTACGCGTGCTCGAGGCCAGCCACGGCGACGACGCCGTCCTCTACGACGTGGCGTCGTCCGGAGCGCGGCTGCTCTACGCCACCGACACCGGCCCGCTGCCGGATTCGACCGTTGCCGCAGCCGCCGACGCGGCGTACGACACCGTGCTGATGGAGGAGACGTTCGGCGACAAGGCCGACCACGGCACCGACCACCTGCACCTGGCGACGTTCGGCGACCAGCTGCGGCGGCTGCGTGAGGTCGGCGCGGTCACGCCGCACACCGACGTGGTGGCGGTCCACCTGTCACACCACAACCCGCCGACCGACGAGCTCGCGCGGCGGCTCGCCGACTGGGGTGCCCGCCTCGTCGACGACGGCACGTCGCTGGCCGGCACCCGCCCCTCCCCTCCTGCTGCGCTGCGGACGTTCGTGCTCGGCGGTGCCAGGTCCGGCAAGTCGCGCGAGGCAGAGCGGCTGCTGCGCGACCGGCCCGACGTCGTCTACGTCGCGACGGCGTACCCGCCCGACCACGACGACGAGTGGTCCGAGCGGGTGCGGCTGCACCAGGCGCGACGGCCGGCCGGCTGGACGACGATGGAGACGCTCGACCTGGTGGCCCTGCTCGACGGCGACGGTCCTCCCCTGCTCGTCGACTGCCTGACGCTCTGGCTGACTCGCGTGATGGACCGGCACGACGCGTGGTCGGACGAGACCTGGGAGAGCACGGCGCGCAAGGCTGTGCGCGACGAGGTCGACGCGCTGGTCGCCGCGTGGCGCGGCACCAGGCGGCGCGTGGTCGCGGTGAGCAACGAGGTGGGGCAGGGCGTCGTCCCGGACACCGCGTCGGGCCGGCGGTTCCGCGACGAGATGGGGCGGCTCAACGCGCTGGTCTCCGCGGCGACGGAGGACGTGCGCTGGTGCACCGCCGGACGCGTGACGTCTCTGTGAACGCGCTGCGTCTGGCGTTCGGGACGCTGACCGTGCTGCCCGTGCGGCCGCCGACCGTCGACCGTCGTACGGCGGGGCGCGCGATGCTGTTGGCTCCGCTCGTCGGTGTCGCGCTCGCGCTGGTCGTGCTGGTCGAGATCGTGCTGCTCGAGGCGCTGGTGCCGCCGCTGCTCGCCGCCGTGATGGTCGTCGGGACGCTCGCGCTGCTCACCCGCGGCATGCACCTGGACGGCCTGGCCGACACCGCCGACGGGCTGGGGTCGGGACGACCGGCGGACGGAGCGCTCGAGGTGATGCGCAAGGGCGACGTCGGGCCGTTCGGGGTCGTGACGCTCGTGCTGGTGCTGCTCACGCAGGTGGTCGCCGTCGGCTACCTCCTGACCACCTGGGACGGGCCGGTGAACGTCGCCGCTGCGCTGGTCGTCAGCCGTCTCGCCCTGCCGCTGTCGTGCGTGACCGGGATACCGGCCGCGCGCCCCGAGGGGCTCGGCGCGACGGTGGCGGGCTCGGTCCCGCGCTCGGCGGCGGCTCTGGTCGTGCTGGCCGCCGTCGTCGCGGCGGCGGTCGTCGCCGTGTTCTCCAGCCTCGCGGTCTGGGCGACCTTCGTGGGCCTGCTCGGCGGTCTGGCACTGGGAGCTCAGGCGGTCCGCCGGTTCGGCGGGGTCACCGGGGACGTGCTGGGCGCGGTGGTCGAGGCGACCTTCACCGTGGCCGTCGTGGCCCTGACCGTTGCCGCAGCGCCGTGAGGTAGACCCCCATCGCCGCCGACGCGACCTCGTTGCGGTCGGCGAGCTCGGCCCCCTTGCGGCGCATGAGGAACCCCACGGACCGGAGCGCGCTGGTCGCACGGGTCGCCGGCGCCGCCCCCACAGCGTCGGGCCGGCGCCGCGCAGCCACCGGGCCCGGGCGTGCGCCTCGGACATGGCCCGCAGCCTCCATCGCCGCCTCGAGCAGCTCGCTCTCGGTCGCCTCGTCCGGCGCGCGTCCCGCGGACGCTCGTGGGGCGAGGTCGTCGAGGTCGCCCACCACGTCGTACCCGCCGTTGCGGACCGCGGCGACCAGTCGCGCCGCCTGCCCACGCGCCCACGGGAGGTGCTCGTCGGGCAGCGCGGTGCGTGCGGTGCCGGTCGGGCGCATGTGCAGGCCGAGGGCGTACTCGACCACCCAGTCGTACTGCCGCTGGTTGAGCCGCCCGCCGAGCAGCTCGTTGAGCCGCCGGACCACCTCGGCCCCGGGCGCGCCGAGTGACTCGTTGGCCCGGCGCGGAGGTGTCGTCAGCGTGGCGGCGTCGTACCCCACGACCTGTCCGACGCGCTCGAGCAGGACGGTGGGCCGCGCGCCCGGCGGCGGGACGGTGACGACGTGGATGCGGTCGGCGCCCGCCGCCACGGACCACACCGCGAGCACGTGCGCGAGGTCCTGCCGCAGCCAGAAGCCGCGGGCCGGGTTCCGGGTGATCTCTCGGGGACGCGCACCGCGGCGACGTACTCCGGCCAGGTCACTGTGCTGCCGCTCTTGACGTCCTCGGGCCAGGACGATGTCAGCACCCGGCCGAGGTCGCGGACGGTGACGACGACGTGCACGTCGTGGGCGCGGACAGGTCGTTGATCGCCCGCCGGGCCTGGCGGCGGGTGCGGGTCGCGAAGAACTCGTCCGAGAGCAGCACGTCCTGCCCCTCCTGGAAGGCGACCGCGTCGACCAGCTCGCACCACCGGCCGGAGATCGTGGCGTCGTCGGCGCCGCGCGGCCGCCGCCCGGCCAGGTCCCAGGCGGCGAGCACGATGTGCAGGTAGAGCCGTGCATCGCGTCTCCACGGGGCGGTAGGACAACGATTCGTCTGCGACCGGCCCGCGTGAATCACCCCGTAAACCGCAGACGAATCGTTGTCCTAGCTCTCCCGGACGCCGGGCGTGACGAAGGGCGGCTTGGTGACCGTGAAGACCTCGGCGCGGCCGCGGATGTCGACGGAGACCTCGGCGCCCTCCTCGACCTGGGAGGAGATCAGCGCGAGGCCGACGCCCTTCTTGAGGCTGGGCGAGAACGTGCCTGAGGTGACGGCGCCGACGGCGAAGTCAGGAGTCAGCAGCACCCGCATGCCGGGGCGCGGGATGCCGCGGCCGGTCGCGACGATGCCGCGGAGCAGCCGGCGCGGCCCGGCCTCCTTCTCCTGCGTCAGCACGTCCTTGCCCCAGAACGTCTCCTTCTTCCAGCCGACGGCCCAGCCGAGGCGCGCCTGGACGGGGGTGACGTCGAGGCTGATGTCCTGGCCGTGCAGCGGGTAGCCCATCTCGGTGCGCAGCGTGTCGCGCGCGCCGAGGCCGGCGGGGGCGATGCCGAACGGCTCCCCCGCCGCGAGGATCGCGTCCCACAGCGCGCCGGCTGCCTCGCTCGGCGCGACGAGCTCGTAGCCGCGCTCACCGGTGTAGCCGGTGCGGCACACCACGACCGGGTTGCCGTCGTGCTCGGCCTCGACGAACGACATGTAGTCGTGTCCGGTCGGCAGGCCGATCGCCTCGAGCACCTCGTCGGACTTGGTGCCCTGGACGGCGAGGATCGCGTAGTCGTCGTGCTGGTTGACGACCTCGACCCCCTCCGGGGCGCCTTCGGCCAGACGCCGTACGACCTCGGCGGTGTTGGCGGCGTTGGGGATCAGGAAGACGTGGTCGTCGCCGTAGAGGTAGGCGATCAGGTCGTCGACGACGCCGCCGGACGCGTCGTCGCAGCACAGGGTGTACTGCGCCTTGCCGGGCTCGATGCGGCCGAGGTCGTTGGTGAGGCAGGTGTTGACGTACGCCGCCGCGCCCGGACCGCGCACGACGGCCTTGCCGAGGTGGCTGACGTCGAAGACGCCGACGGACTCGCGGACGGCGGCGTGCTCCTTGAGGACGCCGGTGTACTCCAGCGGCATCAGCCAGCCGCCGAACTCCGCCATCTTCGCGCCGAGGACGACGTGCCGGTCGTGCAACGGCGACTGCTTCAGGTCGTTGGCGGACGTGCCCTCACCGGTGCCTGCTGGGTGCATGGCCCGCAACCTACCCTCCGTCGACGACCCCGGAGGATCCGGCCATCCGCCACGGATAGGCTCGTGCGCGATGACCACCTACACATTGCGCAAGGGCTCGCCCGCCAAGACCCGGACCGATGCCGTCGTGATCGGCGTCGTGTCCGCCGGAAAGGGCGCGGTCGCGGCCGCCGGCGGCGAGGACGTCGCCTCGGCCTACGGCCGCAAGTTCGGCCCGCTGCTGGCCACGCTCGGCATCACCGGCAAGCGCGACGAGGTGGCCAAGATCCCCACCGGCGGCACGCTGAAGTCGCCGCTGCTGGTCGTCGTGGGACTCGGTCCGGCGGACAAGGTCGACCCCGAGGCGGTACGGCGGGCGGCGGGTGTCGCGGCGCGCAACGTGCCCAACGCCGCGACGGTCGCGCTGGCGCTGCCGGCCGAGGACGAGGCGCACGTCCGGGCCGCGACGGAGGGCTTCCTGCTGGGCGGCTACGCGTTCTCGGCGTACAAGTCGAAGAAGTCGGACGACCGGCCCGGCGAGGTCATCGTGCTGAGCCCGGCCGCACGTGCGTCCGCGGTGCAGGAGGCGTTCGAGACCGCGCAGGTGGTGGCCGCGGCCGTGGCCCGCACCCGCGACTGGGTGAACACGCCCGCCGGCGACCTGGCCCCGCCCGCCTTCGCCGACGCGATCGCCGAGGCGGCCCACGCCAAGCGCAAGGGCGGCAAGGTGACCGCCACCGTGCTCGACGAGAAGGCGCTGGTCGCGGAGAACTGCGGTGGCATCCTCGGGGTCGGGCAGGGGTCGGCGAACCCGCCCCGGTTGGCAAGGCTGAGCTACAAGCCTCGCGGCGCCGTCGCGCACCTGGGTCTGGTCGGCAAGGGCATCACGTTCGACTCCGGCGGCCTGACGATCAAGCCGGGCCCGTCGATGGTCACGATGAAGTGCGACATGGCCGGTGCCGCCGCCGTCGTCAGTGCCACGCTGGCGATCGCCGAGCTCGGCCTGCCCGTCGAGGTGACCGCGTGGGTGCCGATGGCGGAGAACATGGTGTCCGGGACCTCCACCCGGCCCGGTGACGTGCTGACGATGCACGACGGCCAGACCGTCGAGGTGCTGAACACCGACGCCGAGGGGCGGCTGGTGCTGGCCGACGGGCTGGCGATGGCGGTCAAGACGAAGCCCGACGTCCTCGTCGACGTCGCCACGCTGACCGGTGCGTGTGAGACCGCGCTCGGCGACCGTGTCGCCGGGCTGTTCGGCAGCAGCGACGACGTGGTGGCGCGGGTCCGCGACGCCGGCGCCCGGGTGGGCGAGGCGCTGTGGCCGATGCCGATAGCCGAGGAGATGCCGGTCAAGGTCCGCACCTACAGCACGGTCGCCGACCTGATGCAGCACAACGTGGACACCTACGGCGGGGCGATCTACGCCGCGGCCTTCCTGCAGGCGTTCGTCCCGGACGGCCAGGCCTGGGCGCACGTCGACATCGCCGGCCCGGCGTTCAACAAGAAGGGCGCCTACGGGCACGTGACGTCCGGCGGCACCGGCGTCACCGTCGCCACGCTCGTCGAGCTGGCCCGGGACATGGCCGCGCGGGACTGACTAGCGGGCGCCGTTCTCCTTCTGGCGCTTGTTCCACTCGCGCATCCGCGCGGGGTAGCCGACCACGCCGGCGTCGTACGACGGGATGCCGTGCTTGTTGGCGAACGCGTGCGCCCACTGCACCGACGGCACCCGCCGGCGCGTCCACTCACCGTCGTGCGCGACGAGCATCATCGTCACGTCGGTGACCGCGGTGCGCGGCTCGACGAATCCCTCGACACCGCGGCGCGTGGCGACGAACTGCTCGAGGTGCTTCGCGTCGGCGCTGTCGGAGGCCCGGACCGTCGTCGGCCCCTTGCCCGCGGGCCGGCGCATCTTCGTCCCGCCGCGGCGGAACCGGTCCATCAAGCCCATGGCGCAAGTGTGGCGCATCCGCCCAGGACGCACCCGTCATTCGCGGCGCGAGGCGGGGCGGACCCGGTGTCGGCGCGCTCGGGTTTGGTGCAAGGATGGCCGCGGGTACGACCCGACAGGCACACATAAGGGACGGAGTGACGGTGACCGACACGAGCGGAGCCGGGAACGACCAGCAGTTCGACATCGTGGTTCTCGGGGCCGGAAGCGGGGGCTACGCATGCGCCCTCCGGGCCTCCCAGCTCGGGCTCCGGGTCGCACTCGTGGAGAAGGGCAAGCTCGGCGGCACCTGCCTGCACGTCGGCTGCATCCCCACCAAGGCGCTGCTGCACGCCGCCGAGGTCGCCGACTCCGCGCGCGAGTCCGAGCAGTTCGGCGTCAACGCCACGCTCGAGGGCATCGACATGGGTGGCGTCAACAAGTACAAGGACGGCGTCGTCTCCCGCCTCTACAAGGGTCTCACCGGCCTGATCAAGGCGCGCGGCATCACGGTCATCGAGGGCGAGGGACGGCTCTCCGGGCCTCGCACGGTCGAGGTCAACGGCACGCCGTACACCGCGACCAAGGCGGTCGTGCTGGCCAGCGGCTCCTACTCCAAGTCCCTCCCGGGACTCGACGTCGACGGCCAGAAGGTGATCACCAGCGAGCACGCCCTGCAGCTCGACCACGTCCCGGCCTCGGCCGTGGTGCTCGGCGGCGGTGTCATCGGCTGCGAGTTCGCGAGCGTGTGGAAGTCGTTCGGCGCCGACGTGACGATCGTCGAGGCGCTCCCCCACCTCGTGCCGGCCGAGGACGAAGCGGTCTCGAAGCAGCTCGAGCGGGCGTTCCGCAAGCGCGGCATCGCGTTCCGCACCGGCACGCCGTTCGAGTCCGTGGAGCACACCGACAACGGCGTGAGGGTCACCGTCCAGGGCGGTGACGTGATCGAGGCCGAGGTGCTGCTGGTCGCCGTCGGCCGCGGACCGACGACGGACGGGCTCGGCTACGACGAGCAGGGCATCGCGACCGACCGTGGCTTCGTGCTCACCGACGAGCGCCTGCGCACCAACGTCGAGGGCGTGTACGCCGTCGGCGACATCGTGCCCGGCCTGCAGCTCGCGCACCGCGGCTTCCAGCAGGGCATCTTCGTCGCCGAGGACATCGCCGGGCTCGAGCCCGCGCCGATCGACGAGTCGACGATCCCGCGCGTCACCTACTGCGACCCCGAGGTCGCCTCGGTCGGCCTCAACGAGTCGGCCGCCAAGGAGCGCTACGGCGCCGACGAGATCGAGTCGCTGACCTACGACCTCGGCGGTAACGGCAAGAGCCAGATCCTCAAGACGCAGGGCTTCGTCAAGCTCGTGCGTCGCAAGGACGGCCCCGTCGTCGGCGTACACATCATCGGCGCTCGCGCCGGTGAGCTGATCGGCGAGGCCCAGCTGATCTACGCCTGGGAGGCGCACCCGGAGGACGTCACGCCGTTGGTGCACGCCCACCCGACCCAGAACGAAGCACTGGGCGAGGCGCACCTCGCGCTCGCCGGCAAGCCCCTGCACGCCCACTCATAGACTCACCCGCACCGGACTTCCCAGACCAGCGAAGCACCCAAGGAGCGAAGGAACGCGCATGGCGACCTCAGTCAACCTCCCGGCACTCGGCGAGTCCGTCACCGAAGGCACCGTCACCCGCTGGTTGAAGCAGCCCGGTGACAGCGTCGCGGTCGACGAGCCGCTGCTCGAGGTCTCGACCGACAAGGTCGACACCGAGATCCCCTCGCCGGTCGCCGGCACGCTCCTGGAGATCAAGGTGCAGGAGGACGAGACCGTCGAGGTCGGCGCCGAGCTCGCCGTGATCGGCGACGAGGGCGAGTCCGCCGGGTCGTCCGACGGTGGCGACCAGGCCCAGGCCACGCAAGAGACCGAGGCGACGCAGCCCGACCAGACCGAGCAGACGCCGGCCAAGGAGCACCAGCCCGCTCCCGGCGACGAGAGCGGCGCCGACGGTGCCGACGAGTCCGGTGAGCGCAAGACCGAGACCGAGACCAACCCGCCGGCCGCGCAGACCGACAGCGCTCCGGCCCAGGCCGAGACCCCGCAGGGCTCCGCAGACACCGCGCCCGAGCAGGCGTCCTCCAACGCGGCCGGGCAGTCCGGTGG
>NZ_CAMPGZ010000029.1 GCF_946885725.1 uncultured Nocardioides sp.
CGGCAGCCCATCCGGCAGCCCACCCCAGGGACCGACTGTGCTCTCCCGGCCGGCGCAGAGCCTCTCCGCCAAGGAGCTCGAGGTCCTCGAGCACCTCGCCGACCTGCTCACGACGGAGGAGATCGCCTCCGCGATGTTCATCTCCGTCAACACCGTCAAGACGCACGTCCGGAGCATCCTCCGCAAGCTCGCGGTCTCCCGCCGCCATCAGGCGGTCCGCCGGGCGCGCGAGCTCGGCCTCGTCTGAGAGTCCCGGCACGCTCCGGCCGACCCGGCCGAGGAAGGCATGACATGGAAGCCCTGGACACGGTGGCTCTGGTGGACCCGCTCCCGTGGGCCCGGGCCCAGATGGCGTTCACCCTGGCCAGTCACATCATCCTGGTGCCGCTCGGGGTCTCGTGGGCGTTCATGACCCTGGTCGCCAACTACCGGGCGCTGCGGCACGACGACCGCGACGCGTTGCTGCTCGCGCAGCGCTGGTCGAAGTACATGGCCGTCACGTTCGCCGTCGGGGCGGTGACCGGCACGGTGCTGAGCTTCGAGTTCGGGCTGCTGTGGCCGCGGTTCATGGGGCAGTGGGGCGAGGTGTTCGGGGTCCCGTTCGCCTTCGAGGGCATCTTCTTCTTCACCGAGGCGATCTTCGTCTCCATCTACATCTTCGGGTGGCGCCGCCTCCGGCCGTGGACGCACTTCTGGACCGGCGTCCCGATCGTGGTGGCCGGCCTCTTCGGCGCCGCCTCGGTGGTCGCCGCGAACGCGTGGATGAACACGCCGTCCGGGTTCACCCTCGACTCCGCCGGCAACGTCGTCGACGTCGACCCGTTCGCCGTGATCTTCAACGATGCGATGCCCCTGCAGGCGGCCCACATGATCGTGGCCGCCTACATGGTCGGCGGGTTCCTCGTCGCCTCGGTGTACGCCGCCGGCCTGCTGCGCGGCCGGGAGGACCGGTACCACCGCCTCGGCTTCGTCATCGCCTTCACCGTGGCCTCCGTCGCCACCCCGGTGCAGATGGGCGTCGGTGACTCGCTGGCACGGTGGGTGTACGACGAACAGCCGACCAAGTTCGCCGCCATCGAGCTGGTCCCGAAGACCGCGTCCGACGTACCGGAGACGCTGCTCGGCCGGCTCGACAGCGACGGCACGGTGTCCGGCGGGATCCCGATCCCGGGGCTCGCGTCCTGGCTGTCGGACCCGAGCACGGGGCGGTCGACGGTCGTGCAGGGCCTGGACGCCGTGCCGCCGGACCAGCGGCCGACCACCCGCCAGGTCAACATCGTCCACCTGTCCTGGGACGTGATGGTCGGGCTGGGCACGCTGCTGTTCCTGCTGTCCGCCTGGTACGCCGGGTCGTGGCTGTTCCGCCGCCGGACGCCGCAGAGCCGCCCGTTCCTGGTCCTCGCCGCCGCCTCCGGGGTGCTCTCCGTCATCGCCATGGAGGCCGGCTGGGTCGTCGCCGAGGTCGGCCGGCAGCCCTGGGTCGTCTACGGGCGCACGCGAGTCGAGCACGCGGTCACCGGCAACTCGGGCGTGTGGCTGACGTTCCTCCTGGTGTGCCTGCTCTACGCGGTCGGTGCCGTCGCGACCGTGCGCGTGCTGCGTGGCATGAGCCGCCGGTTCCGCCGCGCGGGCGGGTTCGTCGAGCACGACGCGCCGTACGGCCCGAGCAGCCCGCTCGGGCAGGTCGCGGGAGACAGGACGGGGGAGAAGGAGCCGGTGCCGTGACCACCGCCGTCGTCCTCGTGCTGCTGTTCGCCATCACCGCGTACGCCGTGTTCGGCGGTGCCGACCTCGGCGCCGGCTTCTGGGACCTCACCGCCGGGGGCGCCGAGCGAGGCGCCCGGCCACGCGCCGTGATCGAGCACGGCATCGGCCCCGTGTGGGAGGCGAACCACGTCTGGCTGATCTTCGTCTTCGTGATCACCTGGACGGCCTTCCCCGAGGCGTTCGCCTCGATCACGCTGACGATGTTCGTCCCGCTCACCCTGGCCGCGCTGGGGATCGTGCTCCGAGGCGCCGGCTTCGCGTTCCGCAAGGCCGTGGTCAGGCCGACGTACCGGCGCCTGTTCGGGGCGACCTTCGCCCTCTCGTCCGTGCTCGTGCCCTACTTCTTCGGCGCCATGGCCGGCGGCATCCTGTCCGGGCGGGTCCCGGCCGGAGGCCGCGCCGGGGACCCGGTGAACAGCTGGGTGAACCCGTCGTCGGTCGCCGCGGGCCTGCTGGGCGTGGCGCTCGTCGCCTACCTCGCGGCCGTCTACCTGGTCCGGGTGGCAAGCCACGAGGGCGAGGCCGAGATGGTCGGGTACTTCCGGGCGCGCGCGCTCGCGGCCGGAGCGGGGACGGTCGTCCTGGCCGTCGTCGGCCTCGTCGTGCTGAGGTCCGACGCGTCGTACGTGTTCGACGGGCTCATGTCGCGAGCCCTGCCCGTGGCGGTCGTCGCCGCGTCGGCTGCCGCCGCGAGCCTGGCTCTCTTGGCCCGGCACGCGCTGCGCGGGGTTCGGGTGCTGGCCGCACTCGCCGTCGCCGGGGTCGTGGTCGCCTGGGGGATCGCCCAGTGGCCCTACGTGCTGCCCACGTCCCTCACGTTCTCGGCCGCCGCCGCACCTTCGGGCACGCTCACCGCGATCCTCGTCGCCACCGTCCTGGCCGCCGTCCTCGTGGTCCCGGGCGTCGTCCTGCTCTACGTGCTCGACCAGCGCGGCGTCCTCGAGGAGGAGGGGGTGCCGGACGCCGGTGACGAGGTCGGCCCGACCCCGGCTCACATCCCCGTCCAGCCCACCGGTCGCGACAGCCCGGATTCATCACTGCGGGGTGATGCCAGGGGCTCCCCCGGACGAGCAACTTAGGTGTCGTCCGGTGCCTGCACGCCACCCGAAGGAGGCAGCGACCATGGGTCTCACCGGTTCGCCGTTCCCGCCGATCGCCGACTACGCGTTCCTCTCCGACTGCCACACCGGTGCGCTCGTCGCGCCCGACGGCTCCGTCGACTGGCTCTGCACGCCGGCGTTCGACTCCCCGAGCGTCTTCGGCAACCTGCTCGACCGCGGGGCGGGGTCGTTCCGGTTCGGCCCGTACGGCCAGAACCACCCGACCGCGCGGGCCTACGTCCCGGGCACCAACGTCCTGACGACCACCTGGCACACCCCGGCGGGATGGCTGCTGGTCCACGACGCCCTGACCATGGGTCCGCACCGGGGTCGCGACACGGTCACCCCGCACACGCGGCCTCCAGCGGACGACGACGCCGAGCACATGCTCGTCCGCACGATCGAGTGCCTCGACGGGGCCGTGGAGGTGGAGCTCGTCTGCGAGCCGGCCTTCGACTACGGCCGTGAGCCCGCGACCTGGGTCGTGCAGGACGAGGACGGGCACGTCGCCGACGCGACGGGCGGCGGGGAAACCCTGCGTCTCGGCACCGGGCTCGCGCTCGGCGTCGAGGGCGGCTCGGTGCGGGCCAGGCACGTCCTGAACAAGGGTGAGCGCGTGTGGTGCGCCCTGTCGTGGGCGGAGGGGCTGGCGCTGCCCGCCGACCTCGATGACGCGCTGGGGCGAGTCAAGGCGACCATCGGGTTCTGGCGGCGCTGGCTGGCGCGGGCGCGGATCCCGGACCACGCGATGCGGCATGCGGTGGAGCGCTCGACCCTGGCCATCAAGGGACTCACCTACATGCCCACGGGTGCGACCGTGGCCGCCCTCACCACGTCGCTGCCCGAGACGCCCGGCGGGGAGCGCAACTGGGACTACCGCTACACGTGGATGCGCGACAGCACGTTCACCCTCCAGGCGCTGCACTACCTGAACCTGGACTGGGAGGCGGACGAGTTCATGCAGTTCGTCGCCGACGTCGAGCCCCGCGAGGACGGGAGCCTCCAGATCATGTACGGCATCGACGGACGGCGGGACCTCACCGAGAGCACCCGCGACGAGCTGTCGGGCTACGAGGGCGCCCGCCCGGTGCGGATCGGCAACGGCGCCTTCGACCAGCGGCAGAACGACGTGTACGGCGCCGTACTCGACTCGATCCTGCTGCACACCGTCCGGAGCAAGCACCTGCCCCGCCGGCTCTGGCCCCTGGTGCAGTCGCAGGCCGAGTGCGCGCTGGCCGTGTGGCACGAGCCGGACCAGGGCATCTGGGAGGCCCGAGGTGCGCCTCAGCACTACGTCTCCTCCAAGCTCATGTGCTGGGTGGCGCTGGACCGCGCCGCCAAGCTGGCGGGCATACGCGACGACGCGGCGCGGCAGGCCCAGTGGGCCGAGGCGGCCGACGACATCAGGTCCGACATCCTCGCCAAGGGGGTCAGCGACCTCGGCGTGCTCCGCCAGCACTACGACACCGACGCACTCGACGCCTCGACACTGCTGGCCGGCATGTTCGGCTTCCTGCCCGGCACCGACGAGCGGCTGCGCAACACGGTGAACGCGATCGACCAAGAGCTGACCGAGCACGGCTTCGTGCTCAGGTACCGCACCGACGAGACGGACGACGGGATGTCGGGCAAGGAGGGCACGTTCCTCATCTGCTCGTTCTGGCTGGTGTCCGCGTTCGCCATCGTCGGGGAGATGAAGAAGGCGTCCGACCTGATGGAACGCCTGCTGCGGGTCGCGTCGCCGCTGGGGCTGTACGCCGAGGAGTTCGACACGGAGCGGTCCCGGCACCTCGGCAACTTCCCCCAGGCGTTCTCCCACCTCGCCCTGATCGAGGCGGCCGGGCGGATCATCCTGCACGACTACCTGGAGGAGCTGGCCCTGTGACCGACAGCGACCCGGTGCTCGTGGTCGGTGGCGGCCTCGCCGGCGTGGGGTGCGCTCACCGGCTCGGGGACGAGGGCCACGAGGTGGTGCTGCTCGACCGGAACGACTACCACCAGTTCCAGCCGCTGCTCTACCAGGTCGCCACCTCCCAGCTGCCGGCGGAGGACATCGCCCGTCCGCACCGCAGCATCTTCCGCGACTACCCCGCGGTGGAGACGGTGACGTCGCGGGTGACGAAGGTCAGCCTCATCGACCGGATCGTGCAGCTCGAGGACGGCCGCTCGCTGGCCGGGTCCCACGTCGTGATGGCCGTCGGCGCGCGCCCGAACTTCTTCGGCACACCCGGCGCGGCGGAGCACGCCTTCCCGCTCTACTCCGTGGCGGACGCCGAACGGCTCCGGCTGCACCTGCGCGACCTGCTGGCCCAGGTGGCGGCGGGCGCGGGCCCGGACGACGTGCCCCTGGACGTGGTGGTCGTGGGAGGCGGCCCGACCGGGGTGGAGATCGCGGGCGCGGTGACCGAGCTGATGGAGGCGCTGCACAAGCACGGCCGGATCTTGTCACCGGGACGCGTCGTCCTCGTCGACCGCGCCGACACGGTGCTCGGGGCGTTCTCCGAGAGGTCGCGCCGGTACGCCACCAAGAAGCTGGCCCACGCGACGGTCGACCTGCGGTTGGGGGCCGGTGTGAGCGCTGTGCACCCCGACCGGGTCGAGCTCACCGACGGGAGCCGGATCCGCACGAGGACGGTCGTGTGGGGCGGGGGCGAGTCCGCCGCCGAGCTGGCCGCCGACTGCGGGCCGGAGCCGGGTCGGGGCGGCCGGCTCGACGTCCAGTCCGACCTCGGCGTGCCGGGGTTCCCCGGTGCGTACGCCGTGGGCGACGTCGCCAACATCCCGGATGCGTCCGGCGTACCGCTGCCGCAGCTGGGGTCCGTCGCGCAGCAGTCGGGCATCTGGGCGGCCGACAACATCATGCGAGAGAAAGCCGGCCGGCCGACGAAGCCCTTCCAGTACAAGGACAAGGGCATCATGGCGATGATCGGCCGGAACGCCGCGGTGGCGGAGGTCGGCAAGCGCCGGCACCAGGTGGACGGACCGGTCGCGTTCGCCGCGTGGCTCGGCGTCCACGCCGCCCTGCTCAGTGGCGCGCACAGCAAGACCGACGCCTTCCTCAGCTGGGCCTGGGACTACTTCGACCGCGACCACGCCGCCACCGTCGAGGTCTCGGCCGACCCAGCGCGGATCGCCTGGGGCGACGAGGAGGCCGACCGGCCGCACCTGGACCTCGGCCCCCAGGGCGGTCCGGGACAGGGGGCCACCTGACGGCCCCGGCCGTCCCCACACCCTGGCGCCGAGGAGGCAGCCATGACCGACCAGTACGACGTGATCATCATCGGGTCCGGGGCCGGCGGAGGCACGCTGGCGCACCGCTTGGCCCCGTCCGGCAAGCGGATCCTGCTCCTCGAGCGAGGTGACTTCCTGCCGCGCGAGCCGCAGAACTGGGACGCCGAGGCGGTGTTCGTCGACAACCGCTACGTCTCACCCGACACCTGGTACGACAAGGACGGCCGTTCCTTCCAGCCACAGGTCCACTACTTCGTCGGCGGCGCGACGAAGTTCTACGGGGCCGCGCTGTACCGGCTGCGCGAGCGTGACTTCGCGGACGTCAAGCACTACGACGGGCTCTCGCCGGCGTGGCCGATCACGTACGACGAGATGGAGCGGTACTACGCCCAGGCGGAGACGCTCTACCAGGTGCACGGTGCACGCGGCGAGGATCCCACCGAGCCACCGGCCTCGAGCCCGTACCCGTTCCCGCCGGTGTCGCACGAGCCGCGGATCCAGCGCCTCTTCGATGACCTGCGTGCCGTCGGCCTCCACCCCTTCCACGCGCCCTCGGGGATCATGCTCGACGAGGCGCATCCCGAGCAGAGCGCGTGCATCCGCTGCGCGACCTGCGACGGCTTCCCGTGCCTGGTGAACGCCAAGTCGGACGCCGACGTGATCGCCGTACGTCCCGCGCTGCGCCACGACAACGTCACGCTGGTCCGGGGCGCCACCGTGCGACGGCTGCTGACCGACCCGTCCGGCAACGCGGTCGAGTCCGTCGTCGCCGACGTGGACGGCAGCACGGAGCACTTCCGCGGCACGCTCGTGGTCCTGTCCGCCGGGGCGGTCAACTCCGCCAAGATCCTCCTCGCGAGCGCCAACGACCGGCACCCTCGCGGCCTGGCCAACGGCTCGGACCAGGTCGGGCGCAACTACATGTTCCACAACTCCCGCGCGTTCCTGGCCATCTCCGAGGAGAGGAACGACACCCGGTTCCAGAAGACGCTGGGACTCAACGACTTCTACTTCGGTGACGACGAGTTCGACTTCCCGATGGGCAACCTGCAGATGGTCGGCAAGTCGTCGGCCCCGATGTACCGCGGCGAGAAGCCGCTGGAGACGAAGCTGGCACCGACCTTCGCGCTGAAGGACGTCGCCGAGCACGCGGTCGACTTCTGGCTGTCGGTGGAGGACCTGCCCAGTCCGGACAACCGGGTGACGCTGAACGCCGACGGCGACGTGGTGCTGAGCTACACCGCCAACAACCAGGAGCCCATGGAGCAGCTCTACCGGCGGGTGAAGAAGCACCTCAGCCACCTCGGCATGAAGCCGCACCACCTCATCCCGCGGGACGTCTACATGAAGAACGACATCCCGCTCGCCGGCTGCGCACACCAGGCGGGAACCGTCCGGTTCGGCACCGACCCAGCGACGTCGGTGCTGGACGCGAGCTGCAAGGCCCACGAGCTGGACAACCTGTACGTCGTGGACACGAGCTTCTTCCCCAGCATCAGTGCGGTGAACCCGGCGCTGACCGCGATGGCCAACGCCCTGCGCGTGGGCGACCGGCTGCTGGAGCGGCTCTCCTAGACCGACTCGGGTTTCGAGGTCTCGCCCTCGGGGACCGACCGCTGCGGCGGGACCGAGGCGTCCGTCGACACGTGTGCGTCGGTGGATGCCGGAGCCGGCGGCGCCGCCGGCGGCTCGGCAGACCCAGGCGGCGCGGCAGCGGTGTCCCGCGCGCGGTACTCCCCGAGGAGCCGTCGCTCGTCGTCCCGGCCGGGGAAGCACAGCAGCACCAGGGCCGCGCCCACGAGGATCGCCACGATCCCCGCGGTGTAGGCCCAGTCGGCGCCGTCGAGGAAGGACTGCTTGGCGCCTGCGGTGATGGCGTCGGCGTACTGCGGGTAGCGCTGCCCGATCGCCTCGGCGGAGGCGAAGGACTTGGTCAGCTGCGCCTGGACCTGGTCGTTGAGCTGGGGGCTCGGCTGCGCCGCGCCGATGGCGGCGGTCGCGCCCGACACGTACCCCGCGGTCAGCAGGGCACCGAGGATCGACTGCATGATCGCGCCGCCCAGGTCGCGCTGCAGGTCGGCGGTTCCCGAGGCCATCCCAGCCCGGTGCACCGGCACGGAGCCGGTCAGCGAGTGGGAGGCGGGTGTGCCGGCGAGGCCGACGCCGATCCCGATCAGCGCGTATCCGAGGCCGATCGCCCAGTACGCCGTCCCCTCGCCCCAGACCAGCAGCATCACGAGGAAACCGAGCAGGCAGCCGGTGTAGCCGGCGAGCAGCGTCACTCGGGAGCCCACGCTCTCGACGAGCTTCGCCGACCGCGGTGCGACGAGCACCATGAGCGCGGCGGCCGGGAGGATCGCCATACCGGCCTCCAGGGTGGAGTAGCCCAGGACGTTCTGGAGGTACTGCTGCCCGATGAACATGGCCCCCATCAGCGTCCCGAACACGATGATCCCCGCGACGGCCGCCACCCAGAAGATCCGGCGCCCGGCGACGGCGAGGTCGTAGAGCGGGTACCGCGTGCGCCGTTCCCGCAGGACGAACGCGAGCGCCGTCACGATCGCCAGGACCGCCAGGCCGATGCTGAGCGCGCCCCGGTCGGGCACTGGCGCGAAGTTGATCGCGAGCACCAGGGCCGCCACCACCACGATCGACAGCAGTCCGCCCGCGTGGTCCACCGGGTCGGTCGCCTCGTTCACGTGGCTGGGCACGAACAGGATCGCGAGCACCAGGGCGACGACCGCGAGCGGCAGGGTCATCAGGAAGACCGAGCCCCACCAGAAGCTCTCGAGCAGCCACCCCGACGCCAAGGGTCCGAGTGCGGCGATGGCACCGCCCAGACCCGACCAGAGGGCGATCGACCGGGTCCGCCCCGCCCCGGACCACAGGGCGGTGATCAGCGCCAGCGTTGTCGGGAATGCCATGCCTGCCGTGAGCCCGCCGAGGATGCGAGCGAGGGCCAGCACCGTGTCGTTGGGGGCGTAGGCGGCCAGCACGCTCGCGGGGATCGCGAGGGAGACGCCGAGGACGAGCATGAGCTTGCGTCCGTAGCGGTCGCCGATCCCGCCGAGGTAGATCACCGACGCCGCCAGGCCGAGCGAGTAGCCGACGGCGATCAGGTCCAGTGAGGTCTGGGAGGCGTTGAACGCCGCACCGATCGACGGCAGCGCTACGTTGGCCACGGCCAGGTTCAGGTTGGCCACGGCGGCGACAAGGATCAGCGCGCAGAGGACCAGCCCCTGGCGGGCCGGGGCCTGCTCGGCGGCGGCCGGCTGGGCGTTGTGGGAGGCGCCCGGAGCGCCCGGGGTCACGGGGTCAGCCATGGCGTCTTCCATCCGCCGAACCCCGCCGCCACGGTGTCGGCCTGCTCAGGCCCCCACGTGCCCGGCGCGTAGGGGTGGACCGGGGGAGCCGCGTCGAGCAGCGGCTGCATCACTCGCCATGTCTCCTCGATCCCGTCCTGCCGGGAGAAGCGGGTGCTGTCGCCGCGCAGCCCGGCGAGGAGGAGGACCTCGTACGGCGTCGGGCCCTCGCCGCCCTCGGCGGCGAACTCCATGTCCAGGTGGATCGAGCCTGCGCCACCGGGACCGGCGACGTCGGCGCGGCGGGCCTCGACATCGAGGCGGATCCCGGTCGAGGGGTCGAGCCGGATCGCCAGCTGGTTGCGCTCGAGGCGGCGGTCCTTCGGGAGGAACCCGAGGTACGGCGGCCGCTTGAACACCACCCGCAGCTCGGTCTGGGTGGCCGGCAGCCGCTTGCCGGTCCGGATCAGGAACGGCACGCCGGCCCACCGCCAGTTCTGGATCTCCAGCCGCAGGGCGGCGTACGTCTCGGTCGACGAGTCGGCCGCTACGCCGTCGATCGAGCGGTACCCGTCGTACTGCCCGCGGACGTACCGCGTCGGGTCGGCCTCGACCACCGCGCGGAAGAGCGCGACCTGCGCCTCCTTCAGCGTGGTCGGGTCACCGCGCACCGGCGGCTCCATCGCCGCGGCGGCGACGACCTGCATGAGGTGGTTGACCACCACGTCGCGCAGCGCCCCGACGGGGTCGTAGAAGTGGCCGCGGTCATCGACCCCGAAGGACTCGGCCATCGTGATCTGCACGCAGCTGATGTGGTTGCGGTTCCAGACCGGCTCGAAGACCTCGTTGGCGAAGCGCAGGTGCAGGATCTCCTCGAGGCCCATCTTTCCGAGGTAGTGGTCGATCCGGTACAGCTGCGACTCGTCGACGTACTGGTGCAGCTCGTCCGCGAGCGCCCGGGCGGAGGCCTGGTCGTGGCCGAACGGCTTCTCCACGATGATCCGCGCGGACTCGGTCAGGCCGGCCCGCGCCAGGTTGCCGATGACGGTGCCGAACAGGAACGGAGGGATCTCGAGGTAGAAGACCGGCCGGGCGGCGCCCTCCATCATCTTGCCGACGTGGTCGTAGGTCGTCGGGTCGGTGAAGTCGCCGTTGACGTAAGACAGCCGCTTCGCGAACCGGGCGAAGACCGCCTCGTCCAGCTCCTCCCCGGTGCCCACGATCGAGTCCCGCGCCCGCTGGACGAGCTGGTCCACGGTCCAGTCGTCGACCGCCACGCCGAGGATCGGACAGTCCAGCAGTCCGCGCCGCTCGAGCCGGTACAGCGACCGGAACGTCATCACCCTCGCCAGGTCGCCGGTGATGCCGAACACCACCAGGATGTCGGCGGCGTCGGTCCGGGCGTCGGTTCCGGGCAGGCGGGCGTCAGCCATGGCTGTCTCCGTTCGCAGGTGGCCACTGCTGCCCACGATGGCGCCTCAGCCCGTACGGCGACTCGTCCGCAGGGGGTGATTTGGCCCCGGTGGTCGAGCCCCGGGTGGTCGAGCCTGTCGAGACCACTCAGGTGCGGCGGCGCCTACTTCGGTGGCAGGGAGTCTTCCTGCTGGGTGGCACGGAGTGCGCCGACGCCTTGCGCTGCCACCGCCCTAGCTCCTCGTCGTCCGCTCACAGGCGGCCTCGCGCAAGGACCGATCGACGAGTTAACGAGCGACCGTCTTCACTGCGGACGTGCTGCCTGCGAAAGTGCTCGTCCCAGCGAAGACGTACCTGAACGCGCCCGCCTTGCGAACCTTGTACCTCAGAATGACGCGGCCGGTGCTAGCACCGGTCTTGCCGGTTGCGATCGTCTTGAATGCCTGGGTGCCCTTCCAACGCACTTGGAGGGCGAGGCGCTTTCCGCCCACCGCGATGCCGTTGGTGCGCTTGAGAACACCCTGGAATCGTGTCTGCTTCCCGGCCACGACCTTCAGGGTGACGCGCGTGCCCTGCTTGGACGTCGGCGGCTGACTCGGCGGTGGCGGCTGTGTAGCCAGGGGCGGCGGCGCGTACCGCAGGCGGTAAGACGGCATGAGCTCAGTGCCGTAAACGCTCATACGCCAGAGCTGGTCGTTGGCGGCCGTTTCAATGTTGAACGCCCAGCTGTCCTTCGTCACCGTGTCCGCAATTGGCCAGTACTTACCTTCATCGTCGCTGAACTGGATCGTCATCATGGCGCGTAGCGGAATACCCGTGGCCTCGTCATAGACCCGGCCGCTCAGGATGACCGGCGTCTTGGCCGGCACTGGCGTGTCCCCAACGGACGAACCCACAGTCGCGCGCACGCTGGTTGGCGCGGTCATTGTGATCGTCGTCGAAACGACAGCCTGGCTGCCATCCTCCCCTTGCACGGAAACGCTCACGGAGATAGTTCCGGGACCCGCGTGCAGTGGACACTGGATGGTGACCGTGTCCGTGGGGTTCCAGGGCATTCCGATCGGGCGAGGGGTACAGCCGTCGTCGATGCCGACCCATTGATAGTGGGGCGGCCAGATCGACCACCGGTAGGTCGCTATAGGGCCGCCGGTGTTAACGACGCGAACCTGGGCCGCCTCACCAACCAAAATGCTGCTCGGCGCCTCCAGGCGAATCTCCGGCGCGGTATCCGCCGCCGCTGTCGCGAAGATGCCGGAAAAGCCTATGGGCAGGAGAGCAAGCACGAGCACAAGGGCGATGGCGCCCGCAGGGCGAGTGCGGCGGGGGTGCATGGAGTGATCTTTCGGGGCAGGCCGAGTCCCGGCGGACGAACATGAGCAGGGAATGACAATATTGGCCAGCCCCGGTTGACAAGGGTCGCACGGCGTGGGGTGGCTCGTACGGTCATCGACCGAAACGCCACCGTCCCCCCGCAAGACGGCTCACTAATGGGGTCGAACAGAGCGCTGCGATCGCGGCCGGGAAAGGCCCGCCTCCTTCGGTGGCAGGGAGGACGCGTAGCCGACGCCGCACGCCACCCACTGCCTGAGCTCCTCTTCGGAGGTGACGGCCGCGTCGTCGACGCGCAGCCAGCCGCTCATCGAGCGCTCGCCCATCTCCATGGGTCGCACGTGCACGTCATCGACCAGGGCGGCACCCTCGGCCGGATCGACCCGCACCATCAGCCCGCCCTTGCCGCTCGCCGCGACGGCCATGTGGCCGCCGATCAGGAACGCCAGCCCGCCGAACATCTTCCGCTCGCTCAGCAGCGGCTCGTCCTGCACCGCCTCCCGGATGCGGTCCGCGAGCTCCTCGTCGTACGCCATGACGGCACCCTATTCACGGCCGCCGACAGTCGCGACCGCAAGTAGAACCAGGCTCAGACCAGCCCGGCGTCGTGCACGCAGATCGCGATCTGTACGCGGTTGGTGACGTCCAGCTTGCTGAACAGCCGCGAGATGTGCGCCTTCACCGTCGGCACGCTCAGGTGCAGCTCGCGCGCGATGTCGGCGTTGCTGAGGCCGCGGGCGAGGGCAAGCGCGACGTCGCGCTCGCGGTCGGTGAGGTCCGCGAGCCGTTCGCGTGCTTTCGTCGCGCGGTCGTCTCCGCCCAGGTCCTGCACCCGGGCGATGAGCTGCCGCGTCACGCTCGGCGACAGGATCGGGTCGCCGGCCGCGACCCGCCGGACGGCCTCGACGATCTGCTCCGGCGGCGTGTCCTTGAGCAGGAAGCCGCTGGCGCCGGCCGCGAGTGCGCGCACCACGTGGTCGTCGGCGTCGAACGTGGTCAGCACGACCACTTCCGGCGGCTGCGGCTGGGCCATCAGCCGCTCGGTGGCGTCGAGTCCGTTCATGATCGGCATCCGGATGTCCATCAGCACGACGTCCGGCCGCACCTCGCGGGCGCGGGCGACCGCGTCGGCACCGTCGGACGCCTGGGCGACGACCTCGAGGTCCGGCGCGCCGCCGAGGATCAGGGCCAGGCCGGCGCGCACGAGGGCGTCGTCGTCGACGAGCATCACCTTCACCGCTGCCACGGCAGCCACACCTCCAGCGCGAAGCGTCCGTTGCGGACCTGCCACCGCAGCGTCCCACCCGCGAGCTCCGCCCGTTCGGTCAGCCCCACCAGGCCGAACCCGGGCTCGCCGTGGCGCCGGTGCCCGGGGGGCAGCGGGTTGTCGAGCCGCACGGAGACGCCGCTCTCGCGGTCGCCGGTGATGCACACCGTGGCGCGGGCGGCGCCGGCGTGCTTGCGCACGTTGGTCAGGCCCTCCTGAACGACGCGGTAGACGGTGCGGCCCACCTGCTCGGGCAGCACGGCCGCGTCGTCGACGGCGACGGTCAGGTCGACGGCCGTGCCGGAGGAGACGGCCTCGTCGACGAGAGCCGGCACGTCGGCGAGCGTCGGCTGCGGCTGGTCGGGCGCGACGCCGTTGTCCGAGCCGCGCAGCACGCCGAGGATCGAGCGGAGCTCGACCATCGCCTGGTGGGCGTTGTCCTGGATCACCCGCGCACTCGCGGCGACCTGCGCGCGGTCGAGGTCCTGGCGGTACGCGAGAGCGCCGGCGTGCATGGTGACCAGCGAGATGCGGTGGCCGAGCACGTCGTGCATCTCGCGGGCGATGCGCTCCCGCTCGGTGGCGCGTGCCTGCCCGACGCGCAGCGCCTGCTCGGTCTCGGCCCGGACCGCGCGCTCGCGCAGGGTCCAGAGCAGCTCGCGGCGGGAACCGATGTACATGCCCATCGCCATCATCGCGATGATCGCCGCGATGTTGACGGCGGTGACCACCCACAGCGGCTCGGGCTGGCTCGTCGGCTGCGTGAGGAAGAACGTCTGCGCCGCGAGGAACATCACGACCGCCACCACCGCGATCTGCAGGTAGCGCCGGCGAGTCGCCAGCGACACCGCCGCGAGCGTCGACGGGCCGGCGGCCAACCCCGAGAACGCGCTCACCACGGCCAGCACGAGCGCGACCGTCATCGGGTAGCGGCGGCGCAGCAGCACGACCCCGAACGACGCCAGACCCAGGGACACATCGAGCCAGAACAGGCCCCGGCGCTCCAGCCACTGCTGCTCCATGACCGTCACCCAGGCCAGGAACGAGATGAGCACCGCCAGGGCCAGACGCCACAGGTGCGACCAGAGCGTCAGCCGCGGCTGCCACGGCGCGCTGGGGTCGGTCCGCTCCACGCGTCCACCCTAGGGAGGACACGGGCCGCACCGACACCGCCCGCGGTCTCGACCGCCGTACCGCGACCCCTACTTTCGTCGCGCCGTTCGAGCCCTCCGACGGATGCGCGCACGCACGCGCGTCCGCGAGGGTGGGGGCCATGATCAAGGTGGATCGACTCACGAAGACGTTCGGTGACTTCGTCGCCGTCGACGACGTGTCGTTCGAGTGCCGCCCCGGCAGGGTGACCGGCTTCCTCGGTCCCAACGGCGCGGGCAAGACGACGACGTTGCGCATCCTGACCGGGCTGACCCGGACGACCCAGGGCACGGCCACGATCGGGGGTCATCGGTACGTCGAGATCCCCAACCCCGGCCTGCACGTCGGTGTCCTGCTCGACGCCTCGGCGCAGCACGGCGGCCGCACCGGCCGCGAGGTGCTCACGCTCGGCGCGCGCACCATGGGGCTGCCGACCAGCCGTGTCGACGAGATGCTCGAGCTGGTCAGCCTGACCCCGGCGGAGTCGAAGCGACGCGTGCGCAACTACTCGCTCGGCATGCGGCAGCGGCTGGGCATCGCCCACGCGCTGCTGGGCGACCCGTCCGTGCTGATCCTCGACGAGCCGGCCAACGGCCTCGACCCGGCCGGCATCCACTGGATGCGCGGGCTGCTGCGCGACTACGCCAACCGCGGCGGCACGGTGCTGCTCTCCTCGCACCTGCTGCACGAGGTCGAGGTGATCGCCGACGAGCTGATCGTCATCGGCCAGGGCCGCATCGTCGCCCAGGGCACCAAGGGCGAGCTGCTGCAGACCGCGGGCACCTACGTCCGGGCCGCCGACCAGCAGGCGATGGCCGCGGCCCTCGAGGCCTCCGGCATGTCCGCCGTACCGTCCGGCGACGGCGGCCACCGCTCCGACGCGGACCCGGCCGAGGTCGGCAAGGTCGCCGCGGAGGCCGGCCTCGCGCTCGTCGAGCTGCGGCCCGCCGACGGCGCCGGCCTCGAGGAGCTCTTCCTCCAGCTCACCGCCGAGACCCAGCGCGAAGGAGACGCCGCATGAGCGCCGCCGCTACGTCCACCGACGACCTCCGCACACTCGACGTGTCGGGCACCAAGCCGGTGCCGTTCGTGCGCCAGGTCGGGGTCGAGCTCCGCAAGATGGTCGACACCCGCGCCGGCCTCTGGCTGATGGTCACGATCGCGGTGATGACCGCGCTGTTCGTCGTGCTGCTGTTCATCTTCGGCGACAACGGCGAGACCGACCAGCGCACGTTCTTCAACTTCCTCGGCACCACCTCGACGCCGCAGGGCTTCCTGCTGCCGGTGCTCGGCATCCTGCTGATCACCAGCGAGTGGACGCAGCGCACCGCGCTCGTCACGTTCACGCTGACACCGCGACGCGGGTTCGTGATCGCCGCCAAGACGGTCGCCGCGCTCGTCATCGGGCTCGCCGCGATGGCGTTGGCGATGGCGATGGCCGCCGTGGCCGCCCTGATCGCCGACGCGCCCGGCGCGTTCGACGGCATCGGGATGGACGACGTCGCGAAGTTCGGCCTGCTGCAGGCGCTCGGCGTGCTGCAGGGGCTGGCGTTCGGTCTGCTGTTCCTCAACTCCGCCGTGGCGATCGTGGTGTTCTTCGTCGTACCGATCGTGTTCAACGTGCTCGTCAGCATGATCAGCTGGCTCCAGGACGCCGCCCCGTGGATCGACCTGAGCACCGCTCAGGCACCGCTGCTGGGCATCGACCAGCAGACCGGCCAGCCGGTCGAGCAGGCGCTGAACCTCGAGGCCTGGGCACACCTGGCGTCCGCCACCACGATCTGGATCGTCCTGCCGATTGCCATCGGCATGTGGCGGGTCCTGCGCTCCGAGGCCAAGTAGGCCGACGAGACCGAGCCGCACGTCGCGACTCGGGAGCGCTGAGGAGGGCCGTGCACCGGCCGGCAGGTACGGGGGACCAGCCGGCCGGAGCGCGGCCCTCGTTCTCTAGGCTCGGCCGCATGACACGCGCCGACGGCCGCCAGAACGACGAGCTCCGCCCGATCAGACTCACCCGCCACTGGCTCGACCACGCCGCCGGCTCGGTGCTCGTGGAGTTCGGCAAGACCCGTGTGCTCTGTGCGGCGTCGGCCACCGAGGGCGTGCCGCGCTGGCGCAAGGGCTCCGGCCTCGGCTGGGTCACCGCCGAGTACGCCATGCTCCCGGCCGCCACCAACACCCGCTCCGACCGCGAGTCGGTCAAGGGCCGCATCGGCGGGCGCACCCACGAGATCTCCCGGCTGATCGGCCGCTCGCTGCGCGCGGTCGTCGACTACAAGGCGCTCGGCGAGAACACCATCGTCCTCGACTGCGACGTCCTGCAGGCCGACGGCGGCACCCGCACCGCCGCGATCACCGGCGCGTATCTCGCCCTCGCCGACGCGGTCGCGCACTTGAAGTCCACGGGCGCCGTCAAGGCTGACCCGCTGACCGGCTCCGTCGCCGCCGTCTCCGTCGGCGTCATCGACGGCGAGCCCCGGCTCGACCTGCCCTACGAGGAGGACGTCCGCGCCGAGACCGACATGAACGTCGTGATGACCGGCGACGGCAAGTACATCGAGGTGCAGGGCACCGCCGAGCAGGCGCCGTTCGACCGGGTCCTCCTCGACGGCCTGCTCGCGCTCGCCGAGAAGGGCTGCGCGGACCTGACCGAGATCCAGCGCACCGCCCTGGCCGGATGAGCGTGGACGAGAAGGTGGGCGGCGACGACCGGATCCGGGTCTTCGTCGCGTCCCGCAACAAGAAGAAGATCATCGAGATGCAGCGCATCCTCGAGGAGCACGTGCCCGACGTCGAGGTGCTCGGCCTCGACGACGTACCGCCGTACGACGAGCCCGCCGAGACCGAGCCGACGTTCGAAGGCAACGCGCTGATCAAGGCCCGCGCGGCCGTCGAGGCCACCGGGCTGCCGTCCATCGCCGACGACTCCGGACTCTGCGTCGACGCCCTCAACGGGATGCCGGGCGTCCTGTCCGCGCGCTGGGCCGGCACCGACAAGGACGACACCGCCAACAACAAGCTGCTGCTCGAGCAGCTCGCGGACGTCCCCGACGAGCGGCGCGGCGCGCACTTCACCTGCGCGGTGGCGTTCGCCTACCCGGTCGGTGCGGGCGGCATCGCCGAGCACGTCGTCCACGGCGAGATGCGCGGTCGGGTGATCCGCGAGATGCGCGGTGACGGGGGCTTCGGCTACGACGTGCTCTTCGTCGCCGACGACACCCCCGACGGCCGTACGTCGGCGGAGCTCCCGCCCGAGGAGAAGGACGCGATCTCCCACCGCGGCAAGGCGCTGCGCGCCATCGCCCCGGTCGTCGCCGACGTCCTCACCGGGCTGTGACCACGCTCGTCGTCGTCGCCACGCGGGCCGAGGCCGCTCACGTCCCGGCCGGCCTCGACGTCGTGGTGACCGGGCTCGGCAAGACCGCGGCCGCGGTCGCGACGACCCGCGCGATCCTGGAGCGCGACCGCAAGGGCCTGGTCGTGGTCAACATCGGGAGCGCGGGCGCCCTCCGGGAAGGCGTCGAGGGGCTGCACGAGGTCGGCACCGTGCTCAACCACGACATCAGCGCCGAGGCGATCCGGGCGCTGGGCTACGACCCGCAGGAGGAGCTGCGCGTCGGTGACGCCGAGGTGGTCCTCGCCTCGGGTGACCTGTTCGTCACCGACCCCGCCGTCCGCGACGAGCTGGCGCGCCGGGCGCACCTGGTCGACATGGAGGGCTACGCGGTGGCCTATGCGTGCCGGCAGCTCGACGTGCCGGTGCGGCTCGTCAAGCACGTCTCCGACAACGCCGACGAGTCCGCACTCGACTGGCCGGCGCTCGTCGACCTCAGCGCCCGCGAGCTCGGCCGTTGGCTCGCCGATCACGCCCCGGGGTAGATCCGGAACCCGGCCATCGTCTTGTGTTCGAAGCCGCGATAGAACGCCTGCGCCGCGTCGGTGATCAGGTCCATCCGCTTGGTGCCGGTGGCCTGGAACGTCGCCTGCACGAGCAGCCGCCCGATCCCGCGCCGCCGGTGGTCCGGGTGCACCGCGACGAAGCTCAGGTGCGACTGCAGCACGCCGTCCCCGAGCGCCTGCGCCCAGCCGACGAGCTCGCCGTCGGCGACCGCGACGTACGACGTGGCTCCCGGCGCTGTGCAGACGGCGCGGACGACCTCGGGGTCCGTCAGCGACGGCCACTCCACGATCGTGGACAGCCGGGCGACGCCCTCGGCGTCGCCGTCCTCGAACGGCCGGATGTCCACGGTGCTGCGCACGCCTCGCACCCTAACCAGCGACGACCACGTGGTGCGCCCGGTGAGACTCGAACTCACACTGCGCAGGACCTAAACCTGCTGCCTCCTGCCAATTGGGCTACGGGCGCGCCCGCACAGTCTAGGGAGTCGCGCCCGCGGGCCCAGCGGTCAGGACGCGAGACCGAGGTCCCGGCGCAGCTTCGCCACGTGGCCGGTCGCCTTCACGTTGTACTGCGCCAGCTCGACCTTGCCGTCCTCGTCGACCACGAACGTGGAGCGGATGACGCCCTCGACGAGCTTGCCGTAGAGCTTCTTCTGGCCGAACGCACCCCACGCCTTCATCACCGACTTGCCGGCGTCGGAGAGCAGCGTGATCGTCAGGTTGTCGCGGGCGCGGAACTTCGCGAGCTTCTCCGGCTTGTCGGGGGAGATGCCGAGCACCTCGTAGCCGGCGCCGCGTAGCGACTCGAGCGAGTCGGTGAAGTCGCATGCCTGCTTGGTGCAGCCCGGGGTCATCGCCGCTGGGTAGAAGTACACGATCACCTTGCGGCCGCGCAGCGACGACAGGGTGACCTCCTCGCCGGTGTCGGTCGGCAGGGTGAAGTCCGGCGCGAGGTCGCCGGGCTCGAGGCGGGTCTGGGGCATCGTCGGGCCTCTCTCGTTCGTCCGGGGTCCGGTACGCCGTACGGCCTTATTGCGAATAGTTCGCAATAGCGTAGCCTGGTCGGTAGGACCCCGTGGTGCGGGGGAGTCACGCTAACGGAGGTCGAAGTGCACGTCCCGGACGGATTCCTCGACGTGCCGACGTCTCTCGCCACCGGCGCCGTCGCCGCGGCCGGTGTCGGCATCGCGCTGCGCGGTGCCCGCCGTGAGCTGGACGACCGCACCGCGCCGATGGCCGGCCTGGTCGCGAGCTTCGTGTTCGCGGCCCAGATGCTGAACTTCCCCGTGGGCGCCGGCACCAGCGGCCACCTCCTCGGCGGCGCGCTCGCTGCCGTCCTCGTCGGACCGTGGACCGGGGTGCTCTGCCTGTCGGTCGTGCTGCTGGTCCAAGCGCTGCTGTTCGCCGACGGGGGTGTTACCGCGCTCGGCACCAACATCACGCTGATGGGGCTCGTCGGGGTCGGCGTCGGCTGGCTGGTGTTCCGGCTCGCGCAGTCGGTGCTGCCCAAGCGCATCGGGATGGTCCCCGTCGCCGCCGGCGTGGCCGCGCTGACCACCGTGCCGGCAGCGGCGCTGACGTTCGTGCTCCTCTTCGCCGTCGGCGGCCAGGCGCCGGTCTCCCTCGGCGCCGTGCTCACCGCGATGCTCGGCTGGCACGTCCTGATCGGCGTCGGCGAGGCCGTGATCACCGCCCTGGTGGTCAGCAGCGTCGTCGCGGTTCGCCCCGACCTCGTGCACGGTGCCCGCCGAGTGCTCGCCGCCCGCACGCTCGAGGTGCGCACGCCGGGCTCGGAGGTCTCCGCATGAGGACCCGCACCCTCGTCCTGGCCGGCCTCGCCGTCGCGCTGCTGCTCGCCGGGGTCGTGAGCTTCTACGCCTCCAGCCACCCCGACGGCCTCGAGTACGTCGCGGAGCGCACTGGCTTCATCGACAGCGCCGACGAGCACCCCGCCGGCGACGGTCCGTTCGCCGACTACGCCACCAAGGGCGTCGACGACGCTCGCCTGTCCGGTGGCCTCGCCGGGGTCGCCGGAACGCTCGTCGTCCTCGTCCTGGCCGGCGGCCTCGCTTTGGCGGTCCGGCGCCGCGGTAGCGACGAGCGTGAGCAGGACCGCGAGCGCGACACGACGGACGCCTGAGATGGGGCAGGGCCACGGTCACAAGCTGCACTTCCACGGGCACTCGCCGATCCACCGGGCGGCGCCCGAGCACAAGCTGCTCGCCCTGCTCGGCTTCGTGCTGGTCGTGGTGGCCACGCCGCGCGACTGGTTCGCGGCGTACGGCGTGTACCTGCTGGTGCTCGCCGTCGCGGTCGTGGTCAGCACCGTGCCTCCGACGTACCTCCTGAAGCGGCTGGTCGTCGAGATCCCGTTCGTCGTCTTCGCCGTGCTGATGCCGTTCATCGCCACCGGCCCGCGCGTCGAGGTGCTCGGCATCTCGGTGAGCGAGCCCGGCCTGCTCGCGGCCTGGGCGCTGCTGGCCAAGGGCACGCTCGGCGTGCTGGCCAGCCTGCTCCTCGCCGCGACCACCGAGCCGCGCGACCTGCTGCTCGGCCTCGAGAGGCTGCGCCTGCCGCAGCAGCTGGTGCAGATCATGGGCTTCATGATCCGGTACGTCGACGTGGTGACCGACGAGATGCGCCGGATGCGCATCGCCCGGGAGTCGCGCGGCTTCACCGCCCGCAACCCCCGGCACTGGCCGGTCGTCGCGCGGAGCCTCGGCGCGCTGTTCATCCGGTCCTACGAGCGCGGCGAGCGGGTGCACCTGGCCATGGTCAGCCGCGGCTACACCGGCCGGCTCCCGGACGTGCGCCGATGAGCACGCCCGTCCTCGACGTCCGCGGCCTGGCGTTCGCCTACCCCGACGGCCACCAGGCGCTCTACGGCGTGGACCTGCACGTGCACCGCGGGGAGCGGGTCGCCCTGCTCGGCCCCAACGGCGCCGGCAAGACCACGCTGGTGCTGCACCTCAACGGCATCCTCGAGGCCGGGGCCGGCTCGGTCACCGTGAGCGGGCTCCCGGTCACGCGCGAGAACCTCGCCGAGATCCGGCGGCGCGTGGGCATCGTGTTCCAGGACCCCGACGACCAGCTGTTCATGCCGACCGTGCGCGACGACGTCGCCTTCGGCCCGGCCAACCTCGGGCTGCGCGGCGCCGAGCTCGACCGGCGCGTGATGACCGCGCTCGACCAGGTCGGCATGGCCGACTTCGCCGACCGCCCGCCGCACCACCTCAGCTTCGGGCAGCGCCGTCGCGTCGCGGTCGCGACGGTGCTCGCGATGGAGCCCGAGATCCTCGTGCTCGACGAGCCGTCGTCCAACCTCGACCCTGCGTCACGCCGGGAGCTGGCCGAGATCCTGAGGGCGCTCGACGTGACGGTGCTGATGGTGACGCACGACCTGCCGTACGCCTTCGAGCTCTGCCCGCGCTCCGTCGTGCTCTCCGACGGCGTCGTCGTCGCGGACGGCCCGACGTACGACATCCTCACCGACGACGCGCTGATGGCCGCGCACCGGCTCGAGCTGCCGTTCGGCTTCGACCCCCGCGCGATCGGGAGCCGCGAAGAAGCGGGCGGCGGGGCCGCTAGGTAGCGGCCCCGCTCGTGTGCCGGATCTCCGCGTCCGGCCCCGGGAACACCAGGGACTCGTGACCGTCGTCGGTCCACCGCACGAGGTACGGCGGACCGCCGTCGGGACCGCGGACCTCCACGATCTCGCCCTCGCGCGCGTGCTCCCCGACGTGGGCGTTGTGCACGAGCAGGTAGTCACCCACCGTTGCCTTCATCGCCACCCCTTTCTTCGAGTCACGGTTCCATCCTGCCTCTCTCTGAGGGCGGCGGGTAGGGGTCGCTAGTCTGTGCTCGCACATCCACCGACCCCGACGACGAGCCGAGGAGCCGACGTGAGCAAGGCCGAGAACCGCGGTCTGGACTCGCTCGAGAGCGAGATCGAGGCCACCCGCGAGCGCCTGGCAGACACCATCGACCAGCTCGTCTACCGCGCCAGCCCCAAGACGATCGTGCGCCGAGAGATCGCCACGCTCAAGGCGGTGTACGTCGCGCCCGACGGGTCTCCGCGCACGGACAACATCCTCAAGACCGCCGGAGCCGTCGTCGGTTTCGTCGCGTTGATGGCCACCCTCCGCAAGCTCACCCGCTGAGGCCGCCATGAGCGAGAAGACTCCGATCCGGATGCTGCACGACCGCATCCTCGCCCAGGTCGACGACCAGGGAGAGCGACGGTCGACCGGCGGCATCGTCATCCCGGCGACCGCGGCCATGGGCGGCCGCCGGCTGCGCTGGGCCCGGGTGGCCGCGATCGGCCCGCACGTGCGAGCGCTCGAGGTCGGTGACCGGGTGCTCTACGACCCCGAGGACAAGGCGGAGGTCGAGGTCAACGCCGAGACCTACGTGCTCATGCGCGAGCGTGACGTGCACGCGGTGGCCGCAGAGCGGCTCGGCGACACCCAGACCGGGCTGTACCTCTAAGCGCCCTCTGACCGGTCACCCGCGCCGGTGCAGCACCAGCGCACCGAGCACGAACACGGCCGCGTAGATCAGGCCGTTCACGGTGCCGGCGATCAGCATGATCACCAGCCCCGGCCAGTCCGCCATGCCGTCCGCGACCGGACGCAGCAGTGGCGCCGCCGGCACCAGGAAGGGGTGCACGACCTCGAACGCGACGCTGACCAGCGCCAGCATCGTGACGAGGAACGCGACGACGAAGCCGACGACGAAGCCGATGATCGCCGGGCGGCGCCACGCGGCCCTGGGGCGCGGCGGCTGGGTGGGCTGCGTCGGCGCGGCGGCGTCACCGGTCATGGCGCCAGGATCCCGCGACGCGGGACCCCGGCGCCAGCGAACCGGCGTACTCAGGCGGTCCTTCAGGCGGTCCTTCAGGCGGTCCTTCAGGCGGTAGTGGCGTCGCGGCGGTGCTGCGGGCCGTCCGTCGACTCGGTCGTCCCGTCGGTCGACTGCGTGGTCGAATCCGTGGTCGAATCCGTGGTGGCGTGCTCCGCCGTGTGCTGCTCGGTGGTGTGCTGCCCGGTGGTGTGCTGCCCGGTGGTCCCGTGCCCAGTCCCGTGCTCGGTCGTGCCGTGCTCGGTGGTGCTGGGTGCGGCCGCCGGAGCGTCCGGGTCCAGCTTGTCGGCCGTCTGCAGCGTCTCCTGGTGCTCGGCGCGCACGCGCTCGGCGGTGGCCTGCCGGTCGGCGGCCTCGGCCTCGAGCCGACGGGCCTCGGCGGCCTTGCGCTCGGCCTCGGCCTTGGCCTGCTCGGCGGCGGCCGACGTCTCCTCGGCGCGCGCCTCGTGCTGCTGCACGCCGGTGGCCTGCGCGGCGGCCTGCTCGCGCAGCTCGCTCGCGCGCTGTCGGTCGCGCTCCTTCTTCTTGTTGGTCGACGCCTTGACGGCGAAGAGGATCGCCGCCAGCAGGACGACCGCGATGATGACGATCAGGATGATGGTGCCTGTGGTCACGTCAGCTCCTTCCGGTTGCGTGCGGCGTACCCGGGAAGGAGACGCGCCAAGCCTGCCGGCTGGTCGAGCCTCTCGAGACCGCGCGTTCGGGTGGTCGAGCTTGTCGAGACCACCTTCAGAACGAGAGGAGGTCAGGCGCCCTCGAGCTGACCGCGCAGCTGAGCGAGCACGCGCGACAGGATGCGCGAGACCTGCATCTGGGTCACACCCACCTCGGCCGCGATCTGCGACTGGCTCATCTGCCGGAAGAACCGCAGGTACAGCACCTGCCGCTCGCGCTCGGGCAGCGCCTTCACGGCCGGCATCAGCATGACCCGGGCCTCCGCCTCGTCGAGGGAGGAGTCCTCGTGCTGCAGGGTGTCGCCGAGCGTGGTGGACGACCCGTCGTCACCGAGCGGCAGGTCGAGCGACGTCGGGGTGAAGCAGCCGTCGGCGGTGAGCGCCTCGAGCACCTCTTCCTCCGAGACGCCGAGGTGTTCGGCGACCTCGGGGACGCGGGGGGAGCGGCCGAGCTGCTGGATGAGCTCGGACTGCGCGTGCGCGACGTCGGCCTGCAGCTTCTGGATCGGGCGGGGCGGCCGGACCATCCAGCCGAAGTCGCGGAACTGCCGCTTGACCTCGCCCTTCATGGTGACGACGGCGTACGAAAGGAACTCGACCCCGTGGCTGGGGTCGAAGTTCCGGGCGGCCTTGAGCAACGCCATCGCCGCCGCCTGGGTGAGGTCCTCCTCGGCCATGCCGCGGCCGCGGTAGCGCGCGGCGATCGCCCGGGCCAGGCCCATGTGCATGACGACGACCTCGTCCTGGAGCCGCTTGCGCTCGACCGGGTCGGTCTCGGAGGCCGCCTGGGTGAGGAGCCGGGTGCTCAGCGCGCTGCGCGAGGTGCTCGTCTCGGTCGTCATCGAGGAGCTCGCCTCCCGCCGCTCGTCGGGAGTTGCAGCGGTGCCGGCCGTGTGGGCCACTCGCTGCCGGCCGACCGGGGTGACCCGCTCTGTTGCTGGTGCGCTCATGTTCCTGCCTTCGTCATCTGGCGGGCCACGGGGAGGGACGCCCCGCGTGCCCGGTGCAGTGACCCCCGGTTTCGTGACCCCCGGTGACCCTTGCTTCCCCGCCGTCCTGAGCGCGGAAACAACCCTTGTCCCGGTGGTCTGGACGACAAAACAGACATTTCGCCCGAGAGGGGCGCATCGGAAATGCGGTTTGACATGGCACGAGGGTGGCCGCTCGGGCGACCACCCTCGTGTCGTTCAGGCGTTCCGGCCTTCCCCTCCAAGGTCGGACGACGCCACGTGGGACACCAGCCGCGAAGCAGGGAGCGGCCGTGTGCGCAGCGCCATCCTGGGGCACCGCGGGACGGATTGTTCACGATTCACCGAAAATCGTGGGCCCGACTACGACGACCGGTCTGGACGGGGTCAGCCCAGGGAGTCAGCCCAGGG
>NZ_CAMPGZ010000030.1 GCF_946885725.1 uncultured Nocardioides sp.
AGAAGCCCATCGCCTGGGCGCGGCGCTTCACCTCGGAGCCGCGGTTCTCGCGGAGCGCGTCGATCGGCCGCCCGGGCAGCGTCTCGTCCGGGGTGAACAGCCACGTGATCGCCTCGCGGTCGTCGTACCCGGCGTCGTGCAGCACGGTCAGCAGCCCCGGCACGCCCTTGACGATCTCGCCGTCCATGATCAGCGCGGCCGGCACCTTCTGACCCTCGCCGGGGACCGGTACGGCGGCGGCGAGGTGGTGGTCGCGGATGAGCTGGCGGACCTTCGAGACGCTGACGTGCAAGGCCTCCGAGGCCTCGCCCCAGTCGAGCCACTCCTTGACGAGCTCGTCGAGACCGGCGTCCGAACCAGAGGTAGTCACCCATCCATGCTGGCACGAAACCGAGAGCCTTCTCACGGCCGGTCCCGCGTGAATCGGAACAGCGCGTTTCCGTAGAGTGGCGGAGCACGGAGGCACTTGGTTCACCGTCCCGACGGCTGCCGCGCCGTGCGCGCTGCGCCCCCGACCCAGGAGCCCCCCACGATGCCCCGCAGAACGGCCGCGCTCGGCGCGACCGCGCTGATCCTGCTCGTGCTCGGCTTCAGCACGCTCGCGCTCCCCGCAACAGGTGCGGGCGCGGGGACGCCAAGTGACACCGGCGGCACAGAGAGCACTCCCCCGGTCAGCGGCAGCATCACCGGCCCGCTCGCCCGCCTCGACGAGGACGAGCTGCGCAAGCGGCTCGGCCAGACGCCGTACGAGCGCCGCCTCTTCGACGCGCGTCGTACGACGGTCACCGCCGACGCGGTCACCCGCGGCCGGGAGCGGCCCAACGTGCTGGTGCTGATGATGGACGACATGCGGGACGACGACCTGCAGTTCATGCCCAACGTGCAGCGCCTCATCGCCGACCAGGGCGTCCGGTTCACCAACATGTTCAGCCCGCACCCGCTGTGCTGCCCGGCGCGGGCGTCGTTCGTCAGCGGCAAGTACTCCCACAACCACAAGGTCTGGTCGCACAAGACGCCGTTCGGGTTCCGGGTCTTCGACGACCGCCAGACCTTCCCGCGCTGGCTGCACCGGAACGGCGGCTACGAGACCGCGTTCGTCGGCAAGTACCTCAACGGCTACGGGCGGCAGAAGCGGCTCGACGGGTCCTCGTCGCTGCGCTACATCCCGCCGGGCTGGACCGACTGGCGCCCCTCGGTCGACAACGTGAAGCTCGAGCCGGAGGCGAAGCACCTGCAGGGCGGCACCTACCGCTACTTCGACACCACGCTGTCCGACAACGGCGTGCTCGAGCCGCACGAGGGCGTGTACCAGACCAACCTCTACAGCGACATCACCCAGGAGGTGATCCGCCGGGAGGCGCGCGGGCCGCAGCCGTTCTTCATGCAGACCTCGTTCGCCGCACCGCACGTCGGGACGCCGCGGGAGAAGGACGACCCGCCGCCGTTCCTGCGCTCGGACGGCTGGCGGCAGACCTGGCAGAACCCGGCCCGGCCGAAGTACGTCAAGGGCCGCTTCGACCAGCGCATCCAGCGGATCCCGCCGTGGCTCGACGGCGAGGACGTCGCCGACAAGCCCGTCTTCATCAAGAACCAGCCGCCGCTGGTGGACGTCGAGAAGCAGGCGATCCTCGAGGACTACCGCCAGCGCGTGGAGGCGATCTCGGTCGTCGACGACGAGGTCGCGAACATCATGGCGACGCTGCGCCGTACCGGCGAGCTCGACAACACGTACGTGATCTTCACGTCCGACAACGGGTTCTTCCTCGGCGAGCACCGGCGCCGCCAGGGCAAGATCCTCGCCTACGACCCCTCGCTCCGTGTGCCGCTGGTGATGCGCGGCCCCGGCATCCCCAAGGGCGAGGAGCGCCGCGACCCGTTCCTGATGATCGACTTCGCCCCGACGATCCTCGAGGCCACCGGGGTGCGCACCGACCAGCCGCTCGACGGCGTCAGCATGCTCGACGTCGCCCGGCACGGCGACCGGGGCTGGGACCGGCCGATCCTCACCGAGACCGGCCCGCGCGAGCTCACCGACGACACGCTCACCCGGGTCTCGCTGCTCCAGCGCCGGCTCGGCCCGTCGAGCCTGCGGTTCTCGCAGGGCGTTCGCACCGGACGCTACCTGTACGTCGAGCACGCCAGCCGCGACCGCGAGCTCTACGACATGCGGCGCGACCCGCGACAGCTCACCAACCTCGTCGACCGGCCGCGCTACGCCGACGTCGTGCGGGCGCTCGCCCGCCAGCTGGACGAGCTGCGCGACTGCCGGGGCCCCGAGTGCTCGAGGCCGCTCCCCCGGCGGTTCCGCACCGACGACCCGGTGCCGCCGGTCCGGTTCGACCCGAGCCGGCCGATGCAGTCGCTGGCCGACGCCCGCTGACTCTCGCTGGCTCTCGCTGATTGAGAACTGACCGGTCCCGCTTGACGAGGCCGGACCTCGTCAGTCACTGTCGTAGACCGACGCCACATGAGTCACACCCGTGACGAATGTCAAGGCGCCACGCCGACGAGTCTGGGAGGAACTTGATGGCTGTAGTGCGCCGCGTCCTCAACTCCCTCACCGGCTCCGTCACCGCGCTCGCCGTGACCCTGCTCGGCGCGCCCGCCGTGCTCGCGGCCGCCGAACCCACCACGATCAGCGCCACGCGCAGCAGCGGCAGCACCGGCACCGGCGACCTCCGCCTCGTCGGGAAGTCCACGCCGCACCGCAAGATCAAGAAGTACGTCGTACGCAAGGGCGACACCCCCAGCGAGATAGCCACCCGCTACCACGCGTGGACCGACGAGCTGATCGCGATGAACGGCCGCGTCCTGCACGTCGGCGAGACGATCCGCATTCCCGTGGTGGTCAAGCGGTCGCGGGCGTGCACGAAGCACCGGCACCACTTCACCGGCTACTACGGCAACCACGTCGCCGGGAAGGCCGGCAAGCCCGCCACGAAGAAGGACAAGGCCAAGCCGCACAAGCCGAAGAACTCGAAGCCCAAGGCCACCAAGCCCAAGAAGAACAAGAAGCCGAAGAAGAGCAAGCGCCCGCACGCGCACAACCACCCGGACAAGGGATGGGTGCACGCGCACGCCAGTCAGAGCGAGGTGCGCCGGATCATCGTCAAGCGCGCCCGCTACCACGGGGTGAACCCCAACCTGGCCCTCGCCGTGGCCTGGATGGAGTCCGGCTGGCAGCAGAAGCGCAAGTCGTCGGCCGGCGCGCTCGGCGCCATGCAGGTGCTGCCGTCCACCGGGAAGTGGATGTCCGCCGTGGTCGGCCGCAAGCTCAACCTCCGCAACCTCCACGACAACGTCACCGCCGGCGTCGTACTCCTCAAGCTGCTGCGCGAGCAGGCGGGACCGCGCCACGCGATCGCGGGCTACTACCAGGGCCTGGCCGGCGTACGGCGGTACGGGATGTACCGCTCGACCAAGCGGTACGTCGCCAACGTGGTGGCGCTGCGGGAGCGTCTGGCCGAGGGCTGGAGCCCGATCTGACCCGCATGTGAGCGGTCCGGACCACTGCGCCGGGACGTGACTCTCGCCACGCCGGAGCGTCGGCGGAATGGGTGCTGGTAAGGCCTCGAACCTAGAATCGACGGGACGAGGTCGACGCTTCCCCCTCACGTCGGCCGTTCTCTGGAGGCCTCGACGTGGACAAGACCGCTGCGGACCCGCTGATCGGGCGTGTCCTCGACGGCCGCTACCGCGTCGGCCCGCGCATCGCCCGCGGCGGCATGGCCACCGTCTACGAGGCCGTCGACCTCCGCCTCGACCGGGTCTGCGCCGTGAAGGTGATGCACGCCGGGCTCGGCGACGACCACGACTTCGCGGCCCGCTTCGTGCGCGAGGCCCGCAGTGCCGCCCGGCTGTCGCACCCCAACGTCGTGGGTGTGTTCGACCAGGGCGACGACGACGGCACGCTGTTCCTGGCCATGGAGTACATCCCCGGCCACACCCTGCGCGACGTCATCCGCAAGGAAGCCCCGATGGCGCCCGCCAAGGCGCTCACGCTGATCGAGCCGGTCCTCGCGGCCCTCGGCGCCGCGCACCAGGCCGGGCTCGTGCACCGCGACGTCAAGCCCGAGAACGTCCTGATCGCCGACGACGGCCGGATCAAGGTCGCCGACTTCGGCCTCGCCCGCGCGATCAGCACCGAGACCCAGCACACCGCCACCGGCGGCGTCCTGATCGGCACCGTCTCCTACCTCGCCCCCGAGCTCGTCGTCGACGGCAAGTCCGACGCGCGCGCCGACGTGTACGCCGCCGGCGTCCTCATCTACGAGCTGCTCACCGGCCGCAAGCCGCACGAGGGCGAGTCGCCGATCCAGGTCGCCTACAAGCACGTCCACGAGGACGTGCCGCCGGCGTCGGAGGAGATCCCCGGCATCCCGCCGTACGTCGACGCGCTGATCGCGCGAGCGTGCGCGCGTGACCGCGAGCTGCGCCCGGCCGACGCCCGCGTGCTGCTGCACCAGGTGCGCCGCGTGCACGGTGCTCTCGACCACGGGGTGCGCGACGACCCGGAGCTGACCGCCGATCTCGCCCCGACGATGCCGGTGGCGCGCGAGGACGACATCGACTACGTCACCGAGGACGAGGTGCCCACGATCCTCTCCCCCGGCCAGGTGGCGCGGGCCGCTGAGACCGGCGGCGTCTCCCATGTCATCGCGCGCGTCGAGCGCGGCGACGACGGCACCACCGTGATCGGCAGCGTGCCGCCGCGGTCGGCCGCTCCCCCGGCGGCACGCCGGCCGGCGCGCGTGTCCCGGCCCAGCGAGGCGATCCGGCAGCAGCCGCGCCGGTCCAAGAAGGGCCCCATCCTGCTGCTCGTCGTGCTGCTGCTCGCGGTCGCCGCCGGCGTCGGCGGCTGGTGGTTCGGCGCCGGCCGCTACACGACCACGCCCGGCGTCGTGAACCTCACGGCCGCCCAGGCGCGCACCGAGATCGAGGCCGCCGGCCTGACCTACCGCGAGGGCGACCCGCGCTACTCCGAGACCGTCGAGGAGGGCCACGTCGTCACCTCCGACCCGGCGGGCGGCGAGCGCGTGCTCGACAACGGCACCGTGACGGTGTTCCTCTCGCTCGGCCCGGAGCGCTACCAGGTGCCGCCGGTGCGCGGTAACACCCTGACCCAGGCGGAGGACCTGCTCGAGGAGCAGAACCTCACGCTCGGCGATGTCACCCGCCGCTACAACGAGCGCATGCGCAAGGGCATGGTGCTCGCCGCCGATCCCAAGCCCGGCACCGAGCTGCGTCCGGAGACCGCCGTCGACCTCGTCGTCAGCCGCGGCCCGAAGCCGATCGAGGTCAAGGACTTCACCGGCAAGAAGGCCGAGAAGGCGACCACGTACTTCGAGGACAAGGGCGTCACCGTCGACCAGACCCGCGAGAACTCCGACACCGTCCCCGAGGGCAAGGTGATCTCGCAGTCGCCGATCGAGGGCGAGGTGTTCCGCGGCGACACCATCGAGCTGACCGTGTCGAAGGGCCCGGTCCTGGTGCAGATCCCCGACCTGAAGGCCCAGGGCGTCGCCGAGGCGCGTGCCACTCTCGAGGGCCTCGGGTTCGTCGTGGAGGAGCAGCCCGGGCCCGGCTACCTCGGCCTCGGCTTCGTCTCGTCCGCTGACCCGGCGTTCGGGTCCATGGCGCCCAAGGGCAGCACCGTCATCCTCTACCTGGTCTGACGGTCCTTACCGCCGGCTCGTACGCTGGTGGCCATGCGCAACCCGGTCGGCACCCACGTCCTCGTCGGGCCCGGCCTCGTCAAGGGCGCGCTCGCCCAGGCCGAGCTGCTCGGCTGCGAGACCCTCCAGCTGTTCACCGGGAACCCGCGTGGATGGGCGCTCTCGCCGGGCGACCCGGCCGTCGACGGGGCGTTCCGCGAGGCGTGCGCCGAGCGCGGGATGCGCACGTTCATCCACGCGCCGTACCTCGTCAACGTCGGCTCCCCCACCCCCGCCACCTACGAGCGCTCCGTCGCCTCCGTCGCGCACAACCTGCGCCGCGCGGTCGAGATCGGCGCCGAGGGCGTGGTCGTGCACACCGGCTCGTGCGTCGCCCAGGGCGAGGGCACCGCGGCGTACGACGCCGCGATGCGTCAGGTCCGCGAGGGCCTGCTGCCGATCCTCGACACGCTCGACTCGGACGCCGCGCCGTGGCTGCTGCTCGAGCCGACCGCCGGGCAGGGCCGGTCGCTGTGCGCCGGGGTCGAGGACCTCCTGCCGTACCTCGACGCCCTCGACCACCACCCGCGCGCCGGCATCTGCCTCGACACCTGCCACGTGTTCGCCGCGGGCGCCCCGCTCGACGAGCCCGGCGGTCCCACCGCGACCGTCGACCGGATCGTCGAGATCGGCGGACCCGGTCGGCTCCGCCTCCTGCACGCGAACGACTCGATGGACGTCCGCGGCAAGTTCCGCGACCGGCACGAGCGCATCGGTGAGGGGCACATCGGCATCCCGGCGTTCGAGGAGCTGCTCGCGCACGATGCGCTCGACGGCGTACCGGTCATCCTCGAGACGCCCGGCTCGCGGGACGTGACCGACCCGCAGATCGAGCTGCTCAAGAAGCTGCGCCCATGACGACGGCCACCGCGCGCCGCACCTCGCTGGTCGCGGCGCTGGCGCTGCTCGCCGTGACTGCGGCCTGGGGCAGCACGTTCTTCCTGACCAAGGACCTCATCGAGCGGGTCCCGGTCGTGGACTACCTCGCCGTCCGGTTCGCGATCGCGGCGGCCGCGACGTTCGCGCTGTTCCCCCGGTCGGTCGCCCGGTTGACGCCGTACAGCCGACGGACCGCGGTCGTCCTCGGCCTGCTGTACGGCTTCGCCCAGATCCTGCAGACCGCCGGCCTCGCGCACACGCCGGCCAGCGTGTCCGGGTTCATCACCGGGCTGTACGTCGTCGCGACGCCGGTGTTCGCCGCACTGCTGCTGCGGCAGCGGATCGGCCCGGTGACCTGGGGCGCGGTCGTGCTCGCGCTCGCCGGCCTCGGGGTGCTGACGCTCGGCGGGTTCAGCATCGGGTACGGCGAGGCGCTGACGTTCATGTCGGCGCTGCTGTTCGCGCTGCACATCGTCGGCCTCGGCGCCTGGTCGTCCTCGGCCGAGGCGATGGGCATGACGATCGTGCAGCTGGCGACGATCGCGGTCGTCTGCTTCGCGGTGAGCGTCCCGAACGGCGTGGTGCTGCCCGGCACCGGTCGCGACTGGTTCGCGCTCGTCTACATGGCGCTGGTCGCCGGGGCGCTCGCGATGGCCGCGCAGACCTGGGCGCAGGCGCACCTGCCGCCGACCCGGACCGCGATCATCATGAGCATGGAGCCGGTGTTCGCGGCGTTCTTCGCCGTGCTGCTCGGCGGCGAGTCGCTGACCGCGCGGATGCTGGTCGGTGGGGCGATGGTGCTGACTGCGATGCTGGTGGTCGAGCTGGTGCCGCGGCGGAGGATCGAGGCCGAGGTCACGCACATCTCCGTTTGAGCGCACCGAGTGGTCGAGCCGGGTGGTCGAGCCTGTCGAGACCACTGGGGTGAAAGTGGTCTCGACAAGCTCGACCAGCCGATTAGATGGCCGGCATGTCCCGACCCGAGATCCTGCCGTTCACCGGCGAGCACCTGACCGAGGCCGGCCGGCTGCTCGCCGCACGGCACCGCCGGCACCGCGCCGTCCAGCCCGCGCTCTCCCCCGCGTTCGAGGACGCCGCCACCGCGCAGGAGCGCGTGGCCGCCGCGTTCGCGGCCGACGACGCTTCGGGAGCGGTCGCCGTACGCGACGGGGACGTCGTCGGGTTCCTGCTCGGTGCGCCCAGGCCGAGCAGCACCTGGGGCCCGAACCTCTGGGTCGAGTCCGCCGGGCAGGCGCTGGCCGACGACGAGCCGGCGGAGACGATCCGCGACCTGTACGCCGCGGCCGCGACGCGCTGGGTCGAGGAGGGCCGGACCGCGCACTACGTCGTGGTGCCCGCGGTCGACGCGGCGCTGCTCGACGCGTGGTTCCGTCTCGGCTTCGGGCACCAGCAGACCCACGCCCTGCGCGCCCCGCTGGCCACGCCGCCCCGCGTCCCCGAGGGGCTGACGATCCGGCGGGCGACGCGCGCGGACATCCCGATGCTCGCCCGGCTCGACGTCGCGCTGCCGGAGCACCAGGGCCTGGCGCCGACGTTCTCGGCCGGCGAGCTGGGCAGCGTCGAGGAGGCGCAGCAGGAGTGGGAGGAGGACTTCGACGACCCGGACTTCACCACGTTCGTCGCCGAGCACGAGGGTCGCGTCGTCGGCTCCGCGGTCGCCTGCGACCTCGAGAAGTCGGGGTCCAACGAGGGGCTGATGCGCCCGGAGAAGGCGGCGTTCCTCGGGTTCGCCGCCGTGCTGCCCGAGGCTCGCGGACTCGGCGCCGGCCGGGCACTCGGCGAGGCGGTGCTGGCGTGGGCGCACGATGCGGGGTATCCGGTCGTCGCGACCGACTGGCGCGCAACCAACCTGCTCTCCTCGCGCGCCTGGACCGCGCTGGGCTTCGTGCCGACGTTCCACCGGCTGCACCGGCTCATCGGCTACTGACGCCCGCCGCCGTCGGTAAAGAACGCCTAAAACCGGACAAAGCCGGACGATCGATCCTCCACTCTTCCCTCGGGTGCTCGTGCGCCCACGGAAGGGGGGCCTCCGATGCGCAGCCTGCTGCTCACCGTGCTGGCCGGCGCGACCGCGCTGTCCGGCCTGCTCGTCACGCCGGCCGGCGCGGCCAGTGCCACCGGCGGCTACTCGTCCCGCGTCGTGGCGGAGGTGCAGAACGCCCGCGCCGCAAACGGCCTGGACCCGATGCGCACGCGGGGCGCTGCCGCGCACTGCCTCGACCGGCACGCACAGCGATGGGCCGAGACCGGCTCGAGCGTCGCCCTCGACGCCCTGGCCCGCACCTGCGAGGTCGACCGGGTGCGCCGCGTGCGCTACGTCTCCGACGCCGCGCCCACCGACCAGGTGGCCCGGCTGATGGCCCGGTCCACGACCCGACGGGCGCTGCTGGCCGGTCCGGCCGAGCAGGCCCTGGGCGTGGGTCACGCCAAGGTCCGCGGCGAGCACCGGGTGGTGATGCTGGTGGGCACGCTCCCGCCCGGCCCGGCGGTCGACCCGCAGCTGACCCGGCTCGAGGTCGTCACGCTGGCCAACGCCGAGCGAGCCGCCACCGGGCGGCACCCGCTCGCCACCGACACCTGCCTGATGGCTAACGCGCAGCGGCACGCGGAACGGCTCGCGCGCACCGGCCGCCTCGTGCACCAGGACCTCGGCCGTGTCGCAGACGACTGCGGCGGCCGTTCGTCGTACGGCGAGAACGTGCTGTGGAACGCGTCGGGCACGGCCCGCGAGGCCATGCAGATGTGGCTCGGTTCGGGCCGGCACCGGGAGAACCTGCACGACTCGTCGTACCGGACGACCGGTGTCGGAGTCGGCTACGACCGGTACCTGCGCCGCTACTACGTCGTCCAGCTCTTCGCCGGCCCCGCCTGACAACGATTCGTCTGCGATCCGCCCGTGTGAAACACCCCGTAGATCGCAGACGAATCGTTGTTGCCGGACCGCGAGTCCACATCGCGGGCGGCGAGTCCGCGGACGGAGACGCGCTGGGCTATGGTTCTCGCGTGCAGAGCATCACGTATTTCTTTAGCGACCGCCCCGGGGCTCCCGGTCCGGCGGCCGACTGAGGCCTGCACACGACCACGACGCCCCTGGGCCACCAGGGGCGTTCTGCTTGTCACCCGCAGCCCGACCCCGACGACGTGGCCCGAGGCGTCCCGCCACCGCGCTGACCCGCACGAGCGGGCGGCACACATGAAAGGGAACCCACCATGGTCGTCGTCATGACCCCGGAGGCCAGCGACGCCGACGTCGCGCACGTCGTCGAGAAGGTCGAGAGCGTCGGGGGCGAGGCGTTCGTCAGCAAGGGCGTCGTCCGCACCATCATCGGGCTGGTCGGGGACATCGACTCCTTCCACGGCCTGAACCTGCGCAGCCTGCCGGGCGTCGCGAACGTGCACCGCATCTCCGACCCCTACAAGCTGGTCAGCCGCCAGCACCACCCCGAGCGCAGCACGGTCTGGGTGCGTGGCGTGCCGGTGGGTCCGGACACCTTCACGTTCATGGCCGGCCCCTGCGCGGTCGAGTCGCCGCAGCAGACGCTCGAGGCCGTCGAGATGGCCAAGGCGGCCGGCGCGACGATCATGCGCGGCGGCGCCTACAAGCCCCGCACTTCGCCGTACGCCTTCCAGGGTCTCGGCGAGAAGGGCCTGGAGATCCTGGCCGCCGTCCGCGAGACGACCGGGCTGCCGATCGTCACCGAGGTGGTCGACGCGCGGGACGTGCCGGTGGTTGCGGAGTACGCCGACATGCTGCAGATCGGCACGCGGAACGCCGCGAACTTCGGGCTGCTGCAGGCGGTCGGCGAGGCCGGCAAGCCGGTGCTGCTCAAGCGCGGGATGACCGCGACGATCGAGGAGTGGCTGATGGCGGCGGAGTACATCGCCCAGCGCGGCAACCTCGACATCGTGCTGTGCGAGCGCGGCATCCGCACGTTCGAGCCGAGCACCCGCAACACGCTCGACATCTCGGCCGTGCCGGTCGTCCAGGCGACCAGCCACCTGCCGGTCATCGTCGACCCGTCGCACGCGTCCGGCCGCAAGGACCTGGTGGTCCCGCTGTCACGCGCCGCGATCGCCGTGGGTGCGGACGGCGTGATCGTCGACGTGCACCCCGACCCGGAGAGCGCGCTGTGCGACGGGCCGCAGGCGCTGCTCGGTGCGGACCTGCGGGCGCTCGCCCAGGCGGTGCGTCAGCTGCCGCCGGCGCTCGGCCGGGTGGACGCGAGCGCGGTGGCGAGGACGGCGGCGGCTTCCTCGGCCTGAGCCCGGCTCACGTCGAGGTGGGTGACCAGCCGGATGGTGCGCTCGCCGAGGGCGGAGACGAGCACGCCGGCGTCCCTAGCTGCCGTGACCACGGCGGCCGCCTCGGGGACGTCGATGACGACGATGTTGGTCTCCACCTCGGCGGGGTCGACGCCGCAGGCCTCGGCGAGCAGCCGCGCGTGGGCGTGGTCGTCGGCGAGCCGGTCGACGTGGTGGTCGAGCGCGTGCAGCCCGGCCGCGGCGAGGACGCCGGCCTGGCGCATGCCGCCGCCGAGCCGCTTGCGCCACACCCGGGCCTCGTCGACGACGTCGCGCGGGCCGAGCATCAGCGAGCCGACCGGCGCGCCGAGGCCCTTGCTCAGGCACACGGACATCACGTCGGCGCAGGCCCCGTAGTCGGCGAGCGGTACGCCGGAGGCGACGTGGGCGTTCCAGATGCGGGCGCCGTCGACGTGCACGCCGATCCCCCACCCGTCGGCCAGCTTGCGCAGCGTGCGCAGGTCGTCGAGCGGGACGACCCGGCCGCCGGCGAAGTTGTGGGTGTTCTCGACCGAGACGGCCTTGGTGGGGACGAAGAACGGCGACAGGTCGGCGGCGTACAACCGCTCGACGGCGGCGAGGTCGACTCCCCCGCGCTCGTCGGACCACGTCCGCATCGTCACGCCGAAGAACGCACCGTGCGCACCGAGCTCCGCGCGGGCGATGTGCGCCTGCTCCTCGCAGAGCACCTCCTGGCCGGGCGAGACCAGCGCGCGTACGGCGAGCAGGTTGGCCATCGAGCCGGTCGGCGTGAACAGCGCAGCGTCCTTGCCGAACAGGCCGGCGACGCGCTCCTCCAGCGCACGGACGGTCGGGTCCTCGCCGTACACGTCGTCACCCACCTCGGCCGCGACCATCGCCGCGCGCATGGCCTCGGTGGGCTTGGTGACGGTGTCGCTGCGGAGGTCGATGAGGCTCTGGGTCACGTCAGTCCTGGGTCTGGGCGGCGCTGAGCATCTCCGCGACGAGGAACGCGAGCTCCAGCGACTGCACCCGGTTGAGCCGCGGGTCGCAGACGGACTCGTAGCGGTTGTGCAGGTCGTCCTCGAGCAGCGCCTCACCGCCGCCGACGCACTCGGTGACGTCGTCGCCGGTCAGCTCGACGTGCACGCCGCCCGGCCAGGTGCCCAGCGCGCGGTGCACGTCGAAGAAGCCCTGCACCTCGGAGATCACGTCGTCGAAGCGGCGGGTCTTGTAGCCCGACGAGGCCTCGAACGTGTTGCCGTGCATCGGGTCGCACACCCACGCCACCGTGACGCCGGCCGCGGTGACCTTCTCGACGAGCTCGGGCAGCCGGTCGCGGATCTTGCCCGCGCCCATGCGGGTGATGAACGTCAGCCTGCCGGGCTCGTTGTCGGGGTTGAGCTTCGAGGCCAGCGCGAGCGCGTCGTCGGGCGTCGTCGTCGGACCGAGCTTGACGCCGATCGGGTTGCGGATGCGCGAGAGCAGCTCGACGTGGGCGCCGTCGAGCTGGCGGGTGCGCTCCCCGATCCACAGGAAGTGGGCCGACACGTCATACGGCTGCTGGGTGCGCGAGTCGATGCGGGTGAGCGCGTGCTCGTACTCCAGCACCAGCGCCTCGTGGCTGGAGTGGAAGTCGACCCGGTGGAACTCGTCGGGGTCGGCGCCGATCGCCTTCATGAACGTCAGGGCGCGGTCGATCTCGCTGGCCAGGCGCTCGTAGCGGCGACCGACCGGCGACTCGCGGACGAAGTCGGTGTTCCAGGTGTGCACCTGCCGCAGGTCGGCGTACCCGCCGGTGACGAACGCGCGCACGAGGTTCAGCGTCGAGGCGGACGCGTGGTAGACCTCCACGAGCCGCTGCGGGTCGGGCACGCGGGCGGCCTCGGTGAAGTCGAAGCCGTTGACGGCGTCGCCACGGTACGCCGGCAGCGTGACGTCGCCGCGGGTCTCGGTGTCGGACGAGCGGGGCTTGGCGTACTGCCCGGCGAGCCGGCCGAGCTTCACCACCGGCACCGACGCCGCGTAGGTCAGCACGACCGCCATCTGCAGCAGCACGCGCAGCTTGTTGCGGACGTTGTCGGCGGTCACGCCGTCGAACGTCTCTGCGCAGTCGCCGCCCTGGAGCAGGAACGCCTCGCCGCGCGCGACGGCCCCGAGCTTCTCCTTCAGCTCGTCGCACTCGCCGGCGAACACCAGCGGCGGCACCTTGCGGAGCTTGGCGACCGCGTCGTCCAGCGCGGAACCGTCGGGCCAGGACGGCTGCTGGGCGGCGCCGAGAGCACGCAGCGTCGCGAGGTCCGGGACGGTCTGGGTCACCGGACCAGCCTACGTGAGCCCACGCTCAGAGCAGCCCGCCGCTCATGTTGGTGGACAGCTGCGCCGGCGTGGGGTCGGCGGTGCCGGCGCTGTCGACCGCGCGCACGGCGAGCGTGTGCCTGCCCTTGCTCAGACCGGTGAAGGTCGCGACGGGACCGCACGGCTGCCAGGCGCCGCCGTCGAGGCTGCACTCGAACGACGAGACCCGGTTCGAGCTGAGCACGACCGTCCAGGTGCCGGCCGCCGACAGGTCGGTGACCGCGGTCGTCTCCGGCGCCGGGGCGGGCGTGGGCGACGGGGTGGTCGGCTCGGGCTCCGGCTCGGGGGTCTCGGACGGCTGCGGGCTCTCCGACGGCTGCGACGACCGCGACGGCTCGGGCTGCTCGCTCTGCCGCGGCTGCGAGCCGCCGTCGTTCCCGCTGTCCGGCTCGTCCGCCCCGTCCGATTGCGGAGCGGCCGGCTCCGGGCTGTCCGAGGGCTCGGAGCGGGTGGGCGCCGGCTTCGCCGCCTCGGAGACCTTGTCGGAGGGGCTGGTGCGCGCGTCGCGGGCGTCGCCGCGGTCGGTCGGACGGTCGCTCCGCTCGGACGACATGGTCTCGAGCGCGGCGGCGTCGGGGTACGTCGTACCTTGGCGCAGCCCGGGGAACGACCCGGCGGTGACGCCATCGGTTCCGTCGGTGAAGTCGTGGCCGTCGACGGCGACGAGACCCACGCAGGCGGAGACACCGAGGGCGGCTACCGCCCCGGCGGCGAGCCCGCGGCGATGGGTCGTGACGTCGCGCAGGCGGGACAGCACTGTGGGGGCACGGTGACGCATAGGGCCTTCCCGAGAGTCGGTTGCAAGGTTCCCTCCCCCGCTATGTCCAAGAAGGACGCCGGACGACCGTAGCAGCGTGCGTCTGACCTGCCAAAAGGTGGTGTCGGTAGTCACGCGAACGAGGGCGGGACGAGCCGACCGGGCGGTGCGGAGAGGGCAAGACGCGCCGACTCGGCAGTGGGTTCAGCCGTCGAGGTGCTCCGGGTCGCGGAAGCCGGTGCGCTGCGCGCGGATGGCGCGGTTGGTCATCCAGGTCAGCGCCCACAGCACGAGGCCGATGGCGAGCAGGCCGGCGGCGATCTTGTACTGGATCCAGTCCTCGGGGTCGCGGGCCCAGGGGCCGGCGAAGAAGAGGCACCCCAGCGCACCGATCACCGGGATCGCCGTGGGCGCCTTGAAGGACGTCGTGGCGCTGGTGTCGCGGCGCAGCACGAGGCAGCAGATGTTCACGATCGAGAACACGATGAGCAGCAGGAGGCCCGTCGTACCGGCGAGCGAGCCGACGATCGACGACTCCGACTGGTAGGTCACGACGGTGATCAGACCGAGCGCGAGCAGCGTGGTGAACACGATGCCGGCCCACGGGGTACGGCGGCCGGGCAGCACCTTGCTCAGCGAGCGGGGCAGGACGTCCTGCTTGGCCATGCCGTAGATGAGCCGGCTGGCCATCAGCATGTTGATCAGTGCGGTGTTGGCGACCGCGAAGACGGTGAGGAACGGGAAGACCGCGTCGACCGGAAGGTCCGGGGCGCCGGCACGCACGACCTCGAGCAGGATGCCGGTCTCGCCGTCGAAGCTCTGGATCTCGCCGAGCGGCAGCACCATCACGACCGAGACGGCGACCAGCATGTAGATGATCACCGCGATGCCGAGGCCGGTGAGCATCACCTTCGGGAAGATCCGCTCGGGGTCCTTGGTCTCCTCGACCATGTTCACCGAGTCCTCGAAGCCGACCATCGAGAAGAACGCGATCGCGGTCGCGACGGTCACCGCGACGAACATGCCGCGGTCGTTGGCGTCCTCGAACACCACGACCTGGCCGAGGTCGACACCCTTGGTCGCCATCGCGATGAACCCGAGCAGGATCACGATCGCGAGCGCGGTGACCTCGACGAGGGTGAGGACGACGTTGAACTTCACGCTCTCGCCGACGCCGCGCAGGTTGATCAGCGCCAGCACGACCATGAATCCCAGTGCGACGACGAGGGTCGCGCCGGTGGAGGTCGGTACGCCGCCGATCACCTCGTCGAGGCCGGCGAGGAGGTTCGCGGCGAGCAGGTTGGACGACGTCGAGGCGCTGGTGATGCCGGAGCAGACCACGGTGAACGCGACCAGGAACGTCACGAAGTGCAGTCCGAACGCCTTGTGCGTGTAGAGCGCGGCACCGGCGGCGTGGGGGTACTTGGTGACGAGCTCCAGGTAGGAGAACGCGGTGAGGGTGGCGACGCTGAACGCCACCAGGAAGGGCAGCCAGGCGACGCCGCCGACCTCCCCCGCGATGTCGCCGGTGACGGCGTAGACGCCCGCACCGAGGATGTCGCCGACGATGAAGAGGAGCAGCAGCTTCGGGCCCATCACCCGCTTGAGCTCGTGCTCCTGGTGCTCGGTCCGGACCTCGGTGCTCACGGTCACTCTCCTTGGTCGGTCGGTTCCCACGTTCTTCCCCCGAAACGACCAGGTCAAGCACCCGGATCGGTGCGGCGGGTCAGGGCCGCCGGTGCAACAGGAGGGGGAGTACGGCGGACGCGCCGGCACGACGCAGCGCGGCGGCCGCGACCGTGATCGGCCAGAGCGACGAGGTGGCGTCGACGACCAGCAGCACGGCCCGTCCGGCGACATCGGCCGGGAGCGTGCCAGGCGTCAGGGCGTCGCGCCAGAAGGCCGCCTCGTCAGCGGACGACATCGCCCGAAGGTCGGGAAGCCGTCCCGGTGCGGGCAGCGACGCGCGGTCGAGCCGCCCGCGCGCGGCGACGTGGTCGGCGACGGAGGCGGTCATCACCGGGAAGCCGGCAGCGGGCAGGTCGACGACGACCTCGGGCCGCTGCGACCAGGAGTCCTTCCAGCCGGCGAGCAGCCGGACGCATGCCTCCCCCACCTCCTCGGGCGCCGCCGCGTCGACCTTGAACAGCGAGGCGACCGTGTCGCGCCACTCCGGGGCGTCGGCGTGGATCAGCGTCCGGCCCACCTCGTGGGCGTCGTCGGGCGCGATCCGGCCGCGGGTGCCGAACGCGCCGCCGGGCCACATCTTGCGCGGCTCGAGCAGGTGCACCTGGCGGCGCAGCAGGTCGGTGACCTTCTTCAGGGTCTCGGGCGAGGGAGCGCCGTCGAGCGCTTCGGGCAGCCCGCCGAGGCACACGGAGCATCGGCCGCACGGCTCGGCGTGCGGGTCGTCGAGCGAGGTCTGGAGCAGCTCCATCAGGCAGCGCTCACCGCGGGTGTAGGCGCGCATGATGTCGGCCTCGCGGCGGCGCACGGCCACCACACCGTCGTAGTGCTCGTGGTCGTAGACCCAGGACTTGCCGGTCGTGACCCAGCCGCCCTCGAGCCGGTCGACCACCCCGTCGACGGCGAGCTGCTTGAGCATCAGCTCCACCCGACCTCGCCGTACCCCTGACTGGGCCTCGACGGCGGCGACGCTCTGCGGCTCCTCGGCGGACAGCACGGCGAGCACCTTGTCGACCTGCTCGGGCACCGGGATCGTCGCGGTCGCGAAGTAGTCCCAGACACCAGCGTCGGCGTCGGACGGAAGCAGCACGGCGTGGGCGTGCTCGATCGCGCGGCCGGCACGGCCGACCTGCTGGTAGTAGGACACCGGCGACGGCGGCGCGCCGACGTGGACGACGAAGCCGAGGTCGGGCTTGTCGTAGCCCATGCCCAGCGCGGACGTGGCGATCAGCGCCTTGAGCCGGTTGTCGCGCAGGGCGTCCTCGAGCTCGTGGCGGAGATCGGGCTCGAGCTGGCCGGTGTAGGCGGCGACCGGGACGTCGCGGCCGTGCACCTCGGCGACGGCAGCGGCCAGCCGCTCGGCGTCGGCGACCGTGAGCGTGTAGACGATGCCGGAGCCGGGCAGCCGCGGCAGGTGGTCGACCACCCAGGCGTAGCGGTCGAGCGGAGTGAGCCGGTCGACCACCGACAGCTCGAGACTGGCCCGGGCGAGCTGACCGCGGAGCACCAGCGTCGCGTCGCCGAGCTGGGACGCCACGTCGTCGGTGACTCGGGCGTTGGCGGTGGCGGTCGTCGCAAGCACCGGGGTCTCGGGGTTGAGCCGGCGGAGCACGTCGGAGACCCGGCGGTAGTCGGGCCGGAAGTCGTGACCCCAGTCGGAGACCGCGTGCGCCTCGTCGATGACCACCAGCCCGAGCCGGCCGGCCAGCGAGTCGAGCACGCGCCGGCCGAAGCCTGGGTTGGCCAGCCGCTCGGGCGAGACCAGCAGCACGTCGATGTCGCCGGCGAGCAGGCCGTCCTCGATCGCCGACCAGTCGTCGAAGTTGGAGGAGTTGAGCGTCGCCGCGCGCAGACCGGCCCGCGCGGCCGCGGCCACCTGGTCGCGCATCAGGCTGAGCAGCGGCGAGACGACCAGCGTCGGGCCGGCGCCCTCGCTGCGGCGGATCGCGGTCGCCACCCAGTAGACCGCCGACTTGCCCCAGCCGGTCGCCTGCACGACGAGCACCCGGGCGGCCGGCTCGCACAGCGCCGCGACCGCGGTCTCCTGGTCGTCACGCAGCCGCGCTCCCCCGCCGGCCATCGCCTCGATGACGCGCTGCGCGGTCGAGGCTCGGCTGTCGGTGAGAGCGGCGACGGTCATGACAGCCACCGTAGGCAACGCCGCCGACGGTCAGGCGACTGGAGCCTCCGGCGCCACCTCGAGCCGGGCGAGCAGGAACAGTACGGCGGCGGCGAAGTCGTTGCCGCCGGTGCGGCGGCGCACCTCCGCCCAGTCGATCTGCTCGCGCAGCGCACGCGCCACCGGGATCACCCGGCTCAGGTCGCAGTGGTGCTCGTCGAGCGCGTTGAGCTTGTGCACGAACACCGACGTCGCGGACAGCACCGGCATCTCGATGGACAGCACCTCGACCTGATCCGACTCCTCCACGTCCTCGCGCGTCGTGGGGTCGGAGGACATCCGGTGCAGCACGTCGACGAACACGTCGTCGAAGTGCACCTTGAACAGCCAGTCCTCGGGCGGCTGGCGTACGTCGAGGCCGCGCTCGGAGAGCGCCCGCCGTACCAGCTCGGCGTCGGACTCCGCGATCACGAAGTCGGCGTCGTGGACCGGCTCGGGTCCACCGCGTGCCCACACCGCGTAGCCGCCGGTGAGCGCGAACGGCACTCCGATGTCCTTGAGCGCCACCGCGACGTGCTTGAGCGCCTCGCGCAGCGGCGTCGTGCCTGCGTCTGCCATGGCAGGTCCTTACCCCGGACCGGCGCGTGTTAGCCCGGGCGGCATCGGGCACGGTGGTCACGTGCGCCTGGCGACCTTCAACATCCTCAGCGGCCGGTCCCTGCACGACGACCAGGTCGACGTCGACCGGTACGCCGACGCGGTCCGCTCGCTCGACGCGGACGTGCTCGCGCTGCAGGAGGTGGACCGCAACCAGAGCCGGTCTCAGCACGCCGACCTGACCGCGCTGGCGGCCGAGGCCATGGGCGCGACGGACCACCGGTTCGTGGCTGCGCTGACTGGTACGCCGGGGTCGACCTGGATGGCGGCGACCGGCGAGGAGCAGCCGGACGAGGCGGCGTACGGGATCGCGCTGCTCAGCCGCTACCCCGTGTCGTCGTGGGAGGTGGTGCGGCTGCCCCCGGTGAAGACGCGCGTGCCGATGTGGTGGCCGGGCAGCCGGATGCCGTCGTGGGTGCGCGACGAGCCCCGCGTCGGGGTCGCTGCCGCCGTGGAGACACCGGACGGTCCGCTGACGGTGGTGAACACGCACCTGTCGTTCCTGCGCTTCTGGAACCCGCACCAGCTCCGGGTGCTGCTCCGCTCGCTGGCGCACCGGCACGAGCGGCTGGTGCTGCTCGGCGACCTGAACATGCCGCCGCGGCGGGCCCACCGGATCACCGGGATGCGCCCTCTGGCGCGGCACGTGACGTTCCCGGCCGACGAGCCGACGGAGCAGATCGACCACGTGCTCACGCACGACAACCTAAGGGTCACGCACGACGAGGCGCGGCGGCTCCCGATGTCGGACCACCGCGCCCTCGTCGTGGACGTCGACCTCGCGGCCGGTTAGCCGAAGAAGACCTCGGCCTCGGCGTACTCCTCCGGCTTCACGAGCTTGAGCTCGCCGGTGCCCTCGATGAGCGGGACGCGAATGATGTCGGTGCCGCGGAGCGCGACCATCTTGCCGAAGTCCTTCTCGTGCACGGCGGTGATCGCCTGCAGGCCGAACCGGGTCGCGAGCCAGCGGTCGAACGCCGTGGGCGTGCCGCCGCGCTGCACGTGGCCGAGGACGACCGCACGGGCCTCCTTGCCGGTGCGCTGCTCGATCTCGTTGGCGAGGCGGTCGCCGATGCCGCCGAGGCGGACGTGACCGAACGCGTCCTTCTCGCCGCTCTGCAGGGTCATGTCGCCGCCCTCGGCCGGGACGGCGCCCTCAGAGACCACGATGATCGGCGAGAAGCGGGTCTCGAACCGGCTCTCGACCAGCGCGCAGACCTTCTCGATGTCGAACGGCTGCTCGGGGATGAGTACGACGTTGGCGCCGCCGGCGATGCCCGCGTGCAGGGCGATCCAGCCGGCGTGACGGCCCATCACCTCGACGACGAGCACGCGGTGGTGCGACTCGGCCGTGGTGTGCAGGCGGTCGATCGCCTCCATCGCGATGTTGACCGCGGTGTCGAAGCCGAAGGTGAAGTCGGTGCCGCTGAGGTCGTTGTCGATCGTCTTCGGCACGCCGACCACGTCGACGCCGAGGTCGGCCAGCTTGGTCGCAACACCGAGAGTGTCCTCGCCGCCGATCGCGATCAGCGCGTCGACGCCGTTCTCGGCCAGGCTCTCCTTGATCTTCTCGACGCCGCCGTCGATCTTGAACGGGTTGGTGCGCGAGGAGCCCAGGATGGTGCCGCCGCGCGGGAGGATGCCGCGGACCTGGTCGACGCCGAGCGGCATCGTGACGTTCTCGAGCGGACCACGCCAGCCGTCACGGAACCCGACGAACTCGTAGCCGTAGGTCTGCACCCCCTTGCGCACGACCCCACGGATCACCGCGTTGAGACCGGGACAGTCGCCGCCACCGGTCAGCACTCCGACGCGCATCTGCTCATTCCTCCTGGCTGGGGGTTGATGGGGCCTTCGTCATGACCCTAGCGACGATCCATTTGATCGTTCCAGACGAAGACGGCGCGTCTCACGGTTCGGGTTCCCGGGCCGCCCTCGGTTGCCCGGGTACGACGGAAGCCGATAGGCAAGCCGGATGCGAATCTCTCGGGTACTTCCAGCAACCGTGGCCACTCTGGCCCTCACCAGCACCGCCCTCGCCCCCGCCACCGCGGTGCCTCCCGAATCGTCCAGGGACACGCCCGGCTGCTACGACACCTCGCGTACGACGACCGTGGAGCAGGACCGGCTCGACCGGCGCGCGCCGCGGCTGATCCTGGCGCGCAGCGGGGCCGACGCCCGCGTCGCGGCGTTCGCGGCCGCGCTCTGCCGCGTCGATCCCGGCCGGCAGGCACGCACGACAGTGGAGCGGCACGGCCACGCCCTGTGGCGCTGGGCGACCGACCGGGCGCAGGGGCGCACCGCCGCACGCGGAACGCTGCCTGGCGGCGACGACCGCCCGCTCTACTGGGCCCGCGTCGCGATGACCCGGCTGCTCACGCAGTGGGTTCCACAGGAGAAACTCCGGCCCACTGCACGGGCGAAGCTGCTCGACGTGCTGGAGACGACATCGCGCGGACAGGACACGGTCCGCACGCACCACTATGGCGACGGCGCACGGGTGCGCAAGGTCGTGGTCACCGGCTTCGACCCGTTCACGCTCGACGTCGACACCCGGATCGGCAACCCGTCCGGCGCGGTCGCGCTGGCGCTGGACGGTCGCAAGATCCGCACCAAGCGCGGTTGGGCGCGGATCGAGACCGCGATGTTCCCGGTGCGCTGGGACGACTTCGCCGACGGTGAGGTCGAGCGGACGCTGGCCCGCAAGGTGAAGCGCGGTCTCGACGCGCTGGTGACCGTCAGCCAGGGCCGGCCGGACCAGTTCGACCTCGAGGTGTGGAACGGCGCGCACCGCGGCGGCTTCGCCGACAACGAGAACCTCGAGCGCACCGGCACGATCCCGGTCCCGGACGGCTACCCCACTGTGACGCCGCAGCCGCAGTTCACGCGCACGTCGCTGCCGGTGAAGCGGATGAAGAAGCAGGACACGGGTGACTACCGCGTGCGCATCAACCGCGAGATCACCGAGATGGACCCGTCGACCGGCGAGGAGCGCACGCACACCGACGGCCCGACCCCCGGGTGGCAGGCGCTGGCCGGCGGTGGCGGCGACTACCTCTCCAACGAGATCGCCTACCGGGCGACGCTGCTGCGCGACGGCGCCGGAGCGGACAACGCCGGCGGGCACGTGCACACGCCGGTGCTGGGCGTGCCGGACAAGAAGCGGATCAGCGACCGCGGCTACGTGTCGCGGCGCGACGCCATCGTCGAGCAGACGCTGCGCCTGGTCCGCGCGGCCGTCGCGGCCCGTCGGTGACACGCCGCTGACCTGGAGGGGCCGCGGCGTGCATCCGCCGCCGCGGCCCTGCCAGGATCCGTGTCATGAGCGTTCTCGCCATCGACGCAGGCACCACCGGGGTCACCGCGCTCGTCGTCACCTCCGAGGGGACGATCGCGGCGAAGGGCTACCAGGAGTTCGCGCAGCACTTCCCGCAGCCCGGTTGGGTCGAGCACTCCCCCGAGGAGATCTGGCAGGCGACCCTCGAGGCGACCCGGGCCTGCCTCAAGGCCTACGAGCAGGTCGGCGGTCCGGAGCTGCGCGCGCTCGGCATCACCAACCAGCGCGAGACCGTGCTGCTGTGGGACCGGGAGACGCTGGGCTCGCCCCGCCGCGCGATCGTGTGGCAGGACCGCCGTACCGCCGACATCTGCACGCGCCTGCGCGACGCCGGCCACGAGGACCGCGTCGCGGAGCTGACCGGGCTGCGGCTGGACCCGTACTTCTCCGGCACCAAGCTCGTCTGGATCGCCGAGCACGAGCCGAACACGTGGGCGCTGGTCGAGGACGGGCGGTACGCCGTCGGCACGGTCGACTCCTATCTGATCGCGCGGATGACCCGCGGCACCTGGCACGTCACCGACGTCTCCAACGCCTCGCGCACGCTGCTGTTCGACCTCGAGCGGGGTGAGTGGAGCGAGGAGCTGTGCGGCCTGTTCGGCGTCCCGACGGACGCGCTGCCCGAGGTGGTGCCGTCGTGGGGCGACGGGTCGACGATGGGCACGACCGACCCGCGCGTGTTCCTGGGCCTGGAGCTGCCGATCGCGGGCATCGCCGGCGACCAGCAGTCGGCGCTGTTCGGGCAGACCTGCTTCGAGATCGGCGACTCCAAGTGCACCTACGGCACCGGGTCGTTCATCCTCACCAACACCGGCTCCGACGTCGTCCGGTCCGACGCCGGCCTGCTGTCGACCGCGGCGTGGAAGTCGCCGGAGGGCGAGCTGACCTACGCCGTCGAGGGCGCGATCTTCGTGACCGGCGCGGCCGTGCAGTGGCTGCGCGACGGGCTGCAGATCGTCGGCTCGGCGGCAGAGACGGAGGCGGTCGCCTCGACGGTGGCAGACTCGCACGGTGTGGTGTTCGTGCCGGCGCTGACCGGCCTCGGCGCGCCGCACTGGGATCCCCACGCCCGCGGTTTGGTCATCGGGGTCACCCGGGGTACGACGCGCGGCCACCTGGTGCGCGCGACGCTGGAGGCGATCGCGTTCGAGGTGCGCGACGTCGCCGAGACGCTGCCGTCGAGCACGGCGCTGACCTCCCTCACCGTCGACGGGGGCGCCTCCGCCAACGACCTGCTCTGCCGGATGCAGGCCGACCAGCTCGGCGTACCCGTGGAGCGGCCGCGGTTCGTGGAGACCACCGCGATCGGGGCGGCGTTCCTGGCCGGGCTCGGCACCGGGGTGTGGTCGTCGTTCGACGAGCTGAAGGCGACCTGGCAGCTCGACCAGCGGTTCGAGCCGTCGGGCAGCCGCGAGGACGCGGACGCCGCGTATGCCCGGTGGCGCGAGGCGGTCGAGCGGTCGAAGGGCTGGGCGGCGCTGTAGCGACGATTGGTCACGAACCGCAGCCGCAGGACGCTGGATCCTGCGGTTGGGGACCAAACCGCAATGGCCCCGGCGTCCTTCAGTCGCTGAGCCGCTCGACCACGCCCTGCGCCTCCTGGACGGCGGACTCGGCCTCGGCGACCTCCTCGGCCGCCTCGTCGCGTTCCTCGGTCGCCGTACCGATCTGGTCGTCGAGCCGCTCGAGCCGGGCCTCGAGGTCGTCGAGCTTGCGGCGCAGCTCGTCGATCTCGCCGTTCACCTGCAGCGCGGCCGCCTCGAGGTCCTTGACCTTGTGGTCGCGCTGCTTGAGCTCCTTCTGCGCGACCTTGAGGTCGGCCTCGGCGGCGCGCAGGTCCTGCTTGGCCGCGGTCAGCTCCTCACGGCGCCGCTCGCGCTCTCGCTCCTCGGGGTCGACGTCGGGCACGAGCGAGAGCTTCGGCCGCTTGGACGCCTCGGAAGTGATTTCGGACAGCGGCCGCGGCGACCGGCCCATCGCGGTGTGGTCGGCGACCGCCGACGCGGCCTTGATCGTCCCGGCGCCGGACGGTGACAGCGGGTCGACGAGCATGCCGGAGCGCACGGCCGACTCCGCGTCGGTATCGACCATCGCGGCGTGCAGGGTGTCCTCGACCTGCCGCTGCACGGACTCGGAGATCTTCTGGCCGAGCTCCTTGGCGAGCGTGCGGCCCTTGCCGGCGACCGCCGCGACGAGCTTGCGGCGCTGCTTGGTGAGCTCGCGCAGCGCCTCGCCGTCGAGGTCGGCCTGGGCTGCGCGCAGCGAACGGCCGAGGTCGAGCACCTGCTTCATCTCCTCGGCGTTGTGCCGCACGAGCATGTTGACCACCCAGGCGGCGGTGGACGGCTTCTTCAGCGCCTTGACCCGCTCGGACATCTCGCGGTCCTTGGCGGCCTTGAGCTCCTTGACGTAACCGTTGCGCGCGTCGGTGAACTCCGCCGGCGCTACGCCGTACAGCTCCTCCGCGATCGCCGCGAAGGTCTCCTCCGGGTCGGCCTTGGTGCTCATGAGGCGATCCTCGGTGGGAGGCGGTGCAGTCGTACGTCGGTCAGTTCGCCGTCGATCACGTCGGCGGTCATGTAGGTGCAGTGCGGCTGCCGGCGGCGGTCGGTCGGCGAGCCGGGGTTCAGCAGCCGCAGGCCCTGGTCGGTGGTGGTGTCCCACGGGATGTGGCTGTGCCCGAAGACCAGCACGTCGTGATCGCCGTACAGCTCCTGGCAGCGCCGCTCGCGGCCCTCCTTCGACCCGGTCTCGTGGACGACCGCGAGCCGCAGCCCGTCGACGTCGACGGTCGCGACCTCCGGGAGCCGCTCGCGCAGCACGCCGTGGTCGTTGTTGCCGTAGCAGGCGACGAGCTCCTTGGACCTTGTCTGCAGCTCGTCGAGCAGCGCCACGTCGACCCAGTCACCGGCGTGCACCACCAGGTCGGCCTGCTCCACCGCCGCCCAGAGCTCGGCGGGCAGCGCCTTGGCCCGCTTGGGCACGTGGGTGTCCGCCATCAGCACGAGTCGTCGCTGCGCCACGCAGGCGAGCCTAGCCG
>NZ_CAMPGZ010000031.1 GCF_946885725.1 uncultured Nocardioides sp.
TAGTCGACGTCGTCGGCGGCCATCGCGGCCGCGCCCTCGGGCGAGCAGTCCGGCGCGCCCATCTCCCCCGCCAGCCCGAGCTGCCCCGCGGCGGCGACGCCCTCGAGGAACCCCTTGGCCCGCTCGGCGCGCGGGTAGCGGTCGACCAGCGCCCAGAACGCCGGGGTGTGGCCGATCTCGATCAGGTGCGCGAGCTCGTGCACGAGCACGTAGTCGAGCACCCACACCGGCATCCCCTGCAGCCGCCGCGACAGCCGGATCGCCCGGTCGTCGGGGGTGCACGAGCCCCAGCGGGAGTTCTGGTTGTCGACCCAGCGGACGGTGGCGGGCACGGCGGCGCCGTCGAGGTACTTGGCGTTGAGGTCGCGGGCCCGCTTCATCAGCGCGGCGTCGCTCGGCTTCCGGCGCTTCTCCTGCTTCTCGAGTCGGGCCAGCATGGTCGCCACCCACTCCCGCTCCTCGGCGCGGGTCATCCGGGCGGGCAGCAGGACGATGACCTTCTCGTCCTCGCGGTAGGCCGCGACGGTGCGCCGACGGCGGCGGGACCGGCGCACCTCGACGACCGGTTCCTCCCTCGCGGTCGGTGCACTGGTCATGACGCCACGCTACCCGGCGGCGCCCCCGGCCCAGGCCATAAGTCGCTCCACCGGCCAGGTGTTGACCACCCTGTCGAGCGGTACGCCGAGCTCCTCGACCCGCTCCGCGCCGTACGCGAGGAAGTCCAGCTGACCCGGCGCGTGCGCGTCGGAGTCGACCGCGAACAGGCAGCCGGCCTCGACCGCCAGCGCGATCAGGTCGTCGGGCGGGTCACGCCGCTCGGGGCGGGAGTTGATCTCGACCGCGACGCCCTCCTCGGCGCAGGCGGCGAACACCGCCTCGGCGTCGAACTGGCTCTGCGCCCGGGTGCCGCGGCCGCCGGTGATCAGCCGGCCGGTGCAGTGCCCGAGCACGTTCGTCTCCGGGTGGCGTACGGCGTTGACCATCCGCCGGGTCATCGCCGCGGCGTCCATCTTGAGCTTGGAGTGCACCGAGGCCACGACCACGTCGAGCCCGGCGAGCATCTCATCGGTCTGGTCGAGCGAGCCGTCGTCGAGGATGTCGACCTCGATGCCGTGCAGCAGGCGGATCCCACCCGCCGCGGCGAGGTGCTCGTTGACCGCGGCGACGACCTCCTTCTGCCGCTTCAGCCGCTCGACCGAGAGCCCGTTGGCCACCGTCAGCCGCGGCGAGTGGTCGGTCAGGACGACGTACTCGTGCCCGACCTCCGACGCGGTCGTCACCATCTCCTCGATCGGCGAGCCACCGTCGGACCAGTCGGAGTGGGTGTGCAGGTCCCCGCGCAGCGCGGCCCGGACCTCGGCGCCGCCCGCGGCGAGCGGCCCGGCCCGCTCCTCGAGCTTGGCCAGCGTCTCGGGGACCCGCCCCTCGAGGCAGTCGGTGATGACCGCGGCGGTCTTGGCGCCGATCCCGGGCAGCTCCTTGAGCGTGCCGGCGGCCGCGCGCTCGGCCACCTCGCCCGGCGCGCACTTCAGCAGCGCCGCGGCCGCGCCCCGGTAGGCCTTGATCCGGTAGCTGTCCTCCAGCCGGCGCTCCATGAGGAAGGCGATCCGGCGCAGCGCGTGCACCGGGTCCAGCGGGGGCTCGAGCGGGGGGTTCGGGTCCACCGGTCCTCGACTTTCTTCGGTCCACACCCTGGGGGTTGTGTCGTGGCTGGTCAGCAGGGCAGACGGTACGCCGCCCGGGCGTGTCCCCCACAGGCTCGGGCCACTCGTCCCCAGGTTTGTCCACAGGCTGTGTACCGTCGTCCACAGGGGTCTCGCGGGCCGTCCACACGGTGTCCACAGGCGACGCGCCGACCGCGTTGACCCTGCCCGGACCCCACCCCTAGGGTCGGCGCTGTTGAGGCCCTCGGCCGATTCGGCACAGCGTTCGCAAGGGGAAGGCAAGCGGTGCGCCGGAGAGGTGGAGGGCCTCTTTTCGTCGTCCTGCGCTGCGCTCAGCGGCCGGTGAACCTGGGCGCGCGTCGCTCCCGCGCGGCGGCGATGCCCTCCTGCAGGTCGGCGGTGGCCAGCGTGACCGGCTGTGCCAGCGCCTCCCACTGCAGCGCCGCCTCGAACTCCCGGTGCCCGCCGTCGCGCAACGCCACCTTGGTGAGCCTGCTGGCGATCGGCGCCGTGGCCGCGACCCGCTCGGCGGTGTCGAGCACGTCGTCGAGGAACCTGTCGCCGTCGAGCACGCGCGAGACCAGCCCGAGGCGCAGCGCCTCCTCGGCGTCGACGAGCCGGCCGGTGAGCAGCAGGTCCCGCGCGGCCGCCGGGCCCACGGCGTCGGGCAGCAGGTGGGTGGCCGCCATCCCGGCGTGCATGCCGAGCTTGGTGAACGGGGCGCCCAGCCGCGCTCCGGCGGCGGCGTACCGGATGTCGCAGGCCAGCGCCAGGCACAGCCCGGCGCCGATCGCGTGCCCGTTGACCGCGGCGATCGTCGGCACCTCGAGCCGGCGGATGCTCAGCCAGGAGCGGTAGAACGGCAGCATCCGGCTGCGCAGCCGATCGACGCCGGCGTCGGGCTCGCTGGCGATCCAGGAGGTGTCGCCGCCCGAGCAGAACGCCGTACCCTCCCCCGTCACCACCACGCAGCGGACCTCCGGGTCGGTGGCGAGCTCGTTGACGGCTGCCTCCCAGGCGGCGGTCATCGGCGCGGACATGGCGTTGCGCTGGTCGGGGTTGTCGAGGGTGAGCAGGACGACGCCGGCGCGGGGCCGGTCGACGCGCAGGTGGCTGTCGGTCATGGGCCGGACCCTAGCGAGGCCGCGCACGCCGGTGAGCGTCCTGTGGGAAGGATCGCAGCGGCTCGGCACGACGCTCGGTACAAATGGTGTGAAAAGGGCGTTTCGGGCAGCCCCTGAGCGTGAATCAGGCGGGAATCGCCTCCGGCAGGGCGCTGCGCGCATGAATGTGCTCCCCGCCTGCCGTAGGGTTCCCTACGGCCGAACGGCCACGGCGGGTCTTCCCCCGGCTCACACGTCGAGACCTCTCGACCAGCTCGAGCCAGAGACTCCCCGCCGACGACCGATACAACGAAACAGCAAGGAGGCCGTCATGGCGGAGACCTGGAGCGGCGAGTTCTACTGCGTGAAGTGCAAGGAGAAGCGCGAGGCTTCCGGCGAGATCAAGGTCAACGACAAGGGCACCCGCATGGCCAAGGCCGTCTGCCCCGTCTGCGGCACGAACCTCAACCGCATCCTCGGCAAGGCCTGAGCAGGCCGACTCTGACTTCAGCGCGGCGGCGTCCCCCCGGGGCGCCGCCGCGCTGCGTCGTCTTTGACCCTGTCCGGGTACGTCGGGCGCCGGGGACCGTCCCCAGCCGCCCGCGGACGCGCCCCTCGCCGGCGCCTGTGGATGAGCGGTCGCGACGGTCACGCCGCTGCGGCAGTCTCCCGGCATGGCCACTCCCGCTCCCTCGACCTCAGCAATCGTCCTGATGCCCGGCACCCGCGTGCTGCGGCGGCACGACGGTCGCGTGCAGGTCGGCCTCGACCCGCGCCACGCGGTGCTGCTCCCCGCCGGCAGCGACGCCGCCCTCGCCCGGCTGGCCGACGGCGGCCCGCTCGATCCGCTGCTGCACCCGCTCCTCGACGCGGGCCTGCTCGTCGCGCGCCGGACCGTCTCCGCCCTGGTCAACTCCGTCGACGAGTCCCTCAAGCCCGCCGCCGCGGCGCTCGTGCGGGTCCACGGCGCCGACGCCCCGACCGCGTGGGCGGCTCGGTCGCGCGCCGAGGTGCGGGTGGTCGCGTACGGCGCCGCTGGTGACGGGCTCGCGGCCCGTGCCGCCGAGTTGCTCACCGAGGCCGGCCTGTCCGCCCGGACCGACGTCGTCGGGCCGCCGTCCCGCGACGGGCCGGCGCTGCTCGTCGGCACCGGGCAGCCCGACCGGGAGCTCGTCGACGACTGGATGCGCGGCGACGTGCCGCACCTGGTGGTGCGGATGTGCGAGGGCCAGGCCCTGGTCGGGCCGTTCGTCGACCCGGGTCGCTCCGCGTGCCTGCGCTGCGTCGACGCGCACCACACCGACGTCGACCCGACCTGGCCGCTGCTGGTGCGTCAGCACGCCGCGGCCGGCCGGCGGGGTCGTTCCGAGCCCGCGGACGCCACGGCGCCGGAGCCGGTCGACCCGCTGCTGGCCACGCTCGCGCTGGCCTGGGCGGCGCGCGACCTGACCAGCTGGGTCGAGGGTGTGCCGCCGTCGCTGCTGTCGAGCACGCTCACGCTCGACGGGGTGCTCGCCGACGTCGAGGTGCACACCTGGACCCGACATCCGGGCTGCGGCTGCAGCTGGCAGGCGCTCACCGCCTGAGCCGCGACCGGCCTCGCCGCGCCGCGGCCGGACCGGGCGTTTCCGGACGTACCTCACCAGCCATCAGGGATGATGGCGGCATGACCGAGCTGCCCCGCCGGGCCGTCGCGCGCACCGCGCGGCTGGCCGCCCTGCCTCTGGGGTACGCCGGCCGCACCGCGATGGGGATGGGCCGGCGCATCGGTGGCGCGCCGGCGGAGACGGTGCTGACCGAGGTGCAGCAGCGCACCGCCGAGCAGCTGTTCAAGACGCTCGGCGAGCTCAAGGGCGGCGCCATGAAGATGGGCCAGGCGCTGTCGATCCTCGAGTCGGTGCTGCCCGAGGAGGTCGCCGCGCCGTACCGCGAACAGCTGACCCGCCTCCAGGACTCCGCCCCCCCGATGTCGGCCTCGACCGTGCGGTCCGTGCTCAACTCCGAGCTCGGCCGGCACTGGCGCGAGGACCTGGTGGAGTTCGACGAGGACCCGGCCGCCGCTGCCTCGATCGGTCAGGTGCACCGGGGGCGGTGGAAGGACGGCCGCGAGGTCGCCGTGAAGCTGCAGTACCCCGGCGCCGGCGAGGCGCTGATGGCCGATCTGCGCCAGCTCGCGCGGGTCGCGCGCACGTTCGGCAGCATGCTGCCGGGCATCGACGTCAAACCGCTGATCGCGGAGATGCAGGCCCGGGTCGCCGAGGAGCTCGACTACGAGCTGGAGGCCGAGGCGCAGGCCGCGTTCGCTGCGGAGTTCGCGGGCGACCCGGAGGTCCGGGTGCCGGATGTCGTCGCGCACACCAAGAAGGTGCTGGTCAGCGAGTGGGTGGAGAGCCACTCGTCGCTCGCCCGGCTGATCGCCGAGGGGACGCAGGAGCAGCGCAACCACTACGGCGAGCAGTACATCCGCTTTCTCTTCGCCGGCCCGGCCCGCGTCGGGATGCTGCACGCCGACCCGCACCCGGGCAACTTCCGGGTGCTGCCCACCCCGGACGGCTCGCTCGGCGGCCTCGGCATCGTGGACTTCGGCGCCGTCGCGCGACTGCCGGAGCGCAGCCTGCCGCACTCGATCGGGTCGCTGCTGCGGATCGCGAGCTACGACGACTACGACGACGTGCTCGAGGGCCTGCGCGATGAGGGCTTCGTCAAGCCGAACATCCGCGTCGACCCCGACGAGCTGCGGGAGTACCTCAGCCCGTTCGTCGAGCCCGCCCGCACCGAGACGTTCGCGTTCTCGCGCGAGTGGATGCGCGCGCAGTTCCAGCGGCTGCAGGACCCGCGCCAGCCCGGCTCGGCTCTGGTGCTGCGGCTCAACCTGCCGCCGTCGTACCTGCTGATCCACCGGGTGTGGGTCGGCAGCATCGGGGTGCTCTCCCAGCTCGAGGCGGAGCTGCCGTTCCGGGCGATCCTCGAGGAGTCGCTGCCGGGCTTCGCCGAGGCCTGACCGCGCTGGGCCGCCTCGGGGGCCGGCGAGCTACCACCACTCGCTGTCGAGCTTGGACTCGATCGCCCGCAGGTGCTCACGCGAGCACCGCTCGCAGAAGACCTTCTGCCGGCCGTTCTCGACCGCGGTCGTCCAGGTCAGCGGGGTGGTGTCGCCCTCGGCGGTCGCGCCGCAGAAGTCGCAGGTCACGGGCATGGCCCGACCCTACGACGGTCCGCAGTCGTCATGGAACGGCTCTGGACCCGTCACGGAACGCCGAAGCCGGCCCCTCCCCTGCTGGGGCGGGACCGGCTCCGGTCTCGGTTGTCTCTACCTGTGATGACCCGTGACTGCGGGTCGTGCTGCGATCACCGGCTCGCGCCGGCCGTTTCGCTCCGGGTGTTGGACCTCGGGTCAGAGCGAGCGGGCCAGGGCGAGGCGCGCCTGCTGGGCGGCGCGCTCGGCTCGGCGGGACAGTCGGCGGTGCATCGCCAGCTGGTGTCCACGTCGCAGTTCGTGCGCCTCTCCCAGGCGCGCGCGCATCTGTGCACGTGCCAGGTCTTCGTTCATCAACTGCATCTCGTTGCTCCAGTTCGTGAAGGAAGTCATCGTGGGTTTCCGTTTCTGATCAGTTGGCTGTGTCTGCCGGTCAGGACAGGGTCACAGCGTGCGGGCGAGGACGAGTCGGGCCTGGAGGGCGGCTCGCTCCGCGCGACGCGCCTTGCGCCGGGCGATGACGAGCTGGTGACCCCGACGGAGCTGCTCGGCCTCACTCAGGCGACGGGTGTGGTCCACCCGGGCCAGAGGGCTGTTTACGTACGACATCGTCTTCTCCTTTGAAGGCGATCGGTGCTGCTGCTGATGGATGGTCGGTCTGCTGCTGGTCCTGCTGCGCTGCTGATGGTGCTGACTGTGCTGTGTCTTCCTGGGGTGCCGCTGGGGTGCTGCTGGGGTCCCGCTGGGACGAGGCTGGGAGGCCGGCTGTGATACCTGCTGCCAGCTGCTGTCCGGGCTGCCGGGAGTCCACCGGGACTCAGGCGGCCACCTCGTTCTTGCGGGGACGGCCGCGAGGCCGCTTGCGCGGGATGACCACACCCTGCGCGAACAGCTCGCCGCCCCAGACACCCCACGGCTCGCGACGCTCGAGAGCCCCGTTCAGGCACTCGATCCGCAGCGGGCAGTCCAGGCACATCGCCTTGGCCAGCTCCACGTCCTGGGGAGTCTCCGCGAAGAACAGCTCCGGGTCCTCACGACGGCACGGCAGCTGTTCCTCGTCGACGTCGCTCGCACTGGCGAGCTTGTCGAGGACGCTGATACTCATCTCTTCACCTCCTGGGTGAGCTTGTCGTTCTGTGGGCCCGATCCCCGGTCGGAGAGGGGCTTGGGAAAACAAAGAGGCCGCGGATCCCGGGTTTCGGGTTCCGCGGCCTGGAGGCGACCGATCGAGTGAAGGACTCACTAAATCGGCGGACTCCAGGCGGAGGTACCCGGGAACAGACCCTTGGCGTCGGCGACATCGGCAAGGCGGGCGTAACCGCACACACCGGTGCCCTGGACGCGCGTCGCGCCGGCCACAAGAGACACCACACCCTGGGTCACCGGGAGCGCGCGCACGGGCATGCGGTCGCGGGAGATCGAGGGCATGGTGATGCCAGCCGGCTGGCTGATCGTCCAGGTGGACTCGAACATGTCGTGCACCTCCTTCGGTTCCTTGGGCGCGGGCCTTGCCAGGGCCGTATGCGCGGGCGTGCTGAGTGGAAGAAACGTACCCCCCAGGGGGTGTAAGCGGCAAACAATTTTCTGGGTATTTCCGCGAAAATTTTCCGCGCGCATCAACCCATGGCTCGAACGGGCTACGGAGAACCCCTCAATCCACCGTGAAACCGACGTCGGCCGGTTGTTCTGCAGGGGTCGTCGTGGCCTTGGAGCACGCGATCCGGGGCGAACGGACGGGCTCAGCTCCCGCTGTCGTCGCCCGCCGCCGCGACGACGGCGAGCACGTCGTCGGCGTACTTGCTCATCTTCGACTCACCGACGCCGTTGATCCGGCGCAGCGCCCTCGGGTCGGTCGGCTTGACCTCGGCGATGGCCTGCAGGGTGAGGTCGGTGAACACGACGTACGCCGGCACCTTCTCCTCCTGGGCGCGCTCGATGCGCCAGGCCCGCAGTCGCTCGAACAGCTCCTCGTCGTAGGTGACGGGGCAGTCCTCGCAGCGGCCGACCTTGCGCTCGGCGGTCGAGGCGAGCGGCTTTCCGCAGCCGCGGCAGTGCGGGACGCCCTTGCGCTTGCGGCCGGGTCGTCCGGGGGCGGTGTCGGAGGCGACCTGCGGGCGCAGGCCGGTGAGGAACCGCGACGGCTTGCGGCTGGCGCGCGAGCCGGGGTTGCGGGCCAGCGCCCAGGAGATGCGCAGGCCGCGGCGGGCGCGGGTCATCCCGACGTACAGCAGGCGGCGCTCCTCCTCCACAGCTTCGGGTCCCTCGGCGTAGACGATCGGCATCGTGCCCTCCTGCATGCCGACCAGGAAGACATGGTCCCACTCGAGCCCCTTGGCGGCGTGCAGCGTCGCGAGGGTGACGCCTTCGGCGACCGGCGCGTGCTGCTCGTGGGCGCGGCGGTCGAGGTCCTCGACGAACGCAGCCAGCGTGGCCGGCGGCCCGTCCGGTGCCTGTGCGGCCGTCGCGGCGAAGTCCTCGGCCTGGGACACGATCGCCTGCAGCGACTCCCAGCGGTCGCGGACGTTGCCCCGGCCGGTCGGTGCCTCGGGGCTCCAGCCCATGCCGGCGAGCACGGCGCGGACGTCGTCGGCGAGCGAGCCCTCGGCGAGGGCGCCGGTGTCGGAGGATGCGGCCCGGGCGTTGCCGCGCAGCAAGGTCACCGCCTGCTTGACCTCGGGACGGTCGAAGAACCGGGCCGCGCCGCGGATGACGTAGGGGATGCCGCGAGCGGCGAGGGCCTCTTCGTAGGCCTCGGACTGGGCGTTGATGCGGAACAGCACCGCGATCTCACGGGGCAGTACGCCGTCGCGGGTGAGCGCGAGGACGTCGGCCGCGACCTGCTCGGCCTCGGCGACCTCGTCGGGGTGCTCGGCGTAGGCGACCTCGGGACCGCCCTCGCGCTGGGCGCGTAGCTGTACCCCGGCGCTCTTCGTGCCGGCGAGCAGCCGGTTTGCCGCAGCCACGACCTGCGGGGTGGACCGGTAGTTGCGGACCAGCTCGATCGAGGTGGTGCGCGCGAAGCGGCGCGGGAAGTCGGTGAGGTACGACGCGTTGGCGCCGGCGAAGGAGTAGATCGTCTGGGCGGGGTCGCCGACGACGCAGAGGTCGTCGCGGCCGCCGAGCCACAGGTCGAGCAGGGCGGACTGGATCGGGCTGACGTCCTGGAACTCGTCGACGACGAACCACTTGTACTGCCGCCGCACCTCCGCAGCGACGCGCTCGTCCTCGGTGAGCAGCGCGGCCGCGCAGAGCAGGACGTCCTCCATGTCCATCCGGCCCTGGTCGCGCTTGACGTCCTCGTAGGTGGCGAACACCCGCGCGACCGCCGCCGGGTCCTGCCCGGTCACCGCCCTCCCGCGCCGGGTGGCCACGGCGGCGTAGTCGTCGGGCCGGACGTTGCTGACCTTCGCCCACTCCACCTCGCCGGCGAGGTCGCGCAGCGTCGCCTGGTCGGTCTCGACGCGGTTGCGGCGCGCGGCGGTGCCGATCAGGCCGAGCTTGGACTCGATGAGCTGGGGCGGCTCGCCGCCGTACACCCGCGGCCAGAAGTAGCGCAGCTGACGCAGCGCCGCGGAGTGGAACGTCCGGGCCTGCACCCCTCCAGCGCCGAGTGCGCGCAGCCGGCCGCGCATCTCCCCCGCCGCGCGGGTGGTGAAGGTGACCGCGAGCACCTCCATCGGGTTGTAGACCCCGCTGGCCACGCCGTACGCGATCCGGTGGGTGATCGCCCGGGTCTTGCCGGTGCCGGCGCCGGCGAGCACCCGGACGGGTCCGCGGAGGGCGGTCGCCACCTGGCGCTGCTCGGGGTCGAGCGCGGCGAGCAGGTCGTCTGCGGACGGACCGGGCGCCGAGGGCACAGGGGGCATTCGGGAACAATCTCCTCGCCGTCGGGTGTTGACCCGACAACAGTAGACGTGAGGAAGGACAGCAATGACGGCCGTGACGATGTACTCCACCCAGTGGTGTGGCTACTGCCACAGGCTGAAGAGCCAGCTGGACCGTGAAGGCGTCTCGTACGAGGTCGTCGACATCGAGCGCGTGCCTGAGGCGGCCGAGATCGTCGAGCGGGTGAACAACGGCAACCAGACCGTGCCGACGCTGGTCTACCCCGACGGTACGGCGCAGACGAACCCGTCGGTGGCCGAGGTCAAGGCGAAGCTCGCCGAGCTGAACTGACGCCCGCCAGGCTGCCCGGGGCTACCAGGACCCGGGCAATGGCCCGCCGTACCACGTCTCCACGAGGCTGCGGCTGATCGAGACGCCGCCGGGCAGGACCAACGTGCCGGCCTCCGCCTCCGCCCGGATCTCCTCGCGCGTGAACCAGCGCGCGTGGCTGATCTCGTCGCCGTCGACGCTGATGTCGGTCGTGCGTGCCCGCGCGAAGAAGCCGACCATCAGGCTCGCGGGGAACGGCCAGGGCTGGTTGCCGAAGTAGGTCACCTCCGCCACCTCGATGCCGACCTCCTCGGCGACCTCGCGCGCGACCGCGTGCTCGAGGGACTCGCCGGGCTCCACGAAGCCGGCCAGGGTCGAGTAGCGCCCCTCCGGCCAGTGCGGCTGCCGGCCGAGCAGGCAGCGGTCCTCGTCGTCGGTGACGACCATGATCACCGCGGGGTCGGTGCGCGGGAACTGCTGCCGTCCGCACTGGCTGCAGACCTTCAGGTGACCGGCGTCGCGGACCTCGAGCCGGCCCCCGCAGCGCGGGCAGTGCAGGTTCCTGCGGTGCCACTCCCCGAGCGCGACCGCGTGCACCAATAGCGCGGCCTCGTCCTCGTCCAGCCTCTGGATGAGCCCGCGCAGCACCTCCCCGCGCAAGCCTGCGGGCACCTCGTCGACCAGCACGGCGAACCGGACCGACCCGCTCTCCGGGTCCTGGCCGAGCAGGATGCGGGTGCCGGCGGGGGCGTCGGCCGGCGGAACCCAGCGCACCGTGCTGGCCTGCTCCTCGGTGTCCGGGACCAGCGGGCGGCCGCCGTCGAGCAGGAGCACCCGCGTGGTCGGGTCCTCCCACGCCCGGCTCAGCCACGCCTCATCGGTGCGGTGCAGCGCGACCCGCTCGTGCGCGTGCATCGACAGCGCGATCGGGGCGATGTGGGGGTACGAGGACAGCAGGTCGGCTCGGGCGAGCCGGGGCGAACCGGTCACGCCACGACCCTACGGCCGTCCCCCTTCCCTCCCGGCCCCTAGGGTGTCCGCCGTGAGCACGCACATCGGCGCCGACGCCGGACAGATCGCCCCCCACGTCCTGATGCCCGGCGACCCGCTGCGCGCGAAGTGGATCGCCGAGTCCTTCTTCGAGGACGCCGAGTGCTACTCGCAGGTGCGCGGGATGCTCGGCTACACCGGCACCTACCGCGGCGAGCGTGTGTCCGTGCAGGGCTCGGGCATGGGCCTGCCGTCGCTGTCGATCTACGCCACCGAGCTGCTCCGGGAGTACGACGTACGCACGATCGTGCGTGTCGGCTCCTGCGGCGCGCTCACCGAGCGGCTCCGGCTGCGCGACCTGGTGATCGCGCAGGGCGCGTGCACGGACTCGTCGATGAACCGGATCCGGTTCGAGGGCTACGACTACGCGCCGATCGCCGACTACGGGCTGCTCCGGGCCGCCCACGACAGCGCGCTCTCGCGCGATCTGCCGGTCGACACCCACGTCGGACTGATCTTCTCGAGTGACTCCTTCTACCACCCGCGGCCCGAGCTGGCCGCGCGGATGGTCGGCTACGGCGTGCTCGCCGTCGAGATGGAGGCCAGCGCGCTCTACACCCTGGCCGCTCAGTACGGCGCCCGGGCGCTCGCGATCTGCACGGTCTCCGACCACATCGTCACCGGCGAGGAGACGTCCTCGCAGGAGCGCGAGCAGACCTTCGGCGACATGGTGGAGATCGCGCTGGACGCGATGCTCGCCCAGCCCGCACCCGTGCGCTGAGGGTCCGCCGGCGGCCCGCTGAGGGTTCGGCGAGAGGTCACTTGTGTCGCGACACGCCGCCCACTGCGCTGAATAACTGACTCCTCGGCGTTGAGCCCCACGGGCGAGAAACCATTGCGGCTAGGGGTGGCCGAGGAGGGACTCGAGGGCGGCGCGGTCGGGGAGGTCGGACTCGGGCGGGACGACGAGACGGTCGGAGCGGACGTAGTAGAAGCCGACCTTGACGTCGGCGGGGTCGACGCCGCGGAGCTCGGCCCAGGCGACCCGGTAGACGGCGAGCTGGAGCGGGTCGGCGGTCTCGTGGCGGTTGGTCTTCCAGTCGACGACGAGGTACGAGCCGTCGGGCTCGCGGTACACCGCGTCGATGCGGCCCCGGACGACCTGGCCGGCGAGCACGAGCGCGAACGGCGGCTCGATGGCCTCGGGGACGCGGTCGGCGAACTGGCCGTGCTCGAACTTCTCGATCAGCGCAGTCAGGTCGGCGTCGTCGTCGATCTCGGCGTCGCCGCGACCCGGGAGCTCGTCGGGGTCGAGCAGCAGCTGCTGCCCGAAGCGGGCCTCGACCCAGGCGTGGAAGCGCGTGCCGAAGCGTGCCGCGGCCGACGGCTTGCGCGGCATCGGCCGGGCGAGCGTGGCCGCGAACTGGGCCGGGTCGTCGCGCAGCCGGGCGAGCGCGGTGGCGGACAGGCTGGAGGGGAGCGGCACCTCGACGAGGTCGCTGCGGTCGCGGCGGGCCTCCTCGAGCAGGCGGTCCATCTCGGCGTCCCACTCCTGGACGCGCTGGAGCTCGAGCATGTCGAGGCCCTCGTCGTCGAGGACGGCGGGGTCGGTGCCGGGCGGCAGCGTGTCGAGCTCGGCGAGGGCGGCCTCGACGCGCTCGGCCGCGGCGTGCCGGCGCGCGGTCTCGGCGGTCTGGTGGTCGATCGGCCAGGGCACGTCGACGACCCGCTCGGCATAGGGGTTGGCTGACCCCTTCGGCGGCTTCTCCCGCCACATCTCGGGCTCGTCGCCCCAGGCGGCGAGGGCCTCGCGGGTGCGGACCTGGTACTCCGACGGCCCGGCCGGCGTCTTGTTGGTCGGCGACCAGACGTACGACGACACCACGAGCTCGTGCCGGGCGCGGGTCCAGGCGACGTACGCCAGCCGCCGCTCCTCGAACGCCTCGTAGGTCTTCGCGTCGGTGTTCAGCTGGTTGAGGTCGTCTGGCGTGTGGCCGCGCAGCTGCGGCAGGTCGTCGCGGTCGCCGCGCAGCTCGGTGGGGAGCACGGCGGGGCTCGTGACCCACTTGGTCCGGGACTGCGAGGACGGGAACTTCCGTTCCGCGACGCCGACCAGGAACACCACGTCCCACTCCAGGCCCTTGGCCCGGTGGACGGTGAGCAGCTTGACGGAGTCGGCCTCGGTCGGGGTCGCCACGTCGAGGCCGTTGCCGAACTCGTCCTCGGCCTCGAGCCAGGCCAGCAGCGCCGGCAGGGTGACCGAGCCGTCGACGGCCTGGAACTCCGCGACCGCCTTGACGAACAGGTCGAGGTTGTCGCGCCGCGCGGCCGCGGCCGGGCTGACCGACGAGGCGAGCTCGACGTCGATCCCGGTGGTGTCGATGATCCGGCGGACCAGGTCGAGCAGCGGCTCCCCCACCGCCCCGCGCAGCCGGCGCAGCTCGCCGGCGAGCAGGGCGAACCGCTCGCGCGCCTCGGTGGAGTACGGCAGGTCGCCGGGCGAGTCGAGCGCGTCGGACAGCGACGCGACTTCGGTCGGGTCGGCGCCGGTGACCGCTGCCTCGAGCTCCTCGGCCAGCGAGGTGGGCGTGTCGGGACGGTTGGCCCCGCCGCCGGTCTCCCCGGCGATCTCGCGCGCCCGCCGGCCGAGCAGGGCCAGGTCGCGCGGGCCGACCGCCCAGCGCGGACCCGTGAGCAGCGTGAGCACCGCGGCGTTGGCGGTGACGTCCTGCAGCAGCGTCAGCATCGCCACCACCTCGGCCACCTCGGGCAGCCGGAGCAGTCCCTTGAGGCCGACGATCTCGACCGGGATCTCCCGCGCGCTCAGCGCGTCGAACACCGCGGCAGCGTGGGCGTTGTCGCGGGTGAGGACGCCGATCTCCTTCCAGCTCGGCTCGGGCATCCGACGGTGCGCGGCGAGCACCTCGTCGGCGAGCCAGGCCAGCTCGTCGTCGTACGTCTCGTGCACCGCGAGCCGGACGCTGCCCTCGGCGGCGCCGGACTTCGGCTCGAGCGGGCGCAGCTCGGGGTGCGCGTCGTAGAGCTCCTGGGCGAGGTGGTTCGCGGTCACGAGGATGCGGCGGTCGGAGCGGCGGTTGACGGTGAGCGGGTAGGCCGGCGCGTCGCCGTCGGCGGTCGGGAACTCCGAGGCGAAGTTGAGGATGTTGGACACCGAGGCGCCGCGCCAGCCGTAGATCGCCTGGTTGGGGTCGCCGACCGCGGTCACCGGGTGGCCGAGGCCATGCTCGGGTTCCGGACCGGAGAACAGCCGGCGCAGCATCAGCGCCTGCGCGACGGAGGTGTCCTGGTACTCGTCGAGCAGCACCACCTTGAACTTCTCGCGCTCGGCCTCGCCCACCTCGGGGCAGTCGCGGGCGAGCCGGGCGGCGAGCGCGATCTGGTCGGCGAAGTCCATCAGGCCGAGATGGTCCTTCAAGCCGCGGTAGGCCTCGACCAGGTCGAGCAGCTCGGCCCGGCGGTCGATCGCGCTGATCGCCTTGTCGTTCTTGTCGCGGTAGGTCTTGCGGTGCTCGGTGGCCATCCCCTCGACGAACAGCGGCCGCTGCTTGGCGTCGTAGGCGCGGACCTCCTCGGGCGTGACCAGGTGCTCGGTCATCGCCGCGTCGAGCGCGAGCAGGTTGTTGATCGCGGTCTCGGGGTGGTCGGTGAGCAGCTCGATCGGCTTGGTGAACCGCTGGATGGCACGGGCAGCGAGCTGGTAGCGCGACGCGTCGGCGATCAGCCGGGTGTCCGGCTCGTGGCCGATGCGCAGGCCGTAGTCGGTGAGGAGGGAGGCGGCGTAGGAGTGGTACGTCGCGACGGTGGGCTCCTCGACCTCGCCCTCGTCTCCCGGCTGCGAGATCAGTCCGGCGCGGCGCAGCGACTCGCGGATCCGGCCGCCGAGCTCGCTGGTGGCCTTGGTGGTGAACGTCAGCCCGAGCACCTGGTCGGAGCGCACCTGGCCGGTGGCGACCAGCCAGACGACGCGGGCGGCCATGACAGCGGTCTTGCCGGACCCGGCGCCCGCGATGACGACGGCCGGCGACAGCGGGGCGGTGATCGCGGCGAACTGGGCCTCGCTGAACGTGAAGTCCAGCCGCATCAGGTCGCGCAGCGCCTCGGGTGTCTCGATGCGCAGGGGTGTGGGGCCAGTGGTCACGAGAGCACCGTCCCGGGGGTCTTGGTCGGGCAGATCGCGTGGAACGCGCAGTAGTCGCAGTGCTTGCCGGCGCGGGCGACGAACTCCTCGGCGCGTACGGCGGCGACCGCCTGCATCAGCTGCCGCTCGACCAGCCGCGCCGCCGGCTCGTCCGGGTCGGCGGGGTCGTCGGGTGCAGCGTCCTGCGGCGGCTGGGCCTGCACCTTGGGCATGCCCTCGCCGACCCGCAGCTGGACGAGCTCGGCGCCGCCGCTGGTGGCCGGCCGGCCGACGTAGGCGTCGGCGGCGCCGTGGTCGACGGCTAGCTGGTACAGCCCGAGCTGGGCATGCTCGGCGACCTCGGCGGCGCTCGGTGGGCGCTTGCCGGTCTTGAGGTCGACCACGACGACCCGGCCGTCCTCGTCGAGCTCGAGCCGGTCGGCGTAGCCGTTGAGCCGCACCACCTGGCCGTCGGGCAGCGCCACCTCGGCCTCGAGATGGGCCTCGGTGGCGACCGTGGTGCGCGCGTCCGGCCGGTTGTGCCAGGCGACGAACCGGTCGAGCGCCTCCTGCACCGCGGCGCGCTCGCGGCCCTGCGCCCACGGCGTGCGGAACACCATCTGCCCCCACACCTGGTCGACGTAGGGCATGAGGTCCTCGCCGGAGTCGAGGTCGCCGCTGGCGATCCGGTGGGCGATGGCGTGCACGACGGAGCCGAAGCCCTGCTTGGCGGTCGACACCTCGGCGCCACCGGCCTCGCGCTGCAGGAACCAGCGGGCCGGGCACGCCAGCAAGCCTTCCAGCGCGCTCGCCGACAGCCGCAGCGGCGCGTCGTCGGGACGGACCGGCGCCGCCGCTCGGCTGGGCGCACGCAGGCCCCACCAGGTGACCGGGTCGGCCTCGTGCGCGACCGGGTGGGCGGAGCCGCGGTCGGCGGCGACGAGCCGGGCGAGGCGGCGGGCGGCGGCGACGCGCAGAGGCTCGGACGTCTCCGGGTCGGCGACGGTGCGGCGCAGCTCGGCCACCAGGCCCTGCAGCGACAGCGGCCGCACCGGCCGGCCCTGCTTGAACTCCACCTGCACGCCCAGCTCGTCGAGGAAGCGGGAGGGCTGCTCGCCGTCGTCCTCGGGGGAACGTACGGCGGTGACGAGCAGGCGCTGCCGGGCGCGGGTGCAGGCGACGTAGAACAGCCGGCGCTCCTCGGCGAGCAGTGTCGCGGTGGTGACCGGCGGCAGCAGCCCGTCGCGGGAGATCCGGTCGGCCTGCAGCAGCGAACCGCGCCGGCGCAGGTCGGGCCAGCCGCCCTCCTGCACGCGGGCGACCACGACGAAGCGCCACTCGAGCCCCTTGGAGCGGTGCGCCGTCAGCAGTCGTACGGCGTCGCCGCGCACGCCCCGCTCGGCCAGGGTGTCGGCGGGGATCTGCTGCGCGCGGAGCGTCGCGAGAAAGTTGGCCACGCTGGTGTGCCCGCGCTGCTCCTCCGCCCGCGCGGCCACGTCGAACAGCGCACAGATCGCGTCGAGGTCGCGGTGCGACCGGCGCGCGGCCGCGCCCCCGGCCTCGACACCGGCACGCAGCCGGCGCGGCCAGTCGCTGCCCGACCACAGCACCCAGAGGACCTCCTCGGCGGTGCCACCGTCCTCGAGCTCAGCCCGCGCCTCCCGGATCAACCGACCGAGCCGGCCGGCCCGTTCCGCGCCGTGCCGGGCGACACCGTCGATGCCCTCGAGCCGGTCGGGGTCGAGCAGCGCGAGGCGCAGCAGCTCCGGGGACGGCAGCGGCTGGTCGGAGGTCGCCTTCTCGCGCGCACGCAGAGCCCGGGCCAGCGCGCGCACGTCGGTCGCGTCGAGCCCGCCGAGCGGGGAGGTGAGCAGCGCCTGCGCGCGGTCGACGCCGACGTAGTCGGGGTGCTCGGGGTCGTCGATGCCGGCGTGCGCGACTACGGACAGCGCGTCGACGAGCGGCAGCACCGCGGGCTCCTGGACGAGAGGCGTGTCGTCGCTGGCCACCTCGACCGGCACGCCCGCGGCGCCGAGCGAGCGCCGCAGCGGCGGGATCGACTGCCGGCCCGACCGGACCAGCACGGCCATCTCCGACCACGGGATGCCGTCCTCGAGGTGCGCCCGGCGCAGCGCGTCGGCCACGTGCTCGGTCTCCGCCCGCGCGGTGTCGTAGGTGCGCACCTCGACCACGCCGGGACCGTGCTCCGTCGCGACGGAGGTCGGCTCGCGGAAGGCCTGGAAGCGGTCGGCGGGGATCGACCCGGTCAGCGCGATCGACGAGGCGATGCGGCGTGAGGCGGCCAGCAGCCGCGGTCCGAACCGCCGGGTCTTGCTGAGTGCGATGACGTCGGCGGGCTCACCGTCGGAGCGCGCGAACTCGCGCGGGAAGTCGAGGATGCCGCGCACCTCGGCGCCGCGGAACCCGTAGATCGACTGGTCGGGGTCGCCGACGACGACCAGGTCGCGCCCGCCGCCCGCGATCGCCTGGAGCAGTCGGACCTGGGCCGGGTCGGTGTCCTGGTACTCGTCGACGAACACGTGCCGGAACTGGTCGCGCAGCTCCTCGCGGTGCCGCTCGGCCTCGATCACCGCGCGCGAGATCAGGTCGGCGTAGTCGAGGGCGGACTGGTCGCCGAGGTTGTCGAGGTACTGCCGCATGAACTGCCCCGCGGCGACGTACGCGTCGACGCTCTCGGACCGGCCCAGCGCGATGAGGTCGTCCGGGTCGAGGCCCCGCTCGCGGGCGCGGGACAGCACGGCGTGCACCTCCCGCGCGAAGCCGCGGGTGCCGACGGCCGCGCGGAGGCTGTCGGGCCAGCGCACGGACTCGGGGCTGTCGGTCAGGAGCTCGGCCAGCACGACGTCCTGCTCGGGCGCGGAGAGCAGGTGCAGCGGGTCGCGGTAGAGGTCGGCCGGCGCGTAGCGGCGCACGATGCCGTAGGCGAACGAGTGGAACGTCGAGGACAGCGTGGTGGCCATCGTGCGGCCGAGCCGGGCGGTGACCCGGTCGCGCAGCTGCTCGGCGGCCTTGCGGCTGAACGTCAGCGCGAGCACGGAGTCGGGCGCCGCGCCGCGGGTCTCGATGCGGTCGACGATCGCCTCGACCAGCGTGGTGGTCTTGCCGGTGCCGGGTCCGGCGAGCACGAGCAGCGGCCCGCCCGGGTGGTCGACGACGGACTGCTGGAACTCGTCGAGGACGGGCGCGGCCACCCGACCGGGAGTCGGGCGACGCAGGCGGTAGTCGACGGTCACGGGAGAAGTGGACCAGGCTCCGCCGACAGCGGGCTCGCCGAGGACTGCGCAGAGTCCTCCGGCCACCACATCGCCCGCTTCATGTCGACCTTGCCGGACGGGCGCATCGGCGTTCCTTCGGCGAGGTGGTGCTGCCGTGCGGCGTCGTCGTCGCCCTCGTGGGCGAGCCGGCCGTCGGCGTGCACGACGCGCCACCACGGCACCGGTCCGCCGTACGTCGCCATCACGTTGCCGACCTGGCGCGGGCCGCCGACCCCGACGGCCTCGGCGATCGCGCCGTAGGTCGTCACCCGTCCTTCGGGGATCTGCTCGACGAGGGACAGCACCCGCTCGACGTACTCCTCGCGATCCACGCGGACGACCCTAGGTCACGTCCGGAACTCATGTCTGGCGGGTGAGGAGACGGCGGCCGAGGTACGCCGTCCAGCCGAGCACGACGGCGAGGCCGGCGACCACGGGGGCGGGGCCGGCGGCGAGGTCGAGCCCGTCGAGCACGGCCACGAGCAGCCAGACGAGCGCGGTGACGGACGCCATGACGAGGCACCGTCCACCCCAGACGCGCAGTGTCCGCGCGGCCACGGCGACCGCCGGCGGCCCGTAGGAGCAGAGCGCGCAGGCGACGTGGATCGCGAGCAGCAGCAGGGCGCCGACCGGTGTCCACCCGGACAGCGTCTCCGGCACCTGCAGCGCCCACAGGACCGCGAGCGACAGCACGAGGAACAGCGGCACCGACGAGTCGGGCAGCAACGCCGACCCGGCGGCCAGCAGGAGCAGCCCGACGGTCAGCACCGGGTGGAACGGCGAGCCGAGCCGGACGGTGAGCCAGACGAAGAGCGGCGTCGCGAGCACGGGTACGGCGCGCAGCACGACCTGCTGGCGCGACGCGACGGACAGGTGGTCGAGGTAGCGCGAGAACGCGATCGGGCTCATCGGGTCACCGCCGTACCGCCCGGGGCTGACGGGCACGGCGCCCGAGTCCGCGCAGCACCTCGTCGAGGGTGCCGGGACCGGCCCACGCCGCCACCGGGACCCCGGCGCGACGCACCCGGCCGAGGAGCGAGGACCGCTCGAGCAGCCGCATGCGCCAGGCGATCCGGTCGCGGTCCGTCGCGGCCGTGGCCACGACGTCGGCGGGCAGCGTGTCGACGACGACCAGGTCGAGGCCGCGCTGCGCGAGGGTGGTCACCAGCACCACCGCCTGGTCGGACAGCAGCGGGGTCAGCACCACCACGACGGTGCCCGGCGGGACCCGGAGCCGCTGCGGGTCGAGCTCGTGGCGCTGTCCCGGTACGACGCGGGCCAGCTCCTCGAGCAGCCGGCGCAGGTGCCGGCGTCCCGAGCCGATCGGCAGCACGCCGCGGCGGACCGCGCCGAGCACGCGCAGACCGACCCGGTCGCCGCGGTGCAGGTAGTGCTCGGCCAGCGCGCCGGCCGCGCGGACGGCCGTGTCGAGGGAGGTGCCGGTGTCGGGGCTGCCGACCTCGATCCCGCAGTCGACGACCAGCAGGATCGAGCTGTCCTGCTCGGCGACCGTGCTCGTCACGTGCAGCTCCCCGGACCGCAGCGAGGTGCGCCACTCGATGCGCCGCAGCCGGTCGCCGGCCTGGAACGGCCGGACCGACGCGATCTCCGAGCCGTCACCGGTCACCCGCGCGGGGTGCGTGCCGACGAGGCCGATCGGGTGCGGCACGGGCGCCCGCGAGTCGAAGGCCCCGGGCAGCGGCAGCGTGGTCAGCAGCTGTCCACGGAGCGGGTGCGGCCCCCACACGTGCGCGCCCCACGGGCCGTGCGCGGCGACCACGCCGGCGCCCACCACTCTGTGGCCCCAGCGCAGCGACGACAGCACCACGTCGACGTCGACTGCCGGGCCTCCCCCGCCCGCCGTGCCGGTCACCCCCGTCGCCGGTCGTACGGCGGTCGTCGGCAGGCGCTCGAGCGCGACCACCGCGTGCTCGACGTCGGCCGCGTCGTCGAGGCGGACGTGCAGCGTGGTCGCCTCCCGCTCGCGCACGGCCTCGTGCGCGAGCCGCGAGGACGCCGAGGGCGCGCCCGTCGGGCGCCGTACCACTCCCGCGGTGGCGTGCACCAGGAACGGCGTCGCGAGCACAAGCACGTCGGCCCGGCCGAACCCGGCCGCCGCCGCCGCCAGTACGGCCGACACCAGCGCGGCCCGGACCAGCGCCGCGGTCGGCCGCCATCCGGCCGAGACGGCGCGGACGCCCGGGGGCAGGTCGGTGTGGGTCATCCGCCCAGCCGCGCGCCCGGGGTGGGCACCTGGTTGAGCACGCTGCGCACCACGGTCGCACCGGTGACGTCGCTCATCCAGAGCTCTGGACGGATCGTGACGCGGTGCGCGAGGACGGAGGCCGCGACGGCCTTGACGTCCTCCGGCACGACGTAGTCGCGGCCGCGGATCACGGCGTACGCGCGGCCGGTCAGCATCAGCGCCAGCGCGCCGCGCGGCGACGCACCCATGAGCACCTGCGGGTGGTCGCGAGTGGCGGCGGCGAGAGCCACGCAGTAGCGGCCGACGCTCTCCTCGACGGTGACCGTCTCGACCGCGGACTGCATCGCGCGCAGGCCCTCGCCGTGGGTGACCGCGTCGAGCACCTGCTCCTCGCGCTGGCGCGCCAGGCGGCGCTCGAGGACGCCCCACTCCTGGTCGGACGTCGGGTACCCGAACGTCACCCGCAGCAGGAACCGGTCGAGCTGCGCCTCGGGCAGCGGGTAGGTGCCTTCGTACTCGACCGGGTTGGCCGTGGCGATGACGTGGAACGGCGGGTCCAGCACGAACGTCTGGCCCTCGACAGTGACCTGCCGCTCCTGCATCGCCTCGAGCAGCGCGGCCTGCGTCTTGGGCGGCGTGCGGTTGATCTCGTCGGCGAGCAGCAGACCGGTGAACAGCGGGCCGGCACGGAAGGAGAAGTCGCCCTCCTTCTGGTCGTAGATGAACGACCCGGTGAGGTCCGCCGGCAGCAGGTCGGGGGTGAACTGTGCACGGGTGAAGTCCAAGCCGAGCGTCTGGGCGAACGACCGCGCGGCCAGCGTCTTGCCCAGCCCGGGCAGGTCCTCGATCAGCACGTGCCCGCCCGCGAGGATCCCGGCCAGCACGAGCTCGAGCGCCTCGCGCTTGCCGACCACCGCGCGGCCGACCTCGTCGAGGACCGCGGCCGCGCGGCGCGAGACCTCGGGCAGGCCGAGGGGTGCGGGAGTGTCAGTCATAGGTCCTCTATCTGCTGCAGGAGGTGCTCGATGCGGGCGGGCGTCAGTCTGGGGTACGGCGGGCGCGCCGCGAGCGTGGCCACGAGGTCCGGCCCCATCAGCGCGGCGGCGCGCGCCGGGTCGGCCTCGCGGGTGATGCCGTAGCGGGCGACGAGCCGGTGGTCGACCAGGTCGGCGAACCGGCGGTGCAGCGTGTCGTCGACGTCGCGGCCGTCGAGGTGGTGTCCGACGACGCGGCGCAGCTGGTCGAGCCGCGGGTCCTCCCCCGGCGTGCGCACCGCCTCCTCGCGCGCGCCCGGCCACGTCGCCGGCTCGTTGTCGGCGCTGACGTCGAGGAACAGCCACACCACGGCGGCGCCCACGGCGACGTACAACGCGAGCAGTCCGGGTTGCGGCCGGTTGCCGAGGATCCAAGCCGCGACTGCGATACCGAGCCACAGCACGAAGACCAGCGCGACCCGCACGGGCCAGCGACCGCGCATCAGGACCTCCGTACCGCGGCGAGGTCGTCCTGCAGCCGGGCGAGTGCGTCGCGCGCGGCCGACCGTGCGTTCTCGGTCAGCGGGTGCTCGGAGAACCGGGCCTCGCGGTACAGCGCGGCGAGCTGACCGATGGCCCGCGGGTCGAGGTCGAGGACGTGCAGCACGCGCACGGTGAACTCCGCGGACGTCTCGTGCGGGCTGCGCGGCAGGCCGGCGTCGGCGACGGCGTCCTCGAGACGCATCCAGCAGCGCACGATGCCATTGCGCGGGTCGCCCTCCTCGAGCGCGGTCAGCCGGTGCCCGGCATCGGCCACAAGAGCCTCGGCGGCGCGCGTCTCGGGCAGGGGCTCGGCCTCGACGGTCGGCGGCGGCGCTGGCCGGCGCCAGCGGTGGAGGACGGCATACCGCAGCCCCCAGGCCACGAGCGCGAGGAACCCGAGCACCAGCGCCCAGGCGATCAGGTCACCGATCCAGCTCAGGTCGATCGACGGCGGGCGGTCACGAGCGAGCTCCTCCCGGAGGTCCGGGCCGCCCATCGTCGGCTCGGAGGCCGACGCCGTGGTCGGCGTTGCGAACGAGCGGGTCCGGCCCGACGGCGACAGCACCGCGACCGGGCCGGTCGTGGCCGCCCAGGCGAGCACGACGACGCCGATACACACGGCCGGAGCCACGAGCGCCGCACGCCGCTGCTCCGTCCCCACCATGGGGGGATGATAGGAGCAGCGGCGTGCGGCGAACGGTTGTCGCGGCGTACGGCCGGTCTCAGAGGATCGGCGAGAACGGCTCCGTGCCGGGCTCGAGCGCCAGCCCCGAGATGCCGCCGTTGGCCTTGGCGTAGGCCAGCTCGTGCGCGATGTCGCCGACGCCGTTGGAGCCCGCGAGCGGGGCGATCGCCAGCGTCGACAGCGTGCCGAGCGCGTTGCCCTCGCCGTCGAGGAACGCACTGCCCGAGTCACCGGGGACGCCCGGCGTGAGCGTGTAGACCGGGTGGCTCCAGCCGTCGCCCTCGGCGCCCAGGCTGGTGCCGGTCTTCGGCGAGAGCTCCTCGACGCCACCGCGGAGGCTGGAGTTGCCGAAGGAGTAGACCCGGTCGCCGGTGGCGCTGCCGTCGCTGTTCACGCCGACCGGACCGCCCCAGAACGGAACGCTCGGGTTGACCTTCGAGACGTCCGCGGCGTCGACCTTGACCAGCGCGAGGTCGTTGTAGGCGCAGGTGTTCTCGTCGGTCTCGCCCTTCTTCTGCATGGTGAGCCACGAGCTGTAGGCGAGCGTGCCGGAGCCGACCTTGGTGCCCTCGCCGACGAGCGAGCCGCCCTCGACGAAGTCGACCTTGGTGCCGAGCGGCAGCGAGCCGGCGTCGCAGCCGTTGGTGTCGGTGGCCTCACCGGTGCCGGCGCAGTGCGCGGCGTAGCCGACGTAGGTGTTGCCGGCGCCGTCGGTGAAGACGAAGTTCGCCGTGCACTGGGCGCCCTCGGTGTACATCTGCACGCCGGGATGGATGGTGGCGCTGTCCGCCGGGGCCCACGACGGGGCGGCGGACGACGTACCGGCAGTGGCAGCGACGGTGGCGGCGGTCAGCGCGGCGGTGGCGCCGACAGCGAGGAGGGTGCGAGCCCGAGAGACCTGCATGGACGTTCCTTCCCAGGAGGGGGTCGTTGGTGGTCCAACGACCCCGCCCCGGGATGGTTACGCGTCAGTACAGATCAGGACAGTGTCAGTACGGCGTCAGTACGACGGCTGCGAGGGATCGATCTGGTTGACCCAGGCGACAACGCCGCCGCCGACGTGCACCGCGTCGGCGTACCCGGCACCCTTGACGATCGCCAGCGTCTCGGCGGAGCGCACGCCGGTCTTGCAGTGCATGACGACCTGCTTGTCGGAGGGGAGCTTCTCGAGCGCGCTGCCGTTGAGGAACTCGCCCTTGGGGATCAGCACGGCGCCGGGGATCCGGTTGATGTCGTACTCGTTGGGCTCGCGCACGTCGATCAGCACGAAGTCGCGGATGCCCTCCTCGCGCTCCTTGAGCATGTGCTCGAGCTGCACGACCGAGATGGTCGAGTCGGCGGCGGCGTCCGCGGCCTCCTCGGAGAGCGCACCGCAGAACGTGTCGTAGTCGATGAGCTCGGTGACGGTGGGGTTCTCGCCGCACAGCGCGCAGTTGGGGTCCTTGCGGACCTTGAGCTTGCGGTACTCCATCTCCAGCGCGTCGTAGATCATCAGCTTGCCGACCAGCGGGTCGCCGATGCCGGTGAGCAGCTTGATCGCCTCGTTGACCTGGATGGAGCCGATGCTCGCGCAGAGCACGCCCAGCACGCCGCCCTCGGCGCACGACGGAACCATGCCCGGCGGCGGGGGCTCGGGGTAGAGGCAGCGGTAGCAGGGCGCGTCGTCGACGAGCTTCGGCGCGAACACCGAGGCCTGCCCGTCGAAGCGGTAGATCGAGCCCCAGACGTAGGGGATGCCGAGGAAGTACGCCGCGTCGTTGACCATGTAGCGCGTGGCGAAGTTGTCGGTGCCGTCGA
>NZ_CAMPGZ010000032.1 GCF_946885725.1 uncultured Nocardioides sp.
CTTCCGGATGCGGAACTGAGAGTTCGTCCGACTGAGCCACCCTTCGGCGGAGCGCTTGCCGCGTCCGTGCGTGAGTCAACCTCTGGACACCGAATGGCCGAAGTACACCGCGCGCCGAAGCGTTTCGGGAGTGCGAACCCGGGAGTGTGGCCCTTCGGAATCCATCTGGGCGACGACTTCCACCTGGGCGGAGCGATCTCCTTCCTCAGGCTTGTCCGCGCCGCAATTCTCGGACGCCGACGAGTCACTGCCCATGACTGAGCTAGGAAGCGGCTGCCTCCCCGCGACGCCAAAGATCACGAAGTGACGCGGCCAGTCGAGCCGGTTCCACTCGGTGCGGCGGATCGAAGTGGTGCCGCTGAGGGAACGCCTCGAGCGTGAAGTCGGGAAACACGGCGGCCAGCCGGTCGGCTTCCTCTTCGAACTGGTCGGGGTTGCTGCGTCCACCGAGTGCGAAGTAGACGGGTTTGCCGAACGACGCCAGGGAGGCCCGATCCAGCTGGTAGTCGCGGAAAGTGCGCAGCAGCGCACGGATTCCCGCCGGTCTCGTAGCCATCCACGGCGGTGCCGGACCACTCGAGGGAGCAGGCAGCTCGACGTCGGGTCGCACCTGCAGGCGCATGAAGGCTGGCATCGACTGGTCAGTCGGAAGCTCCTCGATCTCGCGGTAGCTCTCCCACAGCCGGCGATGGGCAGAGCTCCAGTCCCAGTCCCCCGCCCAGGCGGGTTCGAGCAGAGCCAGGCTCAGGAGGCGACCCGGGTCGCGTGCGGCGTACGCGAGCGCCACGGAGCCGCCGGCGGAGTAGCCCACCAGGTGAAAATGGTCCCAGCGGAGACGATCGGCTTCCGTGCGCACACCATCCACCTCGGTGGCCAACGAGTAGTTGTGCGGCGGCGCATCGGATCGGTAGAGCTCGAGCTCCTTGGTGACAGCCTCGACGTCGGGACCCAGCTGCGTGAGCAGGGCCTCGTACGCCAGGGTCGCGGGCATCACGGCCCCGGGCAGCAGGATGACGCGCACAGCCAACACCCACCTCTCGGCCCCAGCATCAACCGCGGTCAGAGTCCGTGACCAGCCACGGGTGGGTGGCAGCACCGCCCAAGAAGGGCCCGCGAGGAGGCCGAGAGAACGGATAGCGTGCGAACAAGCCCGCGGCCGAGGGAGGACCCATGGACATGTTCGAGATCGACGAGACCAAGAAGATGCGGCGCGAGGAGGCGGCCACCAGGCTGCACGCGCTGGCCGACGCGCTGGCCAGGAACAACGTGGTGGAGTTCGAGAAGGAGGGCCGGCGCATCACTGTGCGCGTGCCCGACGAGGTGAACCTCAAGGTCGAGGTCGAGCTCGGCGACGAGAACGAGCTGGAGATCGAGCTGACCTGGTGACGCGACGCCTCGAGCCGATGGGCGAGGCGTACGGCGTCAGCAGAGACCGAGGTCGTCGATCACGCCCATCATCCGGGCGAGCTTCCACAACAGCTGAGAGGCGCCGGACGTCGTGACGACCCGGCCCTGGGCGCGCGCCTGGCGAGCGAACAGCGCGAGCTCACGCATCGACGCGACGTCGCAGAAAGAGAGGCCCGCGGCGTTCACCTCGACGGACCGCGCGCCGTTCAGCTCGCCGTCGTTCAACGCGTCACGGAGCTGCTTGAGGGAACCGACGTCCGCCTCGCCCTGGAGGAGTACCGAGGCCGTCGATCCGTTGGCCATGATCACGACGTGCAGACGCTGGTCGTTCTCGTGGTCGTAGTGAGTGTCGAGCGATGACGTCATGTAGTTGTCCCGGCTCCTCGAAGCGCCGCCAAGCCAAACGCGCTTCGTGATAGTGATTCGCCGGGAACGGTGCCGTCCTGGATGACGACGCTCGAGTGACTCTCGGTACTTCGACCGTACGCGCGTTTGCGGCATAAGGCCAGCGGGCACCGGAGGACTAGCCTCCGAGCCTGGAGCACGCCCGACCCCGGCATCGACAGACAGGCACCCCGTGGATCCCGCAACCGAGCGACGCTGGTCGCTGCCCCCGACGCCTGCGTCGGCCAAGGACGTACGTCGAGTGGTCGGGCGGGCGTGCAGCGGCATGTCGCACGAGGCCACCCAGGCGGCCCGGTTGCTCGCCACCGAGCTGTTCTCCAACGCGGTCCGCCACGGCTCGGGGGACATCCTCATGGTCATCGGTCGCGTCGGTCCTCTGCTGCGGGTGGAGATGCACGACGACAGTCCCCGCCTGCCGCGCGTCGTGGAGGCCGACCTGGTCGCCGAGGGCGGTATGGGACTCCGCCTGATCCGAGGCATGGCCACCGAGTGGGGCGTGGACGAGCGGGTGGGCCGCCCGGGGAAGAGCGTCTGGTTCGCGGTCGGCTGACCCGTCAGCGCTCGACGCGCCGGAGCCACTCCTGCACGAGCGCACGCAGCAGCTCCGGCTGCTCGTGGGGCAGCGCGTGGCCCGCGTCGTCCAGCACCGCGAGCGACGCGCGCGGGTAGGTCAGGGCGAGGTCGCCGGCCGCCGCGTACCCGACCGCCGAGTCCAGCCGTCCGGCGACCACCAGCGTCGGACCGCCGTACGCCGGACCGTCCGGAGCGGGCAGCTCCCCCTGCGCGAAGATGCTGTTGACCGCCGCCTCGTCGACGAGCTGCATGCCGGGCACGACGAACCGCTCGTAGCGGTCCAGCATCTCCTGCGTCTGCACGACGAAGTAGCGGCGGAACTCTTCGTCGCCGAGGTCGCCCGGCCCCGCCACGACGCGGTGCTCCGGCACGTCGCGACGGCCCGGGACCATCGGACAGAACAGGGCCAGCCCGGTGACCCGGTCGGGCGCCCGCGCGGCCATTCGCTGCGCGAAGTACGCACCGGCGGAGTGCCCGGCCAGCAGGTACCGCTCCCCCGCGGCCACCTCGTCGGCGAAGTCCAGCAGCGCCCGCACCACGTCCTCGGCGCCGTCGATCCCCGTCGCCGGAGTGCGGCCCATGCCGGGGAGGTCGGGGTAGATCCGCCGGTAGCCCGTGACGCCGTCGAACGCCGGCTCGAAGCAGGCCTCGACCTCCCGGTGGTCCACGCCGACGCCGTGCAGCACGAACACCGGCTGCCCGGTCCCGTGCACGACGTGCTCCACGGTCAGCGCCGACCGACGCGCAGCTCGACCGACACGTCCTCGTCGACCTCGATGCCCGCCGCCTCGCGCACCTTGTCCTTCAGTGGGAGCAGGTAGCGGCCGTCCTTGGGGAACAGCGCGGTCGTGAACTCGGTGTCGTTGATGCGCACGATGACAGGGACCTGGCCCCAGTACTCGATCCCCTTCGCGGCGAACTTGATGTCCGCGCTCTCCTCCTCGGGGATCGCGACGAAGTAGAACGGCGCCGGGCCGCGCCACTCGACCACGTGGCCGTCGAAGTCGAAGTCCATCTCGTCGGTCACGACCGCAGGACCTTCTCCATCGCCTTGCCCTTCGCCAGCTCGTCGACGAGCTTGTCCAAGTAGCGGATCTTCTGCATCAGCGGGTCCTCGATCTCCTCGACGCGCACGCCGCAGATCACCCCAGTGATGCTCGAGGCGGCGGGGTTGATCTGCGCCTGGGCGAAGAAGTCCTCGAACGTCGTCTCCGACTCGAGGTGCCTCCGCAACGTCTCCTGATCGAACCCGGTCAGCCACTCGATGACCTCGTCCAGCTCGGCCCGGGTGCGACCCTTCTTCTCGACCTTCGTCACGTAGTGCGGGTAGACCGCCGCGAACGGCGTCCTGAAGATCCGGCTCATACGCCGGAGGGTAGTGCGCACCTCCCCCAGGCGGGAGGCGTCACGCCTGTGCCGACAGCCAGCGGGTGAGCGTCGCGGTGAGCGCCTCCGGCCGGTCGAGCTGGATGAGGTGGCCGGCGCCCTCGATGATCCGCAGCTGCGAGCCGGGGACCATCTCGTGCAGCCGGTGCGCCCGGTCGACCGGGATCCAGCGGTCCTCGTCGCCCCAGACGACGAGCACCGGCAGGTCGAGCTCCGGGTAGCGCGGCTCGATCTCATTGGTGTGCGCCTCGTCGACCTGCGCGATCTGCCGGTAGAACGCCGCCTGGCCCTCCTCGCCCGTCCACGGCGCGACGAGCATCTCCAGCACGTCGGGCCGGAGGCCGGCGTGGCTCGCGCCCTCGACGTACGCCCGCAGCGCCCCACGGTGCACCGCACCCGGCAGCGCGGCGAGCACGTCGGCGTGCTGTCGCACCAGCCGGAAGAAGTCCGAGCCCCAGGGCGCGAGGGCGACGACGTCGACGAGGGCCAGCGAGCGGTACGCCGCACCGTGCAGCAGGTGCGCGCGCAGCGCCACTGCGCCGCCGATGTCGTGCGCGACCACGTGCGGCGACGTCAGCCCCCAGACGTCGAGGAGGTCGGCGAACAGCTCGCCCTGAACGTCGAGCGACACCCGGTGCTCCGCGCGCTTCGACGACCGCCCGTAGCCCGGCATGTCCCACAGGTGCACGGTGAAGTACGGCGCCAGTGCCTCAGCGCACGGCCGCCACAGGTCCGACGACCACGGCGTCCCGTGGCAGAGCACCACGTCGGGACCGGACCCGAGCCGTCCCCACCGCACCGTGCGGCCGCGCCAGGAGAGCTCCTCGGTCAGCATTCCCGACATGCTGCCAGCCCGCGTCGACGGTCAGACGCGGGTGGGGGCCAGCGTGCGGACCTTCTCCAGCAGCCCGGTGCGCTCGTCCACGGTGAGCGGGACCTCGAGATCGTCGAGCCACTGCTCGACCTCGCCGTCGCGCAGCGGCCGGTGCTCGGTCGGCTGCCCGGGCGTGCGGACGGTGACGGTCTCGTGCGTCACGGTGACGTGCCGGCCGGGCAGGTGCTTGGCGAGGATCAGCGTCGTCGAGAAGTGCGACTCGGGGAAGGTGCTGGTCCAGTGGTGCCCGATCGCGACGTCGACCGGCCGCACCTCCATCTCGTCGGTGGTGTGCGTGATCTCCCAGCCGTCTTCGCGGAGCCGGTAGAGCGCCCAGTCCCCCGCGTCGGTACGGCGCAGGCGGTAACGCCAGCCCCGCGGGTAGTCGTCCTCGGCGCCGTCCTCGAGCGGGATCGGCCGCAGCAGGCTCATGCCGAAGCCCGGGTCGCACAGCAGCCGCTGCCCGTCGAGCACCACCTCGACGACCATGTGGGTGCGGCCCTGCTGGGTGCCGGCGTCGGGGTCGCCGACACGACCGAGGTGGCGGCGCACCTGGTAGCCGAGGCGCTCGAGCGCGGCGGCGACGATTGTCGTGTGCTCGAAGCAGTAGCCGCCGCGGCTCCGGCGGACGAACTTCCGCTGCACGGCGTCCAGCGTGATCCCGGGATGGGCGCGCAGCAGCACGTCGATGTTGTCGAAGGTGAACGTGCGAACGTGCGCCTCGTGCAGCTCGTCGAGCGCCTCGCGGCTCGGTGCCCGCGCCGGGACGCCGAGCCGCCCGAGGTAGGCCTCGAGGTCGAGCGTGTCGGTCTCCCACGGGTCGGTCGACATGGCCCCGAGTCAACCGCAACCGGGCGGCCTCGTCAGTAGCTCTGTCGAGCCAACCGCGTCAACGAAGCCGAGTCACCGGCGGCGGGTCAGCGACAGGAACTCGGCGCGAGCGGCCGGGTCTTCCCGCAGGTGGCCCAGCAGCGCCGACGTCACCGTCCGGGTGCCCTCGGCCCGCACGCCCCGCAGGCTCATGCAGGTGTGCTCCGCCTCGACCACCACACCGACGCCCCGCGGCGCCAGGTGCTCGTCGAGGTGGTCGGCGATCTGCTTGGTCAGCCGCTCCTGGGTCTGGGCGCGGCGGGCGTAGAAGTCCACGACCCGCGCCAGCTTCGACAGCCCCAGCACCCGGTCACGCGGCAGGTAGCCGACGTGCGCGACGCCGACGAACGGCAGCATGTGGTGCTCGCACAGCGACCGGACCGGGATGTCCTCGACCAGCACCATCTCGTCGTACCCCTCGGTGTTCGGGAACGAGGTGAAGTCGAAGGACTCGACCGCCAGCATCTCGGCGTACGCCGACACCATCCGGCGCGGCGTGTCGGCCATGTGCGGGCTGTCCAGGGGCTGGCCGAGCGCGCTGAGCAGCGCGGCCGCCGCCACCTCGGCGGCCTCCAGGTCCACAGCGGGCGGCGTGGCGTGGACCCGGGGCCGCCAAGGCAGCACCTCCCCCGAGGTTTCCTCGGTGGTCTGCTCGGCGGTCGCGTCGAGGCTCATGCGCTCACCGCGACCCGGCGAGTACGGCGACGGTGGTCGGCGGCCAGCAGCGCCAGCGACAGCGCCGCGACCATCAGACCGAAGTCACGGAGCGCGATGTCGTAGTAGTCGCCCATGCTGACCAGGTTCACGATGATGCCGAGCAGCCAGGCGGCGACGACGAAGCCGCCGATGTCCGGGCGCCACGCGACGAGCAGGCCGGCGACCACCTCGATCACGCCCACGATCAGCATCGCCTGGTGCGCGGTGCCGGGCACCAGGTCGTTGATCCACGGCGCGAGGTACTGCTCCCAGTCAGTGAGCAGCTCCGCGAACTTGTCCAGGCCGAACGCGATCGGCGCGATGACGAACGTGGTGCGGAGCAGCAGGAACGCCCGGTCGGCCGCGGTGGGCGCATGAGCGGTCTCCCGAGCGGAGGATGCCGAAGCGGGGTGAGTGTCGGTCATGACGAGCTCCTTCCGGGAGTTCTAAAGAAGGGATACTTTGACGTTAGAACCCCTCCGGTCTTTCGTCAAGACCGACTTCCTTTAGACGTCCTCCTCACTGCTCTCCCGGTCGCCGACGTACTCGAGCACCGCCGGGTCGGAGGTCGACAGCCGGTCGACGAGCTCGCCGCCGTCACAGGTGAACAACCCCACCGAGAGGTTCGCGCCGGAGCGTCCGAGTACCCGCCAGACCGCACCCGAGCGCTCCCAGCGCCACAGGACCTCGACCTCCCCGGCGGCATGGTCACGAGCGTCGTCGGCCACGACTCCTCCCCTCGACGCCTCTATCGGTGTACGGTCTTGACGTTAGAAGTCTTCCGCCGCGAGAGCAAGAGCGCGGCCGACGGGAAGGAGACCCCGTGTCGAACGATCCCGTTCGCGACCTGGGGTCCGCCGACCTCGGCCGCCAGGTCTCCACCGTCGGCGCACTCGCCGAGCCCGCCCGGTGGCGGCTCTACCAGTTCGTCGCCGCCTCCCCCGAGCCGGTCAGTCGCGAGCAGGCCGCCGCCGGCGTCGACATGGCGCTGCACTCGGTGAAGTTCCACCTCGACCGGCTCGTCGACGAGGGCCTGCTCGACGTGGAGTACCGCCGCCTCACCGGCCGCACCGGCCCCGGCGCGGGACGGCCCTCGAAGCTCTACCGGCGTGCCGACCGGCAGGTGTCGGTGAGCCTGCCCGAGCGGCGTTACGAGCTGGCCGGAGACCTGCTGGCCGCTGCGGTGGAGCGTTCGCTGCGTGACGGTACGCCGGTCGGGGACGCCGTCCACGAGGTCGCCCGCGCGGCCGGCGTCGACCTCGTCGAAGGACGCGGCGAGGCCGAGGGGGACCCGGAGTCGGACCTCGCGCTGGTCTCTGACGTCCTGTCCGAGCTGGCCTACGAGCCGCGGGTGGTCGAGGGCCAGCTGTGCCTGAACAACTGCCCGTTCGACCGTCTGGCCGAGGCGCACACCGAGCTGGTCTGCGGCATGAACCTCTCCTTCGTCGAGGGTGTGCTCGCCGGGCTCGAGATCAAGACGCTGCGGCCGCGACTCGAGCCCGACCCCGAGCGGTGCTGCGTGAAGGTCGCCGGGTAGTCCGCTCGACCATCTCGACGAGCTCGTCGCGCGTCGGCCCGGGTGAGTACGGCGGCCGCCAGCCCGACTCGTAGACCGCCCGCGCCAGCGGCTCGGCCGGCCGGAGCGTCTCCGGCAGCGCGGTCATCGCGAAGTAGCCGCCGGCGTACGGCCCGATCCTCGGCTCGGCCGGCACCGCGGCCGCGATGAGGTCCGAGGTGATTGGCCGGCTCAGGTCGATGTCCTCGCCCTGCCACCGGCGCACCATCCCGCCGTCGATCGCGACGTGGTCGGCCACCCAGGGCTCGACGTTCGTCGCGCACCACGCGTCGAAGGGCTCCGCGACGGTCGCGGCGTCCGCGCCGTCGTCGAGCAGGCGCAGCAGCGCCTCGACCTGCAGGTAGGCCATGGCGATCCCGCGTCCGCGGGTCGGAGTCGTCGTCGCGACCGCGTCCCCGACGGCGACCAGACCGTGGAGGCGTCGCTGGCTGCGGTAGACGTTGCGCAGCGCTCCTCCGACCATCACCTCCGAGGTCGGCGCCGACCGGGAGCGGTCGGTCCACTCGCCCAGCGCCGGGATCGCGGCGCAAGCCACCTCGAACGCCGGGGTGTGCCGAAGGTCCGCGAGCGCCGCGTCGGCGGTCGGGCGGGCCAGGACGACCGAGAAGTGGCCGCGCTCGTGCACGAACAGCAGGCACTGGTAGCCGTCGAACTCCCCCATGTAGCCGATCGGGGTGTTCGTCGGCCCCGGCTCGGCGTGCGGCCGCAGCCGGTAGGTCCGGTCGAGGTAGGCGAGCCCGCAGTCGCCCTCGAGCCGCGCGTCCGGGCGGGCGGAGCGGCCGGACTCGCCGACCGGTCTGATGCGGCTCGCCCGGCCGGAGGCGTCGACCACCAGGTCAGCGCGCACCTCGGCGCCGTCGACCGACACGCCGACCACCCGGCCGTGCTCGAGCACCAGGCCGTCGACGTGCCCGGCGCGCAGCGCGAGCCCCGGGCGACGTACGGCGGAGGCTCGAAGGGCCCGCTCGAACGTAGACCGGCGCGAGAGCACGACCCGGTCGGCCGGATCGCCCGGAGACGCATCCACGTCGAGGGGAGTCGCCCCACGAGCCAACCAGGCGTCGTACGCGGCGGGCCACTCGGCGTGCAGCACCCGACCCACCTGCGAGCGGAAGCCGTGGGCGTGCTCGAACTGCATGACGCCGCGCCGACGCCAGGCCGAATCCTCCGATGGGCCGGACGGACCGGGGTCGCGGTCGACGGAGACGACGTCGTGACCGCGCCGCGCGAGCGCGGCCCCGGCGAGCAGCCCGGTGGGACCCGATCCGATGACGACGACCCGCATGACGACCTCCGGTACACTCGGAGTGTTTTCATCACACTCAAGGTCACCTCAAGGGAGCCGAGCGTCAAGTGGCGGAGGCGAGACGTCCATACCGGTCGACGCTGCGCGAGGAGCAGGCCCGGGCCACGCGCCGTGCGATCGTCGAGGCAGGTGCGGCGCTGTTCGTCGAGCGCGGCTTCGCCGGCACCACCGTGGATGCGATCGCCGAGCGCGCGGGGGTCAGCCGCAAGACCGTGTTCACCTCGGTGGGCGGCAAGGTGGCCGTGCTCAAGGACGCCTTCGACTGGGCGCTCGCCGGCGACGACGCGCCGGTGCCGCTGGGCGACCGGCCGGCGGTCAGGGACTTCTTGACCGAGACCGACCCCGCCACCGCGGTCGAGAAATGGGCGCGGGTGATGAGCGAGATCGCCGGGCGACTCGCGTACATCCACCCGGCGCTGGTCGCCGCCGCCGACGTCGACCCCGAGGCCGCCGAGCTCAACGAGACCTCGGAGCGCAACCGGCTGCACGGCGCCCGGACGTTCGTCCGGCACCTCCGCGAGGTCGGCGGCCTCCGCGAGGACGTGTCGGTCAAGCGCGGCGCGGCGGTGGCGGCGCTCCTGATGGACCCGCTCGGCTACCGCCGACTGGTGCTCGGCGACGGCTGGCGCGAGAAGGAGTACGCCGCCTGGGTGGCCCGCATGGCCGCCGCCTCGCTGCTGCGGGAGTGAGCGCTCTGTCTCCCCGGGCGGGACCGATACCGAGGTCCTCCCTTCGACGGAGGATGCCGCCGCCGATCTCGGCCGCCCGGGGGATGTATCAGGCCCCGCTCTCGCGGTCTCATTGCACTCCAAGTAGACGGGCCGGGGGGCCAGGGGAACGAGTCTCGGGAGAGGGGGAGACGGCATGCGGTTCCACGGGGAGCGGCAGGTGCCGGCGCCGGCGACGGACGTCTGGGCGGCCTTGCACGACCGGCAGGTCCTGCGGACGATCATCGCCGGGTGCGAGTCCATGGACCCGCTCGCCACCGACGTGTACGCCGCGACGCTCGCGGCGCGCGTCGGCCCGATCGCCGACACCTACCGGGGCACGTTCTCCATCTCCGACATCCTTCCGGGCTCCGACCTGCGGGTGCAGGTCGAGGCGAAGGGACGGTGCGGCCGGCTGAGCGTGGACCTGCGGGTGCGACTGCTCGACACGCCGGTGCACTGCTCGACGACGCTGCGGTACGACGCCGAGGCGACTGTCGGAGGCCTGGTCAGCCGCCTCGGCAAGGCCGCGTTGACCGTCGCGGGCGGCCACTTCACCGGCTGCTTCTTCCGCGACCTGGACCGCGCCGTGCGGCGCGAGCTGTCGGTGGGAGCGCCTAGTCTCGCGGTGTGACCAGCCCGCACCAGCTGTCCAAGCAGGGCGCGCGGCGCATCGCCGTCCGCGCACAGCTCCTCGACGCCCACCGGCCGAAGGACATGTTCGAGGTCGTCCGCCACCTCGGCCTCGTGCAGAACGACCCCACCGCCGCGGTCGCGCCCAGCGCCGACCTCGTGCTGTGGTGCCGTCTCGGCGACGACTACGACCCGACCGAGCTGCGCGACGCGATCGAGAGCCAGGCACTCCTCGAGCTGTTCGGGATGATCCGGCCGCCCGAGGACATCGCCCTGCACCGCGCGGAGATGGCGACGTGGCCGGGCAGCGGCGGGCTCAAGCCGTGGCAGCAGGAGATCGCCGACTGGGTCCACGACAACGACGCCTGCCGGCTGGAGATCCTCGAGGTGCTGCGCGCCGACGGTCCGCTCCCCCTGCGCGAGCTGCCGGACTCGACCGTGCGCCCGTGGCGCTCGAGCGGCTGGACCAACAACCGCAACGTCGAGAAGCTGGTCGACTTCATGGTGCAGCGCGGCGAGGTGGCGGCCGCCGGACGTGACGGCCGGGAGCGGCTCTGGGACCTCGCCGAGCGGGTCTACCCCGACGACCCGGTCCCCGACGAGGCGGAGGCGAAGCGACTTCTCGATGCCAAGCGCCTGCACGCGCTCGGCATCGCCCGTCCCCGCGCCGCGGCCGCTCCCGCGGAGCCGAACGACGTGGGCGAGGCCGGCGAACCCGCGGTGATCGAGGGCGTCAAGGGCACGTGGCGCGTCGACCCGGCGTACCTCGACGGGCTCGACGAGTTCGAGGGCCGTGCCGTGCTGTTGTCGCCGCTCGACCGGCTCGTCTACGACCGCAAGCGCATGGAGGAGCTGTTCGACTTCGACTACCAGCTCGAGATGTACAAGCCGGTGGCCAAGCGGCGCTGGGGCTACTGGGCGATGCCGATCCTCGTCGGCGACCGGCTCGTCGGGAAGCTCGACGCGACGAGCGACCGCAAGGGCGGCTGCTTCGTCGTCAACGCGGTGCACGAGGACGAGCCGTGGCCGAACGACGTCCGTGCGGCCGTGCAGCAGGAGATCGAGGACCTGGCGGGCTGGCTCGGCCTGGAGCTGGTCAGGGCCGGCTGAGCCACCACCGGACACGGGGCCTACCGCATTCCGGGCATCCCTCGCGAACGCCGCGAACGGCGGCGCGCAATGCCCCGCGGACCACCCGACCGGGCCATGCGACGCGGCGACCGCCTTCCTAGGGTGCGGGAGGTGGAGGTGACTTGATGACCGCTCTGCTGCTGATCCTGATGCTGGTGCTGGGGCTGGTCTTCCTCGTCATGGTGCGGGCCGAGCAGCGCGACCGCGCGCGTCCCCGGCTCGGCGGGTCGGCCCGTCGACGTACCAACCGCTGATCGTCTCCACCAGCATCGCCACCGCGTCCTCGTTGGGCGCGAACGGACCGGGCCGGAAGTGCGGGCTGGCCAGGCCGCGCTGCACCGACTCGCACGCCGCCCAGTCCTGGCGGTTGGTGAGGTCCCAGAACTCCACGGCGTACGACGGATCGGGCACCGTACCGTCCGCCGACGGCAGCAGGTACCACGAGCACTCGATCCAGGTCCGGTCCGCCGCGAGCGGCACCAGCCGGTGCGTCATCACATAGTCGGGGTGCGCGGAGATCAGCAGGTTCGGCAGCAGGTGGACGTACTCCACCGCGGTCAGAGGGGCGCCCGGGATCGGGTTGCCGCCGGACTCCCCCGTCATCGACATCGTCGCCATGCCGTCGCGCAGCACCATCGAGCCGCCGACCCAGGCGCCGGGCAGGTTGTAGTTGTCGCCGGACGTCGGCGGCGTCACCCGGCAGAGCTCGGGGTGGATCAGCGGGCAGTGGTAGCACTCGTGGTAGTTCTCGGCGATCACCTTCCAGTTCGCCGCGACCTCGTAGCTGTGCCGGTCCGCGAGCCGCAGGGACGCCGGGTCGTAGGGGGCGACGACCGAGGGCAGCGCGCCGAGGTGCTCCTCGAACGGCGGGACGCCGGACGCCCCGAGCGCGTGCGCGGCGTGCCCGAACAGCCAGCCCGCCCAGGTCTCGACGGGCAGCTCGACCAGCCGGTGCCCGCCCGGGTCGAAGCGGTCTTCCTCGCGGAAGCCGGGCGCGGCCAGCACCGAGCCGTCGAGGCGGTAGGTCCACGCGTGGTACGGGCACAGCACCGACTGGCGGTCGGACACCTCTCCCGGCGGCAGCAGCTCGTGGCCGCGGTGCCGGCAGGTGTTGGCGAACATCCGCACGGTCGCGCCGTCGCGCACCAGCAGCGCGGGCACGTCGCCGACCTGCACGGCCCGCTGGAGCACCGCCTTGCGGTCCTCGGTGGCATCGGGCAGCAGCTCGTCGACCCGGCCCAGGCAGGTCCAGGTGCCGGCGTACAGGTTGCGCTGCTCCCAGGCGAAGACCTCGGCGGAGGTGTAGGCCAGCGCGGGCATCATCCGCGGCGGGTCCTGATCGCGGGTGGCCAGCACAGAGCGCAGCGTGTCGACGTCACTCACGAGGAACCTCCGGGTCCGTTCACGGCTAGGGTCGCGGCATGGCGCGCAGGAAGGTCGACGTGCGACGGGAGGAGATCCTCGACGCCACCGTCGAGCAGGTGGAGCGGCTCGGCCTCGCCGCCACCCGCGTCGCCGACGTGGCCAACGCGCTCGACTGCAGCACGGCGCTGGTCTTCTACCACTTCGGCACCAAGGACGAGCTGGTCGTCGCGGCGTTCGAGCACGCGGTCAACAAGGACCTCGCCCGGCTCGACGCCGCGGTCGCTCGCGGCGGTACGGCGCTGGACCGGCTGCGCGCCGTGGTCCGGCTCTACGGCCCGACGGGCGCGGCTACGGGCTGGAAGCTCTGGATCGACGCCTGGGCGTGCGCGCAGCGCGAGCCCGAGATCCGCACCGCGCTGCGCCGGCTCGACAAGCGCTGGGAGTCGGTGCTGCTCGGGGTGGTGCGCGCCGGTGTCGAGGACGGGACGTTCCGCACCGCCGACCCGAAGGCGTCGGTGGCGCGCATCTCCGCGCTGCTCGACGGGCTGTCGGTCGCCGCGCTCGTCTACGGCTCCGTGACGCGCAAGCAGCTCAAGGCGTGGATCGCCGACGCGCTGGCCAAGGAGCTCGACGTGGACGTCGAGGCGGTCGTCGGCGACTGACTGAGCTGAGCCGTCTGGGCGTGCGGGCACCTCACACCAGCCAGTGCGGCTCGTAGGCGGGGTCGGTCAGCGCCGGGCGGTCCATGGCGAACGGGCGTAGGTCGTACCCGGTCGGCGCATCGGTCACCAGGTCGGCGAGGAGCCGGCCGAGCGTCGGCGCGAACTTGAAACCGTGCGCGGCGCCGAGCCCCACCACGACGTCCTCGTGGCCGGGCACCGGGCCGAGCACGAAGTCGCGGTCCGGGGTCAGCGTGTAGAGGCAGCGCACCGACCGCTGCGGCGCGCCGGAGCCGGGCAGCATCGCGGCCATGTGCGCAGCCAGCAGGTCGCGCATCGGGACAGACTCGTCGAAGGTCCGGTCGGCGGGGTCCGCGTTGTCGACCGGCGCCCCGCCGCAGTCCTGTGCCGCCTTGACGGTCGGCTCGCCGTAGCAGGGGAAGCCGTAGAAGGACGGGTCGTCCATCCAGATCCACAGCGGGATGCCGGCGAAGTCGGTGGGGCGCTCCGGCCGGAAGTACGTCACCTGCTCGAGCGTCACGTCCAGCGGGACGGACGCGTCGAGGCCGCGCAGCACGTGGTTGGTCCACGCGTCGGCCGTGACGACGGCCCTGCCCGCGCGGACAGACGCGGCCGCCGTGTTGACGACGAGACCCAGACCCTCGCGCCGTAGCCCGGTGACCGGGGTGTCGAACCGGAGGTCCGCACCGCGTCGCTCCGCCTCGCGCTGCATGGTGGCGGTGCCGCGAGAAGCCGGCACGATCGCGCCCTTGTCCTGGTGGAGTGCGACGGTCGCGTCGGGCAGCCGGAACACCGGCCACCGCCCGGTCACCTCGTCGGCGTCGAGCAGGTCGTACTTCAGGTCGTGGGCGGAGAGCGACGCGGTGTAGTCATCGATGCCGATCGCGGCGCCGGGCGGGAACAGGTCGAGCCCGCCGGTCACCGTCACCAGCTGCTCGCCGCTGTCGCGCTCGAGCCGGGCCCAGTCGTCGTACGCCTCGAACGTGAGACCGACGTAGTGCGGCGTGTGGTAGCTGTGCCGCAGGATCCGGCTGGTGTCGTGGCTGGCGCCGCGCACGTGGCCGCGGGCGTACTGCTCCAGGCCGAGCACGTCGAGGCCGCGCCGGGCGAGCTCGAGGCAGGTCGCGCTGCCGAGCGCGCCCAGCCCGACCACGACGACGTCGTACGAGTCCGTCATCACGACTCCGTGGTCTCGACGGGCTCGACCACCCGGGCGGGCTCGACCACCCGGTTCAGCCTCGGCAGCAGCCAGCGCCGGATGTCCAGGCTGTCGTCCTCCATCGGCGCGAACCAGCCGTGCGTGTAGGCGCGGCTGGACATCCCGCGCTGCACCGACTCGCAGACCGCCCAGTCCTGGCGGTTCACCAGGTCCCAGAGGTCGCCCGCGTCGGACGGGTCGAACGCCGGCTTCGCGACCTCGTCCGGGTCGAACAGCAGCCGGCAGGTCACGCGCGTGCGGTCGACGTCGAGCGGGTGCAGCTCGAACGCCGCGACGTGGTCGGCCGAGCACGACAGCAGCAGGTTGGGGTACACGAGCTCGCCCTTGTGCCGGACACGCTCGTCGGGGCCGAGCAGCGGCAGCGGAGCCCGCTCGGTGGTTCCCGTGGTGGTGAACGTCCACGCGCCTTCCCGGTGCTCGACGCCGCGCTCCCAGTCGAGCCCCGCGCCACCGCCCGCGAACGCAGGGACCAGCCGGCTCAGCTCCGGGTGCACGGGACCGCAGTGGTAGCACTCGTTGTAGTTCTCGAGCAGCACCTTGTAGTTGGCGCGGACGTCGTAGGACAGCGTCAGCCCGGTGACGAGCCGGTCGAGCTCGTAGTTGGCGAGCCGGCGCGTGTACGCCGTCAGGCCGTCGGCCAGCGGCGCGGCCGTCTCCGGGGTGAGGTGCACGAACACGAACCCGCCCCACGTCTCGACCGCGATCGGGTGCAGGTCGAGGCCGGTGGTGTCGTCGTCGGCGTCGGTGTGCGGCGCGCGCAGCAGCCGGCCCTCGAGGTCGTAGGTCCAGGAGTGGTACGGGCAGCGCAGCGACCGCGCCGTGTCGCACACCGGCGCGGCGCCGGGCTCGATCGGGACGACCTGGGAGCCGCGGTGGCGGCAGACGTTGTACGCCGCGTGCAGCCGGCCGTCCGCGTCCGACGTGACCAGCACCGACTCGCCGGCCTCGTCGACGACGGCCAGCCGGTGCGGCACGTCCAGCCCGAGGTCGCGGCGGCGTCCCGCGCAGAACCACTCCCGGTAGAGCACCAGCTCCCGCTCGCGCTCCCAGTGGGCACGGTCGACGTACATCTCGCGCGGCAGTGCCTCCTGGAGCGCCATTCCCACCTCCCTCCGGTGGTCGATCCCGGGTGGTCGAGCCTGTCGAGACCACTACTGACTCACGAGTCAGTAAGCCGTTCGATCCTCCCACGTCCGGAGCACCGCGTCGAGATGGCAGGCGCACGCCGTACCGGTTGCGGGCAGCACCGCCAACGGTTCCGAGCGGCAGGCCTCGGCGACGGCGTGCGTGGCGGCCTCCCCCGACGCCAGCGCCGGGCAGCGCGGGTGGAACCGGCAACCGGAGGGGATACGAGTCGGGTCGGGGATCTCGCCGGTCAGCACCACCGGCGCCAACCGGTCGATCTCGGGCACGACCGAGAGCAGCGCACGGGTGTACGGGTGGCGAGGCGCCTGCAGCACCTCCTCGGTGCTGCCCTGCTCGACGACCCGGCCGAGGTACATCACCGCGATCCGGTCGGCGACGTTCCAGGCCAGGCCGAGGTCGTGGGTGACCACGAGGACGCCGAGACCGAGGTCGTCGCGCAGCCGGAGCAGCAGAGCGAGGATCTCGCCACGGATCGAGGCGTCCAGGCTGGACACCGGCTCGTCGGCGATCAGCAGCTCCGGACGCAGCGCCAGCGCCCCGGCCACCAGGACGCGCTGCCGCTGCCCGCCGCTGAGCTCGTGCGGGTAGCGCAGGAACAGCCGCTCCGGCGGGCGCAGTCCGGCCTCGGCCAGGGCGGTGGCGACCAGCTCGGCCTCGCTGCGCCCGTCCGGGTCGTTCCGGACCACGTCGTGCAGGCGCAGCCCCTCGGCGACGGACTCGTAGACGGTGTGCCGCGGGTTGAGCGCTCCGGCGGGGTCCTGCAGGACCATCTGCACGCGCCGGCGGAACGCCTTCAGCCCGCGAGGGCTGTACGACAGCGGCTGTCCGTCGTGCAGCACGCGGCCGCGGGTCGGCTGCTCGAGCCCCATCAGCGTGCGCGCGAGCGTGGTCTTGCCGGAGCCGGACTCCCCCACGATCGCGACCACCTCGCCCGGGGACACGGTGAGGTTCACCCCGGCCAGCGCGTGGGCGGGCGGCGCCTTGCGGTGCGTGAACTCGACGGCGACGTCCTCGGCGGTGAGTGTCATGACGCGGTCTCGCTCACCCGGTAGCAGGCGACCGTACGGCGGTCGTCGCCGTGCGTCTCGAGCGGCGGCTCGACGTCGCGACAGGCGTCGGCGGCCAGCGGGCACCGCGGCGAGAACGAGCAGCCGGACGGCAGCGCCCGCGGGTCCGGCGGGTCGCCGGCGAGACCGACGGGGGCGTAACGCGAGGCGGGGTCGCCGATGCGCGGGAAGGCGGCGGAGAGCGCCGCGGCGTAGGGATGCAGCGGGTCGGTGAACACCTGGGCGGCGGTGCCGGTCTCGACGATGCGTCCGGCGTACATCACCGCGACCCGGTCGCACACGTCGGCCAGCACCGACAGGTCGTGGCTGATGATCAGCATCCCGACGCCCGTCTCGCGCACCAAACCTGTGATCAGGGCGAGGATCTGCGCCTGCACCATCACGTCCAGCGCCGTCGTCGGCTCGTCCGCGACGATCAGGTCGGGGCGGCAGGCGAGCGCCATCGCCACCATGACGCGCTGCTTCTGGCCGCCCGAGAGCTGGTGGGGGTACGCGCGCCCCCGGGAGGCGGCCAGGCCGACCTGCTCGAGCAGCTCGCCGACCCGTCGTTGCAGCTCGGCCTCGGTGACGCCCTTGTCGTGCACGCGGACCGGCTCGGCGATCTGGCGGTCGATGCGGTGCACGGGGTTCAGGGAGTGCAGCGCGCCCTGGAACACGATCGAGGCGCCCGCCCAGCGCAGCGCCCGCAGGTCGCCCCACCGCATCGTCAGCACGTCCTGTCCCTGGACGAGCACGCGCCCCCCGACGACGGCGTCGCGTGGCTGCAGCCGGAGCACGGTGGCCGCGACGGTGCTCTTCCCGCAGCCGGACTCCCCCGCCAAGCCGACGACCTCGCCGGCGCCGACGGTGAGGTCGACGCCGCGGACGGCGGGCAGCGGTCCCTCGTCGGTCCGGTAGGTGACGGTGAGCCCGTCGAGCTCCAGCAGCGCGGTCTGTCCGCTCATGCGGTCACCGCCTGGCCCTCAGCCGCGGGTTGAAGATCTCCTCCAGCGCCTGGCCGACGAGTGTGAAGGACAGCACGACCAGCACGACGCACACGCCGGGCGGAATGATGAACCACCACGCGCCGGTGGTCATCGCGCCCACGGAGAAGGCGTTCTCGAGCATCAGTCCCCAGGACACCCGGGTCGGGTCGCCGAGGCCGAGGAAGCTCAGCGTCGTCTCGGACAGGATGGCGACCGCGACGCAGAGCGTGGTGTTGGCGAACACCATCGGCATCACGTTGGGCAGGATGTGCCGGACCATCTGGTGGCCCCGGCCGGCACCGAGGACGCGGGCGCGCTCGAGGTAGGGGCGCTCGCGGATGGACAGCGTCTGGCTGCGGATCAGCAGTGCCGTGCCGGGCCAGCTGGTCACGCCGATGACGATCGCGATGTTGAGCAGCGACCGGCCGAGGACGCTGGCCAGCACGATCGCCAGCGGCAGGAACGGGATCACCAGGAACCACTCGGTGAGCCGGAACAGCACGCGCGCGGGCCACCCGTCGAGGAAGCCCGCCATCAGGCCGACCACCGTGCCGATCAGCATCGAGATCGCGGTGGCGAACAGTCCCACGAACAGCGAGATGCGCGAGCCCCAGATCAGCAGGGTCAGCACGGACCGACCGTTGTCGTCGGTGCCGAGCCAGAACTCGCTCGAGGGCGGCTCGAGCACGCCGCCGGTGGCGGTGGTGACCTTCAGACCCTCAGGGTCGGCGAGCACCGGCGCGAAGATCGCCACGAGGAAGAAGAAGCCGAGCATCCCGAGGCCGACGAGGCCGGAGCGGTGCAGCCGGAACTCGCGCCACGTGCGTCGCGCGGCGGCCGCGCGACGCTGCCGGGTGACCTGGCGTGGGGTCAGCGGGCGGGTCTCGGTCGTGGCGTCGGGCGCGCTCATGTCCGCACCCGGGGGTCGAGCACGCCGTACAGCAGGTTGGCGGCGAGGTTCGCGAAGATGACCGCGGCGGACGCGACGAGGAACGTGCCCTGGAGCACCCAGTAGTCGGGGATCTCCAGTGCCTCGCTCGCCAGCAGGCCGAGACCCGGGATCGAGAAGATCGTCTCGATCGTGATCGCGCCGGACACCACGAACCCGATGTTGAGCGCGACGATCGTGGTCGTCGGGAGGAGCGCGTTGCGGACGGCGTGCTTGTTGCGCACGTCGATGTCGCGCAGGCCCTTGGCGCGCGCGGTGGTGAGGTAGTCCTCCCCCAGCTCGTCGAGCAGCGAGCTGCGCATGATCAGGGAGTAGTCCGCGAGGTACGCCAGGGTCAGTGTGATCACCGGCAGGGTGAGGTGCCAGGCGACGTCGAGCGCGGCCATGAGCGGGTCGTCGGGCACGTCGACGGACGTGAGCCCGCCCGTCGGGAAGATGCCCGGGAGCGGGCCGATGCCGACGGCGAGACCGGCGATCAGCAGGAGGCCCAGCCACCACTCGGGCATGGAGTAGAGCGTCAGCGCGCCCGCGGTCGTGCTCTTGTCGAACCTTCCGCCGCGGTGCCAGGCCGACCGGATGCCGAGGTAGACGCCGATCATGGTGGCCAGCACGGTCGAGGTGCCGACCAGCAGCAGCGTCGGCCAGAGCCGGTCGAGGATCAGGTCGGAGACCGGGACCCGGTAGCGCAGCGAGACGCCGAGCTCGCCGGTGAAGGTGTTCTTCAGGAACGTGACGAACTGCTGGAGCAGCGGCTGGTCGAGACCGTAGGTGCTGCGGAACCGCTCCAGCGCCTCCTCGTCGCGGAAGCGGCCGCGCCCCAGCGTCCGGGCCGGGTCGCCCGGCAGCACCCGGAACAGGAAGAAGTTCACGACCAGGACGAAGAACAGACTCCCGAGCGCGCCGAGCACCTTGGCGACGAGGTAGCGGCCGTAGCTCGACCGCGGAACGGCGGTCGGTGCTGCCTCGACCTCGGAGGCCAGGATCGTCACGTCGGCGTCACTCGCGATCGTCGGCCGTGGCGCGCCGCCGCAGCATCACGATGCTGGCGCCGAGGAGCAGCGCGACGGCCGCGAGGCCGCCGGCGACCAGCATCCCGTTGCCGGCGTCGTCGCTGCTCGTGCCGGCCGCGGCCGGGTCCAGCTCCTGGTTGGCACCGAGCGCCGTCGTGACTCCGTCACAGTCGCCGGCCTCGTCGGCGGGACGGAGCAGCGAGTAGTTGCGTCCGCCGTACTGCACCAGCAGCACGCCGCCGGGGTCGGGCTGCGGCTGGAAGCACGCGAACCGGTCGCTGCGGAAGGCCTGGCCGGTCGTGGTGTAGGCGAGCACGAGGTACGGCGAGTCCTCCCACAGGATCTGCTGCATCTCGCGGATCATCTCCGCCCGCTTCTCCTCGTCGAGCTCGCGGTTCTGCGCCTTGTAGAGCCGGTCGTACTCCGAGTTGCAGTACCAGGAGTCCGACCAGTTGCCGCGCTCCTCGCAGGTCATCACGTCGAGGATCGAGTCGGGGTCGGGCTCGACGTACCAGTTCCAGTGGAAGACGTCGAACTCGCCGTCGAGGATCGCGTTGGTCAGTCGGTTGCTCTCCATGGAGGAGACCTCGGCCTCGATGCCGAGCTCGGCCAGCCACTCCTTGAAGAAGTCGAGCGCGGTCACCGACCGCGGCTCCTCGGGCCGGCCGACCAGCCGCAGCGTGCCGATCGGGCTGCCGTCTGGCATGGTGCGCAGGCCGTCGTCACCCATCTCGTAGCCGGCCTCGTCGAGCAGCTCGCCCGCCTTCTCGAGATCGAAGGTGAAGCCCTCGCCTTCCGGCGGCGACCAGTGGTAGTTGCTGTACGCCGACGGCACGATCGTCTGGCCGGGCTCGGCCGCGCCCTGGTAGGCACCCTCGATCAGCCGGTCGATGTCGATGGCGTAGCCGAGCGCGTGCCGGAACTTCGGGTCGCGCAGCGCCGGGTTGCCGTCGCCGATCGGCTTCCCGGTCTCGAGGTCGACGGCGCCGGCGTTGAACGCGAACTCGTCGAACAGCGGTGAGATGCCGTCGACCGTGGTGATGCCCTCGCGACCCTCGAGCGCCTTCAGCTGCAGCGGCGTGATGTCGTGCAGGAAGTCGATCTCGCCCTTGATCAGCGCCTGCACCGCGGGGTCCTCGGCCTTGAACACCCGGAACACGACCTCGTCCACGTACGGCCCGCTGCCCCAGTAGTCGGGGTTCGCCTCGAAGCGGTACGTCGACCCGCCGGCCGTGCCCTCGACGAGCACGAACGGCCCGGTGCCGACAACCGGCCCGTCCTCGGGCTCGGCGGCGTAGGTGTTGGCCTGCTTCTCCGAGATGTCCTTCCAGATGTGCTCGGGCAGGATCGGGATCGGCAGCAGCGGCAGCACCGCGTTGGGTCGCTCCAGGTGCAGCTCGACGGTCTGCTCGTCCGGCGCGGTGACCTCCTCGACCGAGCTCAGGTAGGAGCCCCAGGTGTCGGCCTCGACGCCGCCGTCGATGACCCGGCTGTAGGTGTGCACCACGTCGGCCGAGGTGAACGGCTCGCCGTCGGACCAGGTGACGTCGTCGCGCAGGTGGAAGGTCCAGGTGAGCCCGTCGTCCGAGGTCTCCCACTCGGTGGCGAGGCCCGGCGCGGGCGACATGTCCTTCATCGAGTAGTTGACCAGCATGTCGTAGCTGAGCGCCCACATCTCGTACGACGCCGCCTCGATCCCCTTGAACGGGTTGAACGAGTCGACCTCGTTGAGCAGCCCGACGGTGAACGTCGTGGTCTTGTCCTCGCCGTCCTCGCCGTCCTTGCCGTCGTCGCCGGCGGTCGCCGCCGTCGAGGTGAGCCCGAGGCTCGCGAAGACCAGGGCGAGCAGCGCGATCGCTGCCAGGAGGGCACGGCGAGGGCTACGGTGCGTCCTGTGCAGCAGCCCCCGGTCGCCCCGCGCCGCTCCCTCACCCACACCGAGCACGGCGTGGAACGGCCGGATCCCTACCACTGGATGCGGGAGACGGACTCGCCGGAGCTTCTCGCCTATCTCACCGAGGAGCGATCCTGGTACGACTCGTCGACGGCGCATCTGCACTCCCTGGTGGAGACGTTGCGGTCCGAGATGGAATCTCGGGTGCCCCCTACTGACTCGTCGGTCAGTTGGGAGCGAGATGGTTATTCGTACTACACGCGTCACCCGGCTGGAAGTAACTACGCCCAGTTGTTACGTGATGGCGAGGTCGTCCTGGACGCGAACACGTTGACCGACGAGTCCGGATATCTCGACCTCGGGCTGACGCAGTACAGCCCGGACGGCTCGCTGCTCGCCTACAGCGTCGACCGCACCGGGGACGAGGTCTTCGCGCTGCACTTCCGCGACCTGCGCACCGGGCGGGACCTCGCCGAGGTGGTGCCGCGCACCTACTACGGCGGCGCGTGGTCGGCCGACTCGTCCTGGTTCGTCTACACCGTGCACGACGACCTCTACCGGCCGCACCAGGTGTGGCGGCACCGGGTCGGCACGCCGGTTTCCGACGACGAGCTGCTGATGGCCGAGGACGACGAGCGGTTCTCGTTCGAGGTACGACGGTGCCGCAGCGGTGACGTCGCGGTCGTCTGGTCGATCAGCCGCGACACGTCGGAGGTGTGGGCGCTGGACCTGCACGACCCCGACGCCAAGCCGTGGTCGGTCGGTGGCCGGCGCGCCGGCGTCGAGTACCACGCGGAGCACCACCCCGGTCTCGACGCGATGCTGCTGGTGACCAACGACGGCGCGCCGGAGTTCCGCCTGGCCGGCGCACCGGTCCCCCGCGACGGCGACCAGGACTCCACGACGTGGTGGCCGCTGCGCGAGGAGGACCCCGCGGAGCGGCTGGAGCGCGTGGACGCGTTCGACGGGCACGTCGTGCTGCGGCTGCGCACGTGTGGGCGGCGCGCCGTACGACTGCTGTCCGTGGACGACCTGGCCGGGCCTGGGCACCTGGTGCTGCCGGCGCACCCCGGCGGCACGCTGGACCTCGGCGTCAACCAGGACTACCGGGCGTCGTTCGTGACGGTCTGCGACCAGGCCCACGTGCAGCCGCCGGTGTGGACCGACATCGACCTGACCACCGGAGCGCGGACCGTGCGGCACCGGGCGGAGGCGCCGAAGCATGACCCGGCGCGGTACGTCGCGGAGACGCGGTCGGCGACGGCGCCGGACGGCACGCCCGTGCCGATGACCGTGGTGCGGCACGTGGAGACGCCGCTGGACGGGACCGCGCCGGCGCTGATGTACGGGTACGGCGCCTACGAGTACGTCTTCGAGCAGGAGTGGGACCCGGCGCTGCCGAGCCTGCTCGACCGGGGCGTGGTGTACGTGCACGCGCACGTGCGCGGCGGTGGCGAGGGCGGCCGGCGCTGGTGGCTCGAGGGGCGCATGCAGCACAAGCAGAACACCTTCGCCGACCACCTGGCGGTCGCCGACGCGATCGGCGTGACGGCGGCCGAGGGCGGCATCATCGACGGCACCCGGATCGCCACGCGCGGGCTGTCCGCGGGCGGGCTGCTGCAGGGCGCCGTGCTCAGCCAACGCCCGGAGCGGTGGCGTGCGGTGGTCGCCGAGGTGCCGTTTGTGGACGTGGTGAGCACGATGTTCGACGCGTCGATCCCGCTCACCGTGAACGAGTGGGACGAGTGGGGCGACCCACGTCGTCCGGAGGACTTCGCGTGGATGCTCGCCTACTCGCCGTACGACAACCTGCCGCCCGCGGGCAGCCGACCGGACCTGCTGGTCACCGGCGCCCTGCACGACCCGCGGGTGATGGTGTTCGAGCCGGCCAAGTGGGTGGCGGCGCTGCGCGCGAGCGACCCGGCGTGGTCACCGCGCTGCCTGTTCCGGGTCGAGACGGGCGCGGGCTCGCACGTCGGGCCGTCGGGGCGTTACAGCCACCTGGCCTACGAGGCCGAGGTCTACGCGTGGGTCCTCGACAAGCTGGGCGCCCGCTGAGCGATCTGGCCCGGCGCAGACACGGTCGTTACGCTGGAGTCTCCAGGTGTTCGTCGAAGCCTCAATCGACGTGAAGAACCCCCGGCAGGACAAGTGCCGGGGGTTTCTTCATGCGCAGGCTAGATCGGCACCGGCCGGGGAATCCGTAGGCGCGCCGGGCGTGTCCCGGGTCGGGAGTCAGAGGCGGGCGACGAACCGCTTGCCGCGCAGCGCCTCCTCGACGAGGCCGACCGCGCGCCGCTCGGCGAGCAGCCGGGCGGACTCGGCCTGCCAGGTCTCTACCGCGGCCTCCACCGCGTCGAGGTCGGCCACGTCGCGCAGCGCGCCGCGGGCCTCGCTGAGCCCACGCTGGACGGCGGCCTGGCAGGCCTCGACGTGCAGCACCGCGAACCGGGCCAGGATCACGTCGTGCCGGCGGAGGGCGGGATAGGAGCGGTACTCCGGCGGGCAGACGTCCAGCAGCCAGGCGACCGCGGTGCGCTCCCAGCCGGGCGCGCCGGGTGGCCGGACCTGGCGGGGCCAGCCAGGCGGGGCGACGAGCTCGGGCATGGACCGATTGTACGTCGGAATTCGAACATCTGTTCGACCAATGCCGAAGCTCGCCGTCCAGGCCGG
>NZ_CAMPGZ010000033.1 GCF_946885725.1 uncultured Nocardioides sp.
ACGGCGACCCACCCTTCCCGATGAAGGGGCGACACGGTCGGGCTCTCGATGCCGGGCGTGAGCGCCACGGCCCGCTCGACGTGCTCGACCGGGATGTCGTAGTCCATCATCACGTACGACCGCGCCACGAGAACGCCCTCGAGACGCCGCCGGAAGACCTCGAAGCCGGACGGTACGGCGGCGCCGGCACGCGTGATCAGCACGGCCTCCGACTCCAGGATCGTCTCGCCGAACACCTCGAGCCCGGCCTGGCGCAGCGTGCTGCCGGTCTCGACGACGTCGGCGATGACGTCCGCGACACCGAGCTGCACTGAGGTCTCCACCGCACCGTCGAGCCGCGTCACGGTCGCGTCGATCCCGCGCTCCTCGAGGTAGCGCCGCACCACGCCGTCGTACGACGTGGCGATACGCGTGCCGGTCAGACCGTCGAGGTCGCGCACGGTGCCGGACGGGGCCGCGAACCGGAACCGCGAACGGCCGAACCCGAGCGGCAGCACCTCCTCGGCCTTCGCGCCGCTGTCGAGCAGCAGGTCGCGGCCGGTGATGCCGACGTCGAGCGTTCCCTCGCCGACGTACAGCGCGATGTCGCGCGGCCGCAGGTAGAAGAACTCGACCGCGTTGCCGCCGTCGGTCAGCGTGAGCTGCTTGGCGTCGGAGCGCTGCTTGTAGCCGGCCTCGCGCAGCATGTCGGAGGCCGACTGCGCGAGCGAACCCTTGTTGGGCAGCGCGATGCGGAGGGTGTCGCCTCCGCCTTGACCACTTGAGTTGCTCATCGAATGGGTCCTCGGGTCAGAGGTGGGCGTAGACGTCGTCGAGCGAGAGGCCGCTGGCCAGCATCAGCACCTGGGCGTGGTAGAGCAGCTGGCTGATCTCCTCGGCCGCGCGTTCCTTGCCCTCGTGCTCGGCGGCCATCCAGGACTCGGCGGCCTCCTCGACCAGCTTCTTGCCGATGGCATGGACGCCGGCGTCGAGGGCGGCGACGGTGCCGCTGCCCTCGGGGCGCGTCTGGGCCTTCTCGGAGAGCTCGGTCCAGAGCTCGTCGAACGTCTTCACCCGACAAACCCTACGGCCCCGGCGTGACCGGCTAGCTCCGGATGTCCCGCAGCGTGGTCGCGGTCACCAATGCGGCCGACGCGGCCTCGTAGCCCTTGTCCTCCTTCGACCCCGTCAGCCCCGCCCGGTCGAGTGCCTGCTGCTCGTCGTCGCACGTCAGCACGCCGAAGCCGACGGGCACGCCGGTGTCGAGCGTGACCCGGGTCAGCCCGTCGGTGGCGGCCTGGCACACGTAGTCGAAGTGCGGCGTGCCACCGCGGATCACGACGCCGAGCGCGACAACGGCGTCGTACCCCCGCTCGGCGAGCGCCTTCGCGGTCACCGGCAGCTCGAACGACCCCGGCACGCGGACGATCTCGGGCGACTCGACGTCGTAGGCGTCGAGCGCGCGCTGGGCGCCGGCGAGCAGCCCGTCCATCACCTGGGTGTGCCAGCTCGACGCGACGACGGCGACGCGCAGGTCGCTGCAGTCGAAGGGCTGGTCCGTCGGGGCGCCGTGGCCGCTCATGCTGTGACTCCAGAGGTGTCGTCGGTGGGGAGGTGGGGCATCTCGTGGCCCATCCGGTCCCGCTTGGTGAGCAGGTAGCCGATGTTGTGGTCGTTGGGGTGCGGCGTCAGCGGCACCCGTGAGGTGACCGGCACGCCGTAGTCCTCGAGGCTGGTCACCTTGCCGGGGTTGTTGGTCAGCAGCCGCACCGACCGGACGCCGAGGTCGCGCAGGATCTGGGTGGCGGTGCCGTAGTGCCGGGCGTCCGCGGGCAGCCCGAGCTCGAGGTTGGCGTCGACGGTGTCGCGGCCGCCGTCCTGCAGCTGGTAGGCCTGCAGCTTGGCGACCAGGCCGATCCCCCGGCCCTCGTGCCCGCGCAGGTAGACCACGACGCCCCTCCCCTCCGTGACGATCCGTTCCATGGCCTCCTCGAGCTGAGGCCCGCAGTCGCACCGGTGCGACGCGAACACGTCGCCGGTCAGGCACTCGGAGTGCACCCGGGTCAGCACGCCCTCGCCGTCGCCGATGTGCCCGTGCACCAGCGCGATGTGCTCGGTGCCGTCGATGGTCATCCGGTAGCCGTACGCCGTGAAGTCGCCCGAGCGCGTCGGCAGCCGGGTCTCCGCGACGCGCTGCACGTGGCTCTCGTGCCGGCGCCGGTAGTGGATCAGGTCGTCGATCGAGATCATCGCCAGGCCGTGCTCATCGGCGAAGTCGCGCAGGTCCTGGCCGCGCTTCATCGTGCCGTCGTCGTTGACGATCTCGGAGATCACACCCGCCGGCGTCAGCCCGGCGAGCCGGGCCAGGTCGACCGCGGCCTCGGTGTGCCCGGGCCGGGCGAGCACGCCGCCCTCGGTGTAGCGCAGCGGGAACACGTGCCCCGGCTGGGTGATCTCGAACGGCTCGGTGGCCGAGTCGTTCAGCACGCGCACGGTGTGCGAGCGGTCGGCCGCCGAGATGCCGGTGGTGATCCCGTCGCGGGCGTCGACGGAGACGGTGTACGCCGTACGGTGCCGGTCGCGGTTGTGCGGGGTCATCAACGGGATGCCGAGCCGGTCCAGCGTCGCTGCCTCCATCGGCGCGCAGATGACGCCGGAGCTGTAGCGGATCGTGAACGCCATCAGCTCGGGCGTGGACTTGCTGGCGGCGAAGATCAGGTCGCCCTCGTTCTCGCGGTCCTCGTCGTCGACTACCACGACCGCCTTGCCGGCCGCTATGTCGGCGATCGCGCGCTCGACGGTGTCGAGCCGGACGGTCGGTCGCGCGCTCATGCCGCCGCCTCCACGGTCGGCTCCTCCGGGTGCGGCGCATCGACGTTGCGCGAGGCGCGCAGCCAGACGACGAATCCGAGGATGACGAAGCCGCCGTAGACGAGGTACATCGCGGCCGTCGGGTAGTAGCCGGCCTGCACCAGCGTGGTGACGCCGACGACGTCGACCGCGATCCAGACCAGCCAGAACTCCACCCAGCCGCGAGCCATGCCGTACGTCGCGAGCATGGAGCCGGCCAGGATCCACGCCTCGGTGGCCGGACCCCACGAGCCGATCCGGATCAGCAGTGCGTACGCCGCGGCGTACCCGACCACGGCCAGCCCGACGAGGAACAGCCGCTCGCGGCCGGTCGCCCAGCGCGGGGTGATCGCGCGGCCGTCGGCGGAGCCGCCCTGGCGCTTGGACTGCGACCACCGCCACCAGCCGTAGACGGAGACCGCCGCGAAGAACACCTGGCGGCCGGCCTGCCCCCACAGCGGCTCGGTGACCGCGCCGCTCAGCTCACCGGTAGCGAACACGCTGAACAGCAACGCGTTGCCGACCAGACCGACCGGCCACGCCCAGACCACCCGGCGCATGCCGAGGATCGCACTGGCGAGGCCGAAGAGGTTGCCGACGACCTCGGGCACGCGCAGCTCGCCGCCCGGCACGGAGAAGGTGCCGTGGATCAGCCATTCGAGGATGTTCATGCGGTCTCCTGACGGTGCTCGAGCAGGCGCTCGACGTACTTCGCGATGACGTCGACCTCGAGGTTCACCGGGTCGCCGGGCTGCTTGAAGCCGAGCGTGGTGCGGGCGAGCGTCTCGGGGATGAGACTGACGGTGAAGGACGACTCGAGGACGTCGACGACGGTCAGCGAGATGCCGTCGACGGTGATCGAGCCCTTGGGCACGAGGTAGCGGGTGAGATCGGCGGGCAGCTCGATCTCGACGACCTCCCAGTGCTCGCTGGGGGTACGGCGGAGCACGCGGCCGGTGCCGTCGACGTGCCCCTGCACCACGTGGCCGCCGAGCCGGGTGGTGGGCGTGACCGCGCGCTCGAGGTTGACCTTCGAGCCGATGTCGAGGGCGCCCAGCGAGGTCTTGCTCAGCGTCTCGTGCATGACGTCTGCGGTGAACGTCTCGCCGTCCCGCTGCGCCACGGTGAGGCAGCAGCCGTTGACGGCGATCGAGTCGCCGAGCGAGGCGTCGGTGGTGACGAACGCGCCGCGCACGGTCAGCCGGATCGCGTCGTCCTGCTGCTCGATCCCCTCGACGACGCCGAGCTCCTCGACGATCCCGGTGAACATCAGCGGTCCTCTTCCCTGTCTTCTCGGGGGTTGCCGAGCGGCGTCATGGTGAGCCGCACGTTGGTCTCGGCGCCGTCGCCCAGCACGGTCACGTCGGTGACCCGCAGGTGCAACGCGTCGGCGATCGTGGTGATGCCGAGGTCGCCGACGGCGGTGCGTCCGGCGCCCAGCAGCATCGGCGCCACGTAGGTGACGACCTCGTCGACGAGCCCGGCCCGCAGGAACGCCGACGCCAGGGTCGGGCCGCCCTCGAGGAAGACGTGCTGCCGGTCGAGGGCGAACAGCTCCTTCATCGCCCCGTGCGGGTCGCGCGTGCGCAGGTGCACGAACTCCGCCGCGTCGTCGCGCACCCTCCGGTCGACGGGCACGTCGCGCAGACCCATCACCGCGCGCAGCAGCTGCCGCTCGCGGGGCAGGTCCTGGTCGAGCTCGTCGCGGACCGTGAGGCGCGGGTTGTCCACCAGCACGGTCTCGGTCCCGACCAGGATCACGTCGCAGCGCGCCCGGAGCCGGTGCGTGTCCAGCCGGGCCGGCCGCGACGAGACCCATCTCGACGTACCGTCGGCCGCTGCGCTGCGCCCGTCGAGCGTGGTGGCGAACTTCCAGGTGACGAAGGGCCGGCCGTTCTCCACGGCGAACGTCCACTCCCGGTTGAGCGATCGCGCGCGGTCCGCGAACAGGCCGCCCACGACGTCCACGCCCGCACGGCGCAGCGTCTCAGCACCACCCTCGGCGACCGGGTTGGCGTCGGCCTGTGCGTAGACGACTCGCGCGACACCGGCGGCCACCAGCGCCTCGGCGCACGGGCCGGTGCGTCCGTGATGGTTGCACGGCTCGAGGGTCACGACGGCGGTGGCGCCCCGGGCTCGGTCCCCGGCGCGGCTCAGGGCGTCGACCTCGGCGTGCGGAGAGCCCGCGCCACGGTGGAACCCCTCGGCCACGGTCTCGCCGTCGGGCGACAGCAGCACGCAGCCCACGCGCGGGTTGGGGCCGAGCGGCACACCGGGGGACGCGGCCAGGGCGAGCGCGCGCGTCATCGCGTCGCGCTCGGCGCGGCTGGTGCTCCCGGTCCCGCTCACTCGAAGGTCCACCCTCTCTGGCGCTTCGCGAGGTCCGGGGCGCTGCGGAAAGGGGACGGGGACGGAGGCGGACGGACCGCTGGGCGGTCGACCGCGAACCGACCGCGTGGCTCTTCCCATCCGGACTCTCACCGTCGGTCCAGGAGTTCCACCTGGTCAACCGGCTGCTGGCTGCAGCCGGGTCGCGGACTTTCACCGCCGGTTCGGAATTGCACCGACCCCAGAGCACGCGAGCTGTTCACTCGTCGCGGACCAGCCTGCCACAAGCCGGCGCCGCCGGGCAGTGAGGTCCGCCACGCGGCAGCGGACCCGCCGGGGTCCGATCTATGCTGCGCACACCAGCGCGGTCGCTCGGGAGGCCACACCACCCAGGGAACCCGACATGACGCGACCCGCCATCGTCACCGTCGACGACGACCCGCAGGTGTCGTCCGCGATCACGCGCGACCTGCTGACGAGGTACGGCGAGGACTACCGCGTCGTCCGGACGACCTCCGGCCGCGACGCGCTCGACGTGCTGGCCCAGCTCGCGCTGCGCGCCGACCCGGTGGCGCTGGTCCTCACCGACCAACGGATGCCGGAGATGACCGGGACCGAGATGCTCGCCCGGGCCACCGACCACGCGCCGGAGGCCAAGAAGGTGCTGCTCACGGCGTACGCCGACACCGAGGTCGCCATCACCGCGATCAACGAGATCGGCCTCGACCACTACCTGCTGAAGCCGTGGGACCCGCCCGAGGACCGGCTCTATCCCGTGCTCGACGACCTCCTCGGCGACTGGCAGCGCCAGCACCCCGACCACAGCCGCGACGTGCGTGTTGTCGGGCACCGCTGGTCCGAGCGCAGCCACGAGCTCAAGACGTTCCTCGCCCGCAACCACGTGCCCTACCACTGGTACGACGTCGAGCGGGACGCCGAGGGCGTCCGGCTGGCCACGCTCGCGGACGCAGGGCCGGACGCGCTGCCGCTGGTGCTGGTGCCTTACCGCGGTGAGCTGCGCTCCCCCACCACGCTCGACCTCGCCGGCGCGCTCGGGTTGAACACCGCCGCCCGGCAGCCGCTGTACGACGTGTGCATCGTCGGCGGTGGCCCCGCGGGCCTCGCGGCAGCGGTGTACGCCGCCTCCGAGGGGCTCAGCACGGTCGTCGTGGAGCGCGAGGCGCCGGGCGGCCAGGCCGGGCAGAGCGCCGCGATCGAGAACTACCTCGGTTTCCCGAAGGGCCTGAGCGGCGCCGACCTGGCGCAGCGGGCGCTCGCCCAGGTGCGGCGCTTCGGCGCCGAGATGGTGCTCGCCCGCGACGTGGTCGGCCTGGAGCCGCGCGGCCCGGTCCGCGCGGTGCTGCTCGACGGCGAGGGCGCGGTCGAGGCGCGGTCGGTGATCGTCGCCACGGGCGTGTCCTACCGGCGCCTGCCCGCGGCCGGCTGCGACGAGCTGACCGGGCGCGGCGTCTACTACGGCGCAAGCGCGTCCGAGGCCGCGCAGTGCCAGGGCGACGAGGTGTACGTCGTCGGGGCGGCCAACTCCGCCGGTCAGGCGGCGCTCAACCTGGCGCGCCACGCCAAACGGGTCGTGCTCCTGGCGCGCGGCGACGACCTCGGGGTCTCGATGTCGCGCTACCTCGTGGACCGGGTCGAGGCCGAGCCGGTCATCGAGGTCCGGCTGCGCACCGAGGTCGCCGCCTGCCGCGGCGACGGGCACCTGCAGACGCTCGTCCTGCGCGGCCGGGCCACCGGAGCCGAGGAGGAGGTGCCGGCGGACTGGCTGTTCGTGTTCATCGGCGCCGAGCCGCACACCGACTGGCTGGGAGGCGAGGTCGTGCGCGACGGCCACGGGTTCGTGGTCACCGGTCCCGACCTGGCAGACGGCTGGCCGCTCCCCCGACCGCCGTACGCCCTGGAGACGAGCGTGCCCGGCGTGTTCGCCGCTGGCGACGTGCGCCTGGACTCGATGAAACGGGTGGCGTCGGCCGTCGGCGAGGGCGCGATGGCCGTGCACCTGGTTCACCGCTACCTGGCGACGGTCTGAGGCCGGCGATGGGCGCGCAGGTCAGCATCGAGGAGCTCCGGCCGCTGCCGGTGCTCGCCCGGCTCAGCGACGAGCAGCTCACCCAGCTGCTCGACGCCGGAGAGGTCATCACGACGAAGACCGGAGCCGAGCTGTTCACCGAGGGCCGGCCGGCCGAGCAGTGGTGGGTGCTCATCGACGGCGAGATCGCGCTGCACCGCCGCCAGGGGCAGCGCGAGGAGATCGTCGCCCGGATGGACGTGCCCGGCCGGTGGGCGGGCGGTTTCCGCGCCTGGGACGAGCACGGCACGTATCTCGCGACCGGCCGCGTGGTCGTGCCCGGCCGGGTGCTGCGGGTGCCGTCGGAGCGGCTGCGCGTCCTCACCGACGAGTGGTTCCCGTTCGGCGGGCACCTGCTCCGAGGCGTGCTGCACACCGCTCGCTCGATCGACGCCACCGCCCGCCAGCACGGCGCCCTGCTCACGCTCGGCACGCTGGCGGCCGGGCTCGCGCACGAGCTGAACAACCCCGCGGCCGCGGCGAACCGGTCGGTCGACGAGGTCCAGGTGCTGGCCGGACAGGCGCTCGACGCGCTGCGCGACCTGGCGGTCGCCGGGATCACCGCGCAGCAGTACACCGCGCTGGACGCCCTGCGCGGCGAGCTCGTGCCGCCCTCCGTGCCGCTGTCGCCGCTGGACCTGGCCGACCGCGAGCAGGAGGTGGGGGTCTGGCTGTCCCGGCACGGCGTCGCCGACCCCTGGCGGCTCGCGTCGGCGCTGGTGACCGCGGGGGCCGACGTGGCCTGGTGCGGCCGCGTGGTCGAGGTGGTCGGCGAGGCCGCCGCGGCGACCCCGGCGTTCGTGTGGGTGGCCTGCACGACGCAGGTGGCACAGCTGCTGCGCGAAGCGCGCGAGTCGGTGAGCCGGATCTCGCAGCTCGTCGCTGCTGTGAAGTCCTACTCGCAGGTGGACCGCGCGACCACGCAGGACGTGGACGTCGTCGAGGGCATCGAGAGCACGCTGCTGGTGCTCGGCCACAAGCTGCGGGACGGGATCACGGTCGAGCGGGAGTACGCCGCGGACCTCCCGCGCATCGCGGCGTACCCCGGCGAGCTCAACCAGGTCTGGACCAACCTCGTCGACAACGCGGTCGACGCGATGGAGGGCGACGGCACGCTCCGGCTCGTCACACGGCTGGACGGCGACCACGTCGTGGTCGAGGTCGGCGACACCGGGCCGGGGATCCCGCCGGACGTGGAGGCGCGGGTGTTCGAGCCGTTCTTCACGACCAAGGACGTCGGCAAGGGCACCGGGCTCGGTCTCGACATCGCCCGGCGGGCGGTCGTCGACAGGCACCTCGGCACGATCGAGGTCGCCCGCGGACCCGACGGCGTCGGGACGGTGATGCGGGTCCGGCTGCCGCTGCGCGGCCCGTCGGCCTGAGACCGGCCGGGGTCAGCCGGCGGCGGCCTCGGCCGCCTCGCGCAACGCCTGCACCATCGCGTCGGGGTCGTCGGCGCCGAAGACGGCCGACCCGGCCACGAACACGTCGGCGCCGGCCTCGGCGCAGCGCTCGATCGTCTCCATCGAGATGCCGCCGTCGACCTGCAGCCACAGGTCCAGGCCGTGCTTGTCGAGCAGCTCGCGCGTGCGCCGGATCTTGGGCAGGCAGATGTCCAGGAACTTCTGGCCGCCGAAGCCGGGCTCGACCGTCATCACCAGCAGCATGTCGAGCTCGGGCAGCAGGTCCTCGTAGGGCTCGATCGGCGTCGCCGGCCGCAGGCCCATCCCGGCGCGGGCCCCCTTGGCGCGCAGCTCCCGGGCGAGCCGGACCGGTGCGGTGGCGGCCTCGACGTGGAAGGTCACGGACGCCGCGCCGGCCTCGACGTACGCCGGCGCCCAGCGGTCGGGGTCCTCGATCATCAGGTGGCAGTCCATCGGGGTGTCGGACGCCTTGCCCAGGGCCTCCACGACCGGCAGGCCGATGGTGAGGTTCGGCACGAAGTGGTTGTCCATCACGTCCACGTGGAGCCAGTCGGCGCCGGGGATGCGGTTGGCCTCCGCGCCGAGGTCGGCGAAGTCGGCGGAGAGCAGGCTCGGGGAGATCTGGATGCCCATGGTGCGCCCGAGCCTATCCGCGGCGCAGGAGGGCCAGGAACATGGCGTCGGTGCCATGCCGGTGCGGCCACAGCTGAACGGTCCCCGGCAGCGGCCCCTCCGCGTCGCTGACGTCGGGCAGGAGGGGCGCGGCGTCCTCGAGGCGTACGTCGTCGCGGCGGTCGAGCACGGCGGACACGACGTCGCGGGTCTCGGCGAGCACCGGCGTGCAGGTCACGTAGGCGACCACGCCACCTGGCCGCACCGCGTCGAGCGCGCGGTCGAGCAGGGTCTGCTGCAGCGGCACCAGGCCGTCGAGGTCGGTCACGGCCTTGCGCCAGCGCGCCTCGGGCCGGCGGCGCAGCGCACCCAGGCCGGAGCAGGGCGCGTCGACCATGACACGGTCGAAGGTGCCCGGGCGCCAGGCGGGTCTCGTCCCGTCGACGGTCACCACCAGGGGCGTGACCGTGCGGACCAGGGCGGCCCGGTGGTGCTGCAGCTCCGCGGCCAGGAGCAGCCCGCCGCGTTCGGCCGCCAAGGCGGCGAGCAGCGCGGCCTTGCCTCCGGGGCCGGCGCAGGTGTCGAGCCAGCGGGCGTCGGGGCCGTCGAGTGAGGCGTCGGCCAGGGCGGCGGCGACGAGCTGGGAGCCCTCGTCCTGCACCCCGGCGCGGCCCTCGGCGACGGCCGGTACCGCCGCCGGGTCGCCGCCGGGCAGCGTGACGGCGTAACGGGACAGGCTCGACGCCTCTCCGCCGGCCTCCACCAGCTCGTCGACGGTCGAGAGCCCGGGACGGGCCACCAACGTCACGCGCGGAGCGTCGTTGTCCGCCGCGAGCAGCGCGTCGAGCTCGTCGGCACGGTCGCCGAGCGCCTCGGCGAGTGCCTCGACGACCCAGCGCGGGTGGGCGTGCGCGACGGAGGCGTAGCCGACCGGGTCCTCGCTCGGGTCCGGCGCGACGCGGCGGACCCAACCGTCGAGGTCGTGCCGCGCCACCTTGCGCAGCACGGCGTTGGCGAACCCGGACGGCCGGTGCCCGACCTTCTTGCGCACCAGGTCGACGGTGGTGCCGACCGCGGCGTGCGTGGGCACGCGCATCGCGAGCAGCTGGTGGGTCCCGAGCCGGAGCGCGTCGAGCACACCGGGGTCGACCTTGCTCAGCGGCCGGTCGACGTTGGCGGCCAGGACGGCGTCGTACAGACCCTGACGGCGGATCGTGCCGGACACCAGCTCGGTGGCGAACGCCGCGTCGCGGCCGGTGATCTGCCGGGCGCGCAGGATCGGCGGGAGCACGAGGTTGGTGTACGCCTCCTGCTCGCGGACGGCGGCGAGCACGTCGTACGCCGCCCCGCGGACGCGGTCGACGGCCACCTCAGCCGCCTTCGCCGAAGCGCGCCCCCGACTCGACGCGCACGCCACGCGCCCAGTCGGCGGCGGGCATCTGCTTCTTGCCGAACGGCTTCACGTCGCCGAGGCGGACCGGCATGGTGCCGGTGCCGACCAGGACGGCGTTCTTGAGCACGCGCAGCGTCCCGGGCTCGAGCGGCTCGACGTTGGCCTCGATCACGACCGGGCCGACCTTGAACCGCTCGCCGTCGAACGTGGTCCACGCACCGGGGCTGGGCGTGCAGGCGCGGATCCGGCGGTCGACGGCGGCCGCGGGCTCGGTCCAGTCGACCTGGGCGTCCTCGACGCGGATCTTGGGCGCGAGGCTGACGCCCTCGGCCGGCTGCGGCCGGGCTTCGATGTGACCGCTCTCGATGCCGTCGAGGGTCGCTACCAGGAGCTGCGCGCCGCCGGTGGCCAGCCGCTCGAGGAGGTCGCCGGCGGTGTCGGTCGGGCGGATCGTCTCCGTCATCACGCCGAACGTCGGGCCTGCGTCGAGCTCCTCGACGATCCGGAACGTGGTGGCGCCGGTGACCTCGTCGCCGTGCCAGATCGCGTGCTGCACCGGGGCGGCACCGCGCCAGGCCGGCAGCAGCGAGAAGTGCAGGTTGACCCAGCCGTGCTTCGGGATGTCGAGGACCGGGCGCGGCAGCAGCGCGCCGTACGCCACCACCGGGCAGCAGTCCGGCGCCAGCTCCCGCAGGGCGGCCTGGAAGTCCGGATCACGCGGGTGCGCGGGCTTGAGGACGGGTACGCCGAGCTCCTCGGCGCGCTGAGCGACCGGCGAAGCGACGAGCTTGCGGCCGCGGCCGGCCGGGGCGTCGGGACGGGTGACGACGGCGACGAGCTCGTGCGGGCTCGCGGCGAGCGCGTCGAGGGACGGCAGCGCCGGCTCGGGCGTGCCGGCGAACACCAGCCGCATCAGAGTCCCAGGCCGCGAGTGGGGTGCGGGGAGAGCTTGACGGTGGGGGCGGGCTCGCCGAACCACTCGGCCTCACGGATCGCCTTCATCGCGGCCTTGCGGGTCTCGCGGTCGAGCCGGTCGACGAACAGGATCCCGTCGAGGTGGTCGGTCTCGTGCTGGATCGCCCGGGCGAGCAGCTCGGAGCCCTCGATGACCACGGGCTCGCCGTACATGTCGAAGCCCTTGGCCACCACGGACAGCGCGCGGCGGCAGTCGAAGGTGAGGCCGGGGATCGACAGGCAGCCCTCCTCGCCGTCCTGGATCTCCTCGGACAGGTCGAGGGACGGGTTCACCAGATGGCCGACCTCGCCCTCGACGTTCCAGGTGAACACGCGCAGGCCGACGCCGATCTGCGGCGCGGCGAGGCCGGCGCCGGGGGCGTCGAGCATGGTGTCGGTCAGGTCCTGGACCAGCCGGCGCAGCTCCTTGTCGAAGTCGACGACCGGGGTCGCGGGCGTGCGCAGGACGGGGTCGCCGAAGAGGCGGATGGGCTGGACGGACACGGCGCCGAGTCTACGGACGTGCCGAACCTTGGCTCCCCAGGAGGTGTTCCACGACCAGTTCGGGGACCAGGTGGTCGTCGTCGCCGGCGGACCACTCCGGGAAGTCGAAGACCGCGAGCATCATCTGCATCGGGTACGTCGGCGGGTTCGGGCAGGTCCGGACCTCCCGGCCGTCGACATAGAACACGCAGCGCTCGGTCGTCCAGTCGACCGCGTAGTCGTGCATCGTGGCCACGTCGATGTCGAGCAGGGGCGCCGCGAAGTCCTCGGCGACGTCGAGGTCGCGGAACTTGTGCAGACCCATGCCCACCTCGGCCGAGCGGCCGGGCTCGAGCGACCTGCCGAACACCTCGGTCACGCAGATCTCGGCGCTGTGCTCGGGGACGGTCTCGAGCCCGACCATCCAGAACGCCGCCATCGAGCGCGGCGAGAGCCGCATCGCGCACCGGATCTCGATCCGGCCGCCTGCCGGGGTCCAGCCCCAGTGGGTGGGCTGCTGCTCCTTGACGGTCTGGCCGGGGTAGATCGGCTGCTGCCCGACCGTGCTGCCGACCGGCCCGGAGAAGCTGCCGGACATGATCCCGCTGACCCGCAGCGGGGTCGGGTGGTCCTCGGGGCACCAGAGCGGGTGGTCGGGCGGGATGCGCAGCGTGAGGCGGGAGTCGCGGACCTCGTACGACGCGGCCGTCGCCGCGCGGGAGCTCCAGGCCGGCAGGTAGTGCGGCACCCACACGTCGAGGTCGAGGTCGGTGCCGCCGAAGTCGTCGCGGAAACCGGGCACGGCAGCAGCGTGCCGCTGGTGAAGCGATCAGTCGAGGGTCACCGGGTCGACCTGGACGCGCAGCACGGGCAGCTTCTTCGCGGACCGGACGCCCTGGAGCTCCACGAGCGCGCGCGAGAGCGCCGGTCCGGCAGCGCGCGGGACGCGCACGACCAGGCGCATCTGTTCGTCGTCGGCCGGGACCGGGCCGAGCAGCTCCGCGCCGTCGGGCAAGGCCAGCTCGGTCGCCGCCGCCTTCAGGTCGTCCTCGGAGCCGGTGAGCGTGGCCAGTCGGGACGCGGGCGGCAGGTGCGCCTCCTGCCGCTCGGCCATCTCGCGGGCGGCGAAGCCGGCCGGGTCCCACCGGACGAGCGCCTGAAGCGCCGGCGCGGCGGGGTCGCCGACGGCCACCACACGGCCGCCCTCGGGGCCCGTCCGTGCGAGTCCGGCGGCGGCCAGCCAGCGGCGCAAGGACTCCTCGGCGGTGCGAAGGTCGGGCCGCGCGAGCATCAGCCAGGTGTCGAGCAGCACGACGCAGGCGTAGCCGCCCTCGGCGACCGGCTCGGCTCCGGGCGTCGCCACCACCAGCGCCGGACGGCCGTCCACCTCGGCCAGCACGTGGTCGCCGCCCGAGCTGCGCACCGGCACCGACGGGAACGCCCGGCCGAGCTCCTCGGCGGTCCGGCGCTCCCCCACCACCGGGGCGCGCAGGCCGCGGCTGCCGCACTCACCGCAGGTCCACTGCGGCTCGGGCGTGCCGCACCAGCGGCAGGTCGGCGGGTGCGCCGGACGCGGCAGGTGCAGCGGCCCGTGGCAGGTCCGGCAGCGTGCGGGCGTGCGGCAGCGGTCGCACGCGAGGCTCGCGACGTACCCCTGCCGCGGGGTCTGCACCAGCACCGCGCCGCGCTCGAGGCCGGTGCGGATCGCCTCGTAGGCGGTGTGCGGCAGCCGAGCGGTGCGGGCCGCCGGATCGCGCTCGAGCTCGCGGTCGGTGGCGCCGGTGACCGCGACCGTCGGCGCCGTCTCGCGGACCAGCGGCCGGGGCGCGGACAGGTCGGTGGCCCAGCCGGTGCGGACGAGGTACTCCCCCTCGACCGTCCGCGCGAACCCGCTGACCACCGCGGCGGCGCCCTCTTCCTGAGCGCGCGTGAGCAGGACCTCGCGGGTGTGGGGGTACGGCGCGCGCGGCTCGGCGAACAGGTCGTCGCCGTCGTCCCAGATCGCCACGAGCCCGAGGTCGTGGACCGGAGCGAACGCCGCGGCCCGGGTGCCCACCACGACCTTGCGCGCTCCACGGCTGACCGCGAGGAACGACCGGTAGCGCTCCGCCGGACCGGAGTCGGCCGTGAGCACGACGTGCTGCCCCTCGCCGAGCACCGCGGTCAGCGCCGCGTCGAGCCGAGCGACGTCGCGATGGTCCGGGACGCACAGCAGCGCGCCGCGACCGCTCGCCAGCGTGGCTGCGGCGGCGTGCGCAAGGAGCATCGGCCAGTCGGCGCCCGGAAGCGCGCTCCACACCACGCGGGGGGTCCCGTCCGTCGCCAGCGCGTCGAGCAGGCCCGCGCCGTACGGCTGCCAGGCCGTCCTGCCCGCCTCGACCCGGCTCGGGTCGGGCTCGTACGGCGGCGCCGGCGGCGACTCCTGCTTCTCGGTGGTCGCGTGCCGCGGCGGGATCGCCAGCCGCAGCACGTCCGAGCGAGTTCCGGCGTACCGCGCCGCCACCAGCTCCGCCAGCCGCGCCACCGCCGGCGACAGCACCGGCTCGGCGCTCACCGCCCGCCGCAGCGGCGCGAGCCGACCGGGGTGGTCGGACTCCTCGACCCGCTCCAGCACGAACCCGTCCACGTCCTGGCCCGCGAACCGCACCTTGACCCGCGACCCGGGCACCACGTCGGCGCCGAGCTTCCGCGGCACCAGGTAGTCGAACGTCCGGTCCAGGTGCGCCAGCGGCACGTCCACCAGCACCCGCGCGACCGGCAGCGTCTCGGCCGGGTCGACCGGCTTCGGCGCCTTGGCCTTCGCCTCCGACCGCTTCTTGGCCGCCTTCGCCGTACTGCGGGCACGCGCCAGCCCCGGCAGCTCCAGCTCGGCCTGCGACGCCTCGTCGTCCTCAGCCGGATGCCGCTGGCGCTGCTGCTGCGGCTCGTCCCGGTCGGTCACGGCCCCGATCCTCCCAGGCCCCACCGACCCGCCCAGTCGGCGCATCGTGCCCTCATCCGGCGGCTTCCCACGCGATATGGACGCTCCCCACGCGGCATTTCCCGTGTTGAGCGTCCACAACCCCGCGTTACAGCTGGCGGGGCACCCCGATCAGATGCCTGCTGCGGTCTTGAGGGCGTCGACGCGGTCGGTGCGCTCCCAGGTGAAGTTCGGCAGCTCGCGGCCGAAGTGGCCGTAGGCGGCGGTCTCGGCGTAGATCGGGCGGAGCAGGTCGAGGTCGCGGATGATCGCGGCCGGACGCAGGTCGAAGACCTCGAGCACGGCCTTCTGGATCGTCGCGACCGGGATCGTCTCGGTGCCGAAGCAGTCGACGTAGAAGCCGACCGGCTGCGCCTTGCCGATGGCGTAGGCGACCTGGACCTCGCAGCGTCGGGCCAGGCCTGCGGCGACGACGTTCTTGGCGACCCAGCGCATGGCGTACGCCGCGGAACGGTCGACCTTGGACGGGTCCTTGCCGGAGAAGGCACCGCCACCGTGGCGGGCCATGCCGCCGTAGGTGTCGATGATGATCTTGCGGCCGGTGAGGCCGGCGTCGCCCATCGGGCCGCCCACCTCGAAGCGGCCGGTCGGGTTCACCAGCAGCCGGTAGCCGTCGCTCGGGATGTCGAAGTCGGCGAGCACCGCGTCGACGACGTGCTCGCGGATGTCCGGGGTCAGCATCGCGTCGAGGTCGATGTCGGCGGCGTGCTGGGTCGAGACGACGACGGTGTCGACGCGGACGGGGCGGTCCTCGTCGTCGTACTCGATGGTCACCTGGGTCTTGCCGTCGGGCCGGAGGTAGGCGAGCGTGCCGTTCTTGCGTACGGCGGAGAGCCGCTCGGCCAGGCGGTGCGCGATCGTGATCGGCAGCGGCATCAGCTCGGGCGTGTCGTCGCAGGCGTAGCCGAACATCAGGCCCTGGTCGCCCGCGCCCTGCTTGTCGAGCGGGTCGACCGACGCCTCGGTGCGCGACTCGTGGCCCGTGTCGACGCCCTGCGCGATGTCGCCGGACTGGCCGCCGATCGCGACCATGACGCCGCAGGAGTGGCCGTCGAAGCCCTTCAGCGACGAGTCGTAGCCGATGTCGAGGATCCGCTGGCGGACGATGCCCTTCACGTCGACGTAGCCGGTGGTGGTCACCTCGCCGGCGACGACGACCAGGCCGGTGGTCAGCAGGGTCTCGACCGCGACCCGGCTGGCCGAGTCCTGGCGCAGCATCTCGTCGAGGACGGAGTCGCTGATCTGGTCGGCGATCTTGTCCGGGTGACCCTCGGTCACGGACTCGGAGGTGAAGAGACGTCCTGTCACGGTGCTGCTACCCCATTCATGTCATCGATCGAAACCGTCCTGAACCCTACCTGCCGGGCGGAGCGGTCAGCCGGAGGTCTCGAGGCGCGCGACGACACGGTCCCAGATCGCGTGCGCCAGCACCGACTTGCTGCCGAGCGGGACCTCCTCAGCGCCGCCGTCGACGTCGAGGATCACCGCCTCGTTGTCGGTGCTGCCGAAGACCTTGCCGCCGCGTACGTCGTTGACGACCAGCACGTCGCAGCCCTTGCGGGCGAGCTTGGCGCGTCCGTGGTCCAGCACCGACCCGGTGTCGTCGCCGGTCTCGGCCGCGAAACCCACGATGACCTGGCCCGGGTTGGCCCGGTCACGGGAGATCTCGGCGAGTACGTCGGTGGTCTGGGCGAGCTGGAGGGTGGGGGCGGAGCCGTCGTCGGGCTTCTTCATCTTCGCCGTGGCGGTCTCGACCGGGCGGTAGTCGGCCGGCGCGGCGGCCATCACGACCGCGTCGGCGGTCGCGGCCGCGGCCACGACGGCGTCGCGGAGCTGGCCGGTGGTCTCGACGGTGACGACCTTCACCCCGGCGGGGTCCGGCAGCGTGACATTGGCGGCGACCAGGGTGACCTCGGCGCCGCGCGCGGCGGCGGCCCGGGCGAGCGCGTAGCCCTGTCGCCCCGAGGAGCGGTTGCCGAGGAAGCGCACGGGGTCGAGGTACTCGCGGGTGCCGCCGGCGGACACGACCACGTGCCGTCCGGCCAGGTCGAGGGCGGCGCCGCTGCCGAGCGTGCGGCGGCCCAGCACGTCGACGGCGACCTCGAAGATCTCGGCCGGCTCGGGGAACCGGCCCTTGCCGGTGTCGGCGCCGGTCAACCGGCCCTCGGCGGGCTCGATGACGACGGCTCCGCGGCGGCGCAGCGTGGCGACGTTGTCCTGCGTGGCGGCGTGCTCCCACATCTCGGTGTGCATCGCGGGGGCGAAGACCACCGGGCACCGCGCGGTGAGCAGCGTGTTGCTGAGCAGGTCGTCGGCCAGGCCGTGTGCGGCCTTGGCCAGGATGTCGGCGGTCGCGGGCGCCACCACGACCAGGTCGGCGCTCTGGCCGATCCGGACGTGCGGGACCTCGTGGACGTCGTCCCACACGTCCGCGGAGACGGGCTTGCCCGAGAGCGCCGCCCAGGTGGCGGCGCCGACGAACTCCAGCGCGGCCCGGGTCGGTACGACGGTGACGTCGTGGCCGGACTCGGTGAACCGGCGGAGCAGCTCGCAGGCCTTGTAGGCCGCGATCCCGCCGGTCACCCCGAGCACGACGCGCGGTGCGCCGCGCTCACCCGCGCCCGTCATGACGGGGGTCCGTCAGTCCTCGGTGGGGGCAGCCGTCTCGGCGGCCTCGGCCTCGGGGTCGACGTCCTCGCAGGTGAGCAGGTCCGCGGCGATCTCGCGCATCGCGATCGACAGCGGCTTCTCCTGGACGTGGGTGTCCACGAGCGGACCGACGTACTCCAGCAGGCCCTCGCCGAGCTGGGAGTAGTAGGCGTTGATCTGACGCGCGCGCTTGGCGGCGAAGAGGACCAGCTTGTACTTCGAGTCGGTCTTGGTCAGGAGCTCGTCGATGGGAGGGTTGGTGATGCCCTCGGCGACAGGTGCGATTCCGGACACGCGGTGACTACCTCACGGATGGGGGGTGGGTTACCGGACCGGCGACGGTCCTGGTGGTGCAACCATCAAGGATACCAACTCCTCGGCGGCAGCATGAACTTCGGTGTTCACCACCGTGACGTCGAACTCCGACTCGGCGGCCAGCTCCTCCCGCGCGGTCTCGAGCCGGCGGCGCCGCTCCTCCTCGTCCTCGGTGCCGCGGCCGACCAGCCGGCGCACCAGCTCCTCCCACGACGGCGGCTTGAGGAACACGAACAGCGCCTCGGGCATCGTCTCGCGCACCTGCCGCGCACCTTGGAGGTCGATCTCCAGCAGGGCCGGCCGGCCCTCGGCCAGTGCCTGCTCCACCGGCGCGCGCGGAGTGCCGTAACGGGCGGCCTTGTGCACGACCGCCCACTCGAGCAGCTGACCGTCGGCGACCAGCCGGTCGAACTCGTCGTCGGTCACGAAGTAGTAGTGCCGGCCATGGATCTCGCCCGGCCGCGGCTTGCGCGTGGTGACCGACACCGAGATCCACACCTCGGGGTGGTGCTCGCGGATGTAGGCGGCGACGGTGCCCTTGCCGACCGCGGTGGGGCCGGCGAGGACGGTGAGGCGACTGGGCGTGGCTGGGTCAGCCACGCGAGCCGAACTCGCGCTCCAGCGCGGCGATCTGGTTCGCGCCGAGGCCGCGCACGCGGCGGCTCTCGGAGATGCTCAGCCGCTCCATCATCTGGCGGGCGCGCACCTTGCCGAGACCAGGCATCGAGGTGAGCAGGTCGAGGACGCGCATCTTGCCGATGACGTCGTTCTCCTGGCCCTGGTGCAGCACGTCGACGATCGAGGCCCCCGAGTGCTTGAGGCGGTTCTTCACCTCGGCCCGCTCGCGCCGCGAGGCTGCGGCCTTCTCCAGGTTCGCCTGGCGCTGCTCCGGCGTGAGTTCCGGCAAAGCCACGGTGCATCCTCGGTCGGTCGGCGGGGGTGATGGACAGGTCGCAATCTAGTGACCTGACCCCTGTGCTGCAACGCGGTCCGCTGTACCGGACCGACGTCGTGACGAGAGTCTCCCCCGACGAACAGGCGAAGGATCAGCCGACCACGCCACCGAGCTCCACGTCGCACACCTCGGACGCGTGGGCCTCGATGCCGGTCGACGCGTCGCGCACCGCCGGAGACGTCAGCTTGGTGGCGGAGTCCCGGATCGCGTCGTACTCCTCGCGGTCGACACCGGGAGGCCGTTTTCCGTTCCGGAACACCGACGTGTCAGCGTCGGCGGCATCCAGCGCGTCGACGAGGCCCTGCCAGGCGTTGAGGTACGTCGTCCACTCGTCGCGCAGGTCGGCGGGAGCGGCCTCACGGAGACGCTCGAAGACCTTCACGGCTCGCTGCAGGTCCGGCCCGCCGGAACCGCCCGTGTCGTCGGAAAGCCGTTGCAGCGTGGACTTCTCGTCCCTGAGGGCGGCGCAGTAGTCGTCGGTGGACGGCTCCCCTCCCCCGCAGCCCGACACGAGCCCGGGGACGAGCAGGACGGTGGCCAGGGCGGGGGCGAACGCTCCCGCCCGCATCAGCCGAGCAGGCCGCGGCGGCGCAGCAGCGGCTCGGTGCTGTGGCCCCGGCCGCGCACGACGGCGAACGCCTCCATCGCGTCGACCGAACCGCCCCGTGACAGCAGCGCCGCGCGGAAGGCGTCACCGTTCTCGCGCGTCAGCCCGCCGTTGTCGTTGAACCAGTCGACCATGTCGGCGTCGAGGACCTCGCTCCAGAGGTAGGAGTAGTAACCCGCGTCGTAGCCGTTGGTGAAGGCATGCGCGAAGTAGCCGGTGCGGTACCGCGGCGGTACGAGAGGCGAGGCCACACCGTGCTTCTCCAGCGCACCGCGCTCGAACGCCTCGACCTCGTCGGGCGCGACCGGCGACGAGTCCGGGACCAGCCGGTGCCACTCCTGGTCGAGCAGGGCGGCGCCCAGCATCGACACGGTGTCGAAGCCCATGCCCGCCTCGCTGGAGGCGATCAGCCGGTCCGCGACGTCCTGCGGCAGCGGCTCCCCGGTCGCGTGGTGCCGCGCGTAGCTGGCGAGCACCTCCGGGTGCCACATCCACATTTCGTTGACCTGCGACGGGAACTCCACGAAGTCGCGCGGCACCGCCGTGCCGGCCAGCCGCGGGTAGGTGACGTCGGAGAACAGGCCGTGCAGGGCGTGGCCGAACTCGTGGAACGCCGTGCGCACCTCGTCGACGGTCATCAGCGCCGGCTGGCCCGCGCCCGGGCGCGGCACGTTGAGGCACACGACGACAACGGGGTTCTCGTCCAGCAGGTGCGACTGCGTCACGAACTCGTCCATCCAGGCACCACCGCGCTTGGTGGGCCGCGCGAACCAGTCGCACACGAACAGCCCCAACGAGCTGCCGTCGTGGTCGAACACCTCGTAGGTCGCCACGTCAGGGGCGTAGCCGGGCAGGTCCGGCCGCTCGGCGAAGCTGAGCCCGTAGAGACGCTCGGCGGCGAGGAACACGCCGTCCTTCAGCACACGCTCGAGCGAGAAGTACGGTCGCAGCGCCTCGGGGTCGACGTCGAACGTCGAGGCCTTCACCTTGGCGGCGTAGTAGGTCCAGTCCCAGGGCTCGACCGGTCCCTCGATCCCGTCGGCGCGCATGGCCTCCTCGATCGCGGCCCGCTCGGCCTCGAGGTTCTTCATGGCGGGCGCGGCCATCGCGTCGAGCATGTCGGTGACGGCCTCGGTGGTGCCGGCGGTCTGGTCCTCGACGACGTACGACGCGTGGTCGGTGTGGCCGAACAGGCCGGCCCGCTCCGCACGCAACGCGGCGATCCGAACGACCAGCTCACGGGTGTCGTGGTCGCCGCCACGCATGCCCCGCGTGGTGGCCGCCTCGTGCACACGCCGCCGGCTCTCGCGGTTGCGCAGCGTCGCCAGTGCGGGCTGGATCGTCGGCGACAGCAGCGTGAGGACGTAGCCCTCGACCTCGCGCTCCTTGGCGGCCAGGGCGGCGGCCTCGATCGCGTCGTCGGACAGCCCGTCGAGCTCGGCCACATCGGTGACGTGCACCGCCAGCGAGTTGGCCTCGGCGAGCAGCGTGGAGCCGAACGCCGTCGTCGCGCGGCTGATCTCCTCGTTGAGCTCGCGCAGCCGCGTGCGGCTCGTCTCCGGCAGCGCGGCGCCGGCCCGGACGAAGTCGGTGTGGTGGCGCTCGACGAGCCGCACCTGCTCGGGCGTGAGGCCCGCGTCGTGGCGGGACGCGTGCACGGCGTCGATGCGCGCGAACAGGTCCTGGTCCATCAGGATTGAGTCGCGGTGGGCCGACCAGGCCGGCATCAGCTCGCTCTCGAGCGCCTGCATCTCCGGCGTCGCCATCGAGCTGCTCAGCTCGTAGAACACCCGCATGGTCCGGTCGAGCAGGCGCCCGGACCGCTCCAGCGGCACCAGCGTGTTGTCGAACGTGGCCGGCTCGGGATTCGCGGTGATCGCCGCGATCTCCGCCCGCTGCTCGGCGACGCCGGCCTCGAACGCGGGGCGGTAGTGCTCGTGGCGGATGGCGGCGAACGGCGGGAACCCGAACGGCAGGGTGCTGGGGCTCGCGAACGGGTTGCTGGGGTCCAGGGACATGGCGCCCTTTCTACCCCAGGGCGGCGACGTCGTCGGCAGCGCGTACGGCGGCGGCGAGGAGCGCCTCGCGGTCGGGGCCGGCCTCGAGGATCGCCCGCGAGCTGCTCGGCAGCGCCCAGCGGGCGGCCGGGCCGAGCAGGTTCTTGATGTCCTCGGCGGTGCCGCCCTGGGCGCCGTACCCGGGCACGAGGATCGGGCCGTTGACGTCGAACATCGCGGACGTCGCCACCGGCTCGACCGTGGCGCCGACGACGACGCCGATCGAGCCGACCGGCTCGGCACCGGCGTTGGAGGAGGCGACCTCGTCGAGGACGGTGGCCGCGACGGTGCGGCCGTCGGAGGTGGCGGCCTGCTGGAACTGCGGCGCCTCGGGGTTCGACGTCATCGCCAGCACGAACACGCCGCGCTCGTGGGCGACCGCGGCGTCGATGAACGGCTGCACCGAGCCGAAGCCGAGGTAGGGGCTGACCGTGACCGCGTCGACGGACAGCGGGCCGGCCGGGTGCAGGTACGCGTCGGCGTAGGCCTGGGCGGTGGAGCCGATGTCGCCGCGCTTCACGTCGAGCAGCACCAGCGCGCCCAGGTCGCGGCAGGTCTGGATGGTGCGCTCGAGCACGGCGATCCCGGCCGAGCCGTGCCGCTCGAAGAACGCCGACTGCGGCTTGACCACCGCGACCGTGCCGGCGAGCACCTCGGCGGCCGTGAGCGCGAAGCGCTCGAGGCCGACCGCGGAGTCCGTCAACCCCCACGCATCGAGCAGCGCCGGGTGCGGGTCGATGCCGACGCACAGGCGTCCGCGGGTGTCGATCAGGTCGGCGAGGCGTCGGCCGAATGTCATGTGAGCTCCCCCTGGACTCGGGCCGGCCAGCCGGCTCCTTCGTAGACGAACGCGGTGTAGGCCTGCAGGAGCGTGGCGCCGGCGTCGAGCCGCACACGAGCGTCGTCGGCGTCAGAGATGCCGCCGACGGAGACGATCGTCAGGTCCGGGCCGACCCGCTTGCGCAGCAGCTCGAGCACCTCGAGCGAGCGCTCGCGCAGCGGCCGGCCGGACAGGCCGCCGGCTCCGACGCGCGCGATCTCCTCGGGGCCGGACCGCAGCCCCTCGCGGCTGATCGTGGTGTTGGTGGCGACGATCCCGTCGAGGCCGAGCTCGAGCGCCAGGTCCGCCACCGCGAGCACGTCGTCGTCGGACAGGTCCGGGGCGATCTTGACCAGCAGCGGCACGTGCGGGGTCGTGACCGCGTCGGCCTGGCGGCGTACGGCGACGAGCAGCGGCCGCAGCCGCTCCACGGACTGCAGGTCGCGCAGGCCGGGGGTGTTGGGCGAGGAGACGTTGACGACCAGGTAGTCGGCGTACGGCGCGAGCAGGCGGGTGGACTTCTCGTAGTCGGCGGCCACGGCGTCGGCGTCGTGCTCCGGGACGACCTTCGTCTTGCCGATGTTGACGCCGACGATGACGTCGCCGTCGCGGTGCTTCAGCCGGCGCTTGGCCAGCCGCTCGGCGACCACCTCGGCGCCGTCGTTGTTGAAGCCCATCCGGTTGACGATCGCCCGGTCTGCGGGCAGCCGGAACAGCCGCGGCCGGTCGTTGCCGGGCTGCGGCTCGCCGGTGACGGTGCCGACCTCGACGAACGAGAAGCCGAGGGCGGCGAGCGCGTCGATGCCCTCGGCGTTCTTGTCGAACCCGGCGGCCAGCCCGAGGGGGCCGGGGAACTCCAGCCCCATCGCGTGCACCGGCCGGCGCTTGCGAGGGATCCGGGAGGTCACCGGCCGGACGGCACGCACGGCGCGGAACCCGGCCCGGTGCGCCTTCTCGGCGTCGACTTGGACCAGGACGCGGTCGAACAGCGCGCGGTAGCCCGTCAACGCGCGGCCCAGTCCTGCAGGGACCGCACGCCGATGCCGCCGCCGCGCAGCGCCTCGATCCCCTGCACGGCCGCGCCGAGCCCCTGCACCGTGGTGATGCACGGGACGTTGGCCATCACCGCCGCAGTGCGGATCTCGTAGCCGTCGAGCCGCGCGGAGCCGCCGCCCGACGAGCCGTGCGGGGTGTTGACGATCAGGTCGACCTCGCCGGCCTGGATCAGCTGCACGGTGGTCGGCTCGCCGTTCGGTCCCGGCCCCTCGTAGTGCTTGCGGACCACGGTCGCGTCGACGCCGTTGCGGCGGAGCACCTCGGCGGTGCCCTGCGTGGCCAGGATCTCGAAGCCGCGGTCGGCGAGCACCTTGATCGGGAAGATCATCGTGCGCTTGTCGCGGTTGGCCATCGACACGAACACCCGGCCGCTGGTCGGCAGCGAGCCGAACGCCGCGGTCTGCGCCTTGGCGAACGCGGTGCCGAAGTCGGCGTCGAAGCCCATGACTTCGCCGGTCGACTTCATCTCCGGGCCGAGGACGGTGTCGACCTGCTTGCCGTCGGGGCTGCGGAACCGGTTGAACGGCATCACCGCCTCCTTGACGGCGATCGGCGCGTCGGCCGGCAGCATCCCGCCGTCGCCCACCTCCGGCAGCAGTCCCGCCTTCCGCAGGCCGGCGATGCTCTCGCCCAGCATGATCCGGGCGGCGGCACTGGCCAGCGGCGTGGCCGTCGCCTTGGACACGAACGGCACCGTGCGGCTCGCCCGCGGGTTGGCCTCGAGGACGTAGAGCACGTCGGAGCCGAGCGCGAACTGGATGTTGAGCAGCCCGCGCACGCCGACGCCGAGCGCGATTCCCTCGGTGGCCTCGCGGATGCGCTGGATCTCCTGCTCGCCGAGCGTGATCGGCGGCAGCGCGCACGAGGAGTCGCCGGAGTGGATGCCGGCCTCCTCGATGTGCTCCATCACGCCGCCGAGGAA
>NZ_CAMPGZ010000034.1 GCF_946885725.1 uncultured Nocardioides sp.
TCTCGGAGCCCGCGGCGGAGAAGCCCGCGAGGAGCAGGGCGGGCTGCTGGGCTACGTCGAACCGGGTCTGCACGGTGCGGGGCATGGGTGCGGCCCTTCTCAACAGTGGCGGGTCAGGGTGGGCGGCGGTCAGGTGGCGGGGCCGATGGGCAGGGCGGTGCCGGAGGCCTCGCCGGCGGGGACGATGTCCTCCCACGAGGAGGGGCGCAGCCAGAGGTAGCCCTGGCCGTGGTCGCAGCCCGCGTCCGCGAGCCAGTCGGCGACCTCCTGGGTCTCGACGCCCTCGGCGGTGACGGTGCAGCCGAGGCCGTGCGCGAGGTCGATCACGGACGCGACGATCGCCCGGTCCTGCTGGCTGTCCTCGAGGTGCGCGATGAACGCGCGGTCGATCTTGATCTCGCGGATCGACATCGCCCGCAGCTGCGACAGGCCGGTGTAGCCGACGCCGAAGTCGTCGACCGACACCGCGACGCCGAGGTCGGCGAGGGCCTCGACGACGTCGCGGACCTGGCCGGCGTCGAACGCCACTGCCGTCTCGGTGATCTCGAGGTACAGCCGCGACGGGGGTAGGTCGGCCGCGGCCAGTGCGTCGCGCACGGTGCCGACGAAGTCGAGCGAGGCGAGGTTGCGCGCCGACACGTTGACCGCGACCGCCCACGGCTGGCCGGACGCGGCCCACCGCGCGCAGTCGGTGAGCGCCTGGCGCAGCACCCAGCGCGTGAGCGGCTCGATCAGGTCGCTGCGCTCGGCGAGAGGCACGAAGTCGACCGGCGGCAGCAGGCCGCGGGTCGGGTGGTCCCAGCGCACGAGCGCCTCGACGCAGCTGACCTCGCCGGTGCTGAGGTGCAGCTTGGGCTGGTAGCGCAGCAGCAGCTGGCCGTCGGTGATCGCGCTGCGCAGCTCGCGCTGGAGCACCAGGGAGTCGGTCGCGGGCCGCGCCGCGGACTCCTCGTAGACGACGACGCCCGTGGGGCCGTGCTTGCCGTGGTACATCGCGGCGTCGGCGTTCTTCAGCAGGTCCTCGACGGTGTCGGCGTCGGCGGGGAAGAAGCACACCCCGAAGCTCGCGTCGACGGTCAGCGTCACGTCGTCGATGGTCATCTCCTCGGCGACCGCGTCGCGGACCCGGCCGAGGAGCTCGACGGTCGCCACCCGGTCGGACTCGCCGGGCAGCAGGATGCCGAACTCGTCGCCGCCGAGCCGCGCGACGACGTCGTCGGTGCGCAGGCTGTCGCGCAGGCGGCGCGCGACGACCTGCAGCAGCTCGTCGCCGGCATGGTGGCCGAACGTGTCGTTGACCTCCTTGAACCGGTCGAGGTCGACGAGCACGAGCGCGCCCGGCTCGCCGGACCGCTCGACCGCGCGCTCCGCGGCCCGCCGGAACAGCTCGCGGTTGCCGAGGCCGGTCAGCGGGTCGTGCAAGGACTGGTGCTCCCGCTCGGCCGCGTGCCGGCCCAGTGCGCGCGTGGTCCACCAGGAGATCAGGCCGAGCACGGCGTACAGCCCGACGAGCCCGATCACCAGCCGCCAGATCGCCTGGCGGGTGTCGGCGGCGACCTGCTCCGCGATCGCGTCGTAAGGGAGGTACACCTCGAGCACGCCGAGCGCGCGGCCGTTGGCCTCGGGGACGACCTGCTGCACGACGCGGATCGCCGATTCTTGGTCAGTCTTGGCTGGAACGATCGTCGCGGCCGACTCGCCCGACTTGGCCTGCTGGAACAGCGGGTCCGTGACGCGAAGCTGGCGGGCTCGCCTGTCCTCGGAGAACACGACGCGGCCCTGGAAGTCGGCGATGCGCAGGTGCAGCACTGTTCCGTGGGTCGCCGCAAGCTCCACGGCGCTGTCCAGCTTGTACGTCTCCGTCTGTGTGAGCCCCCGCGGCAGGTCCGCTTCGGTCAGTGCCGGCGCGATCGCCATCTGCTCGATGACCGCCGCCTGGGCGCGACCCTGGTCGAGCGCGCGGGTGACACCGGCGTCGTGGTAACCGCGCGTGAGCACCACGCCCAGCCCGACCACCGGGACAAGGCTGGCGGCCGCGTAGATGGCAAGCAGCGTCGTGCCCTTGTGCGCGCGACGGCGCGACCTGACCATCCTTCGGCTCCTCCCGGCTCCCCTTGCCGCTGAGATCGGCGGGGACCGGCGGATTCTGAGACGAATGGGGCCCAGAGCGGCCCGAGCGACCAGAGCGACCCGAGCGACCCGCCGATCCGGGGTCGGTGTCGCGTCACCCCCGTCTCATGGGTCACACTCTTTACTTCCGTGTCCAGCTACACCCCGGGGGAGTAGATCGTGGTGCGACGATCCCGCGTCCGTCCTGAAGCCGTTGCCGTCGGAGTCACCGCCCTGGTGGCCGCGACGCTGACCGCGGCGCCCGCCCAGTCCAAGGACACCGGCCTTCCGCTCGGTGACCCGGACCTGCCCGAGTCCCGCACGGTCACCGAGCTCGCGCCCGGCGTGACGCTCACCGACATCGTGCGCGGCGAGGGCACGGCGAAGCCGAAGAACTACCAGTCGACCCGCAAGGGTCCGTGGCGCGTGCGCATGGTGACCATCGACCCCGCGGTCGCCTCGGGCAGCCTGCAGGCGACGTACGGACCGACGCTCGCCCCGACCGAGACGGTCAGCGAGCTCGCGGCGTGGTCCGGCGCGATGGTCGCGGTCAACGCGTCGTACTTCACCTTCACTGCAAGCAGTTCCTTCCCCGGCGACCCGGTCGGCCTCGGCCTGTACGGCGGACAGCTGCTCAGTGAGCCCAGCACCGGCACCGCCGAGGTGTCGATGCTCGTCGACGCGCGCACCAACCAGGTCTCGTTCCCCGGCAAGCTGTCGTGGAAGGAGCGCATGGTCAACAAGCGTTCCGGCAAGGGCATGAAGATCGAGTTCCTCGGTCACCCGCCGGTCGCGAAGTGCACGAAGAAGAAGGACCCCACCCGCTGCAAGCTCTCGGGCGACGTCGTCAGGCTGCCCGCGCAGTTCAGCGAGACCACCCCCTCGGGGAAGGGCGTCGAGGTCGTCGTCGGCCGCAAGGGCTGCGTGGTGCGTCGCGAGAAGAGCCGCGGCACGACCCTGAAGCCGGTGCAGACCTCGATCCAGGCGACCGGCAAGCAGAGCAAGCGGCTCTGGACCATCAGCGCCCCGAAGAAAAACCAGGGCGAGCGCAAGGCCTGCCTGCGCAGCACGATGCGGCTCTACGACCCGCTCGGCAAGCGGGTGCCCACCGGGCCGTGGATGTACGGCGTCAACGGACGCTTCACGCTCACCCGTGACGGCGTGGCGGTCGTCCCGCGCGGCGACACGTCGTTGTTCATGCGGCACCCGCGCACGTTCGTGGGCCGCACCGACGCCGGCCAGATCGGCATCGTCACCATCGACGGCCGGCAACCGACGAGCGTCGGGGCCGGGCTGCGCGAGACCGCCCAGGTGGCGCTCGCCCTCGGGCTGACCAACGCGATCAACCTCGATGGCGGCGGCTCGACCACCATGGTCGTCAACGGCGCCCTCGCCAACTCGGTCAGCGGCAGCACCCAGCGCAAGGTCGGCGACGCGCTGATCTGGTCGCCGACCCCGTGGGCGCGCCGGCGCTAGCCACGACCTGCTTCGGCCCGGCGGGGGCTCAGCCGGCGGTCGCCTCCTCGAGCGGCGCCGCCGGACCCTGCCCCAGCAGCACGGCGTAGCTGAACCCTGCGATCAGCGCCCCCGCGATCGGGGCGAGGATGAACAGCCACAGCTGGGCGATCGCGTCGCCGCCCGCGAACAGCGCCGGCCCGATCGACCGCGCCGGGTTCACCGACGTGTTGGTGACCGGGATGATCACCAGGTGGATCAGGGTGAGCGAGAGGCCGATCGCCAGCGGGGCGAAGCCTTTGGGCGCCCGGGTGTCGGTGACGCCGAGGATGACGAACAGGAACACCGCGGTCATCACGACCTCGGCCACCAGGCACGCGAGAAGGCTGTAGCCGCCGGGGGAGCGGTCGCCGTACCCGTTGGTGGCGAAACCCGTCTCGCTCGCGGAGAACCCGTCGACCCCTGACGCGATCACGTAGAGGACGGCGGCCGCGACGATCGCGGCGACCACCTGGGTGACGATGTAACCGCCGCAGTCGCGCCACGCGAACCGTCGCGAGGCGGCCAGACCCAGCGTCACCGCGGGGTTGAAGTGCCCACCCGACACGTGCCCGACGGCGTAGGCCATCGTCGTCACGGTCAGGCCGAACGCGAGTGCGACGCCGAGGAAGCCGATCCCGAGCTGCAGGTCGTCGTCGTTGAGGAACACGGCGGCCAGGACGGCCGAGCCGCAGCCCCCGAGGACCAGCACGAAGGTTCCGAGGAACTCCGCGGCGAGACGGTTCGTGGTGGTGGGCTCGGTCGTGGCCGTGCCCGCTTTGGACGTGGAACGTGTGGATGCCATGAGCGTTGCTCCCGACCGTCGGCGGGGTCGCCGACCTGTTCCTCAGCGTAGGAACCCGGCCGGGTTTGCGGAACCTCCCAGACCACGAACGGTCTGACCGGCCGGGGGAGGAGGCCGGGCGACGCGCCCGGGTTCTGAGATGCCCGGGTTGCGCCGGATCTTTAGTGTAGTAATTTAGGTGACTTACTGAGAACAACGTCCCGAGGAGTCCCCCATGTCATCCCCCGGAACCAGCCCTGCCCGCCTCGCGGGCCGGCCACGTCCTCTCGTGGTCCTGTACGCGATCGCCGTCTTCCTCGGCGTCGTCGGCCTCACCGGCTGCGGCGCGGAGGAGAAGGGACCACAGCTGGAGCTGACCGCCGCCGTACCGGACAAGGCCGAGGAGGGCACCGTGCTGCGCGTCGGTGACCCGGCCACCCAGACCGCGCTCGAGCTCTCCGGCCTGATCGACGAGCTCGACGTCGAGGTCGAGTGGGCCAACATCAGCGGCGGCCCCAAGACGCTCGAGGCGTTCCGCGCGGACGCGATCGATGTCGGCGCCGTCGCCGACATCCCGCCGTTGTTCGCGCAGTGGACCGGCACCGACGTCAAGATCGTCGCGGCGCGCGAGACCGTCGACCCGCTCGAGCACCCGACGTACGAGCTCGGCGTCGCGCCCGGCGTCAACGTGCGCGGCCTGGGCGACCTGAAGGGCAAGAAGATCGCCTACAGCCCGGGCCAGGCCCAGGGCGCGCTCGTCCTGCGCGTGCTGAAGCAGGCCGGCCTCACCCAGGACGACGTCGAGCTGGTGGAGATGACCAGCGTCGACGACTCCTACGTCAACGCGCTGGCCAGCAAGCAGGTCGACGTGGCCCCGCTCGGCCAGACGCTCACGAAGACCTACCTCGCGAAGTACGAGCGCGACGGGGCCTCCACGATCAAGCCAGGTGTCCGCGACGACGCCTGGACGCTCTACGCCCCGGTCGAGACCGTGCAGGACGCCAACAAGGCCGCCGCGCTGAAGGAGTACGTCGGGCTGTGGGCCAAGGCCCAGCAGTGGATCGTGGAGCACCCCGACGAGTTCGCGCAGGGCTACTACGTCGACCACGAGGGCCTCTCGCCCGAGGACGCGAAGTTCGTGGTCAAGACCCTGGGCACCTTCGCGGTGCCGACCAGCTGGGACGAGTTCATCGCCCGTCACCAGGAGACCGTCGACCTGCTCGTGAAGGAGCAGGGCCAGGAGCCGCTCGACGTCGAGGAACTCTACGACCGTCGCTTCGAGGAGGCCATCGCCGAGGCCGTCGAGGAGAACGCGGCCGAGAACGGCGGTGATGCCTCGTGACGACGCTCGAAGCACCACCCACCCAGGGCGGCCGGCGGACCCGCCGGCCCGACCTCGAGCCCGTCGACGACCGGGTGGTCCGGCGCCGGCTCGGCCCGGGGCGCCGCATCCCGATGGGGTACGTCGTCGGCCCGCTCGCCCTGCTGGCGCTGTGGTTCGCGGGCTCGGCCACCGGCCTGATCGACCCGCGCACGCTGTCGGAGCCGTGGACCGTCCTGGCCACCGCGCGTGACCTGGTCGAGAGCGGCCGGCTGCAGGACAGCCTCGTCACGTCCGCCGTACGAGCGGTCCTCGGCCTGCTCTTCGGCGTGGTCACCGGCACCGTCCTCGCGGTCGTCTCCGGCCTGTCCCGCGTCGGGGAGGCGTTCATCGACGGGCCGGTCCAGGTCAAGCGCTCGATCCCGACCCTCGCGCTGATCCCGCTGCTGATCCTGTGGTTCGGCATCGGCGAGGAGATGAAGGTCATCACGATCGCGCTCGGCGTGCTGATCCCGGTCTACATCCACACGCACAACGGCCTGCGCAGCATCGAGGGCCGCTACGCCGAGCTCGCGGAGACCGCCGGCGTGACGCGCGGGGAGTTCGTTCGCCACGTCGTCCTGCCCGGCGCGATGCCCGGCTTCCTGCTCGGCCTGCGCTTCGCGGTCACCAGTGCGCTGCTCGCGCTCGTGGTCGTCGAGCAGATCAACTCCACAAGCGGGATCGGCCACATGATCACGCTCGCGTCCAACTACGGCCAGACCGACGTCATCGTCGTCGGGCTCGTCGTCTACGCGATCCTCGGGCTCGTCGCCGACGGGTCCGTCCGGCTCATCGAGAGGAAGGCACTGTCATGGCGACGCACCCTGGCCGGCTGACGGACCGCTCCACCGCGGTCCGCGTCCGCGGCCTGCATCGCAGCTTCAGCAAGGCGGGAGGCGTGCTCAACGGGCTCGACCTCGACATCGCACCCGGCGAGTTCGTCGCGCTGATCGGCCGCAGCGGCTCCGGCAAGAGCACCCTCCTGCGCGCTCTCGCCGGCCTCGACCGCGACGTCGCCGGCCACGGCCGGGTCGACGTACCCGGCAAGGTGTCGGTGGTCTTCCAGGACTCCCGGCTGCTGCCCTGGAAGCGGGTCCTCGACAACGTCGTCTTCGGCCTGCGCGACAAGGACGCCGCCGAGCGCGGTCGCGTCGCGCTGGCCGAGGTCGGCCTCGAGGGTCGCGAGCGGGCCTGGCCGCACGAGCTCTCCGGTGGTGAGCAGCAGCGGGCCGCGCTCGCCCGGTCGCTGGTCCGCGACCCGGAGCTGCTGCTGGCCGACGAGCCGTTCGGCGCGCTCGACGCGCTCACCCGGATCCGCATGCACGTCCTGCTGCGCAAGCTCTGTGAGGCGCACAAGCCGGCCGTGCTGCTGGTGACCCACGACGTCGACGAGGCGATCGTGCTGGCCGACCGGGTCATCGTGCTCGACGACGGCGTCGTCGCCCGCGACATCCGTGTCGACCTGGCGGGCCGTCGCTCCCCGGCCGACCCGGAGTTCGCCGCCCTGCGCGCGCAGCTGCTCGCGGAGCTCGGCGTCGAGGACGACTCCGTGGCCACGCTGCCGCGGCCGGCCCGCCCCCACTACGACAGGTTGGCCGCATCGTGACCCTCCACCTCAACCTGTTCATCTACCCGAACGGCCACCACGAGGCCGCCTGGCGGCACCCGGACGCCGCGCCCGAGCGGGTCCTCGACATCGGCTACTACCAGGACCTCGCCAAGAAGGCGGAGGCCGCGAAGTTCGACGCGGTCTTCTTCGCCGACGGGCCGGCCCTCGCCGACAACATCAGGTACGCATCGCGGTTCCGGCTCGAGCCGTTCACCTGGATGTCGGCGCTGGCCGCGGTGACCGAGCGGATCGGCTTCATCGGCACCGCGAGCACGACGTACTCCGAGCCCTACAACCTGGCCCGGCTGTTCGCCTCGCTCGACCATCTGAGCAAGGGCCGGGCCGGCTGGAACATCGTCACCACCGGGGCGCCCAACGCCGCGCAGAACTTCGGGCTCGAGGAGCACCCGGTGCACGCCGAGCGCTACGCCCGGGCCGAGGAGTTCCTCGAGGTCGTCACCAAGCTGTGGGACTCGTGGGAGGACGACGCGTTCGTCGCCGACCGCGAGTCCGGCGTCTTCGCCGACACCGACCGGATCCACCCGATCAACCACAAGGGCGAGCTGTTCAGCGTCGCGGGCCCCCTCAACACCGCGCGCTCGCCGCAGGGCCGGCCGGTCTACGTGCAGGCCGGCTCGTCGGAGGACGGCCGCGCGTTCGCGGCCCGTTGGGCCGAGGCGATCTTCACCGCGCACCAGACGCTGGAGAGCGCGCAGGCGTTCTACAGCGACGTGAAGTCGCGCGCCTCCCGGCTCGGGCGCGACCCCGGGCAGATCAAGATCCTGCCGGGCATCAGCCCTTACATCGGCTCCACGATGAAGGAGGCCGAGGAGAAGCACGAGGAGCTCAACTCCCTGACCCAGCCGGCCTACTCGCTCGACGTGCTGCGCCGGCTGACCGGTGCGGACCTGTCGTCGTACGACCTCGACGGACCGTTCCCGCGCGAGGTCGTCGACGAGTCGGGGGAGCGCGGCGTGAGCAGCCGTTCGCAGCTCGTGCTCGACATCGTCGACCGCGAGAAGCCGACGATCCGGCAGCTCATGCACCGCCTCGCCGGCGCCCGCGGGCACCGGGTGGTCGCCGGCACGCCGGAGTACGTCGCGGACCAGATCCAGACCTGGTACGAGGCCGGCGCCGCCGACGGCTTCAACGTGATGCCGCCGTGGCTGACGGGCGGGTTCGACGGGTTCGTCGAGCACGTCGTCCCGATCCTCCGCAAGCGCGGGCTGTTCCGCGAGGAGTACGAAGGAAGAACGCTGCGCGAGCACCTCGGCCTCGACCGCCCGGTCAGCCAGTACTCCCCGCAGCACCCCGACCGGCAGACCCTCGCGAAGGAGCCAGCATGACTCAGCAGTGGCGCAGCCTCGGCACCACCGGCGTCCAGGTCAGCCCGCTGACCCTCGGCGCGATGATGTTCGGCGGCTGGGGCAACACCGACCACCACGAGTGCGTGCGGATCATCCACCGCGCGCTCGACGCGGGCATCAACGTCGTCGACACCGCCGACGTCTATGCCCGGGGCGAGTCCGAGGAGATCGTCGGGCGCGCGCTGAAGGGCCGCCGCGACGACGTCGTGCTCGCCACGAAGTTCCACGGCGCGATGAGCGACGACGACCCCAACCAGGGTGGCAACTCGCGGCGCTGGATCATCCGCGAGGTCGAGAACAGCCTTCGCCGGCTGCAGACCGACCACATCGACCTCTACCAGGTGCACCGGCCGCGGCCGGAGATCGACATCGACGACACGCTCGGCGCGCTGAGCGACCTGGTCCACCAAGGCAAGATCCGCTACATCGGTACCTCGACGTTCCTGCCGTCGCAGATCGTCGAGGCCCAGTGGGTCGCGGAGAAGCGCAACCGGGAGCGGCCGGTCACCGAGCAGCCGCCGTACTCCATCCTCGCCCGCGCGGTGGAGCGCGACGTGCTGCCGACCGCGCAGAAGTACGGGCTCGGCGTGCTGCCGTGGAGCCCCCTCGCCGGAGGCTGGCTGTCCGGCCGGCACCGTCGCGGCGCGGAGGCTCCGGTGTCGAGCCGCCAGCAGCGCCAGCCCGCGCGCCACGACCCGTCGTTGCCGGAGAACCGGCGCAAGCTCGACGCGGTCCACGCGCTGCAGGACCTGGCCGACGAGGCGGGGATCTCGCTGATCCACCTCGCGCTGGGCTTCGTGCTCGAGCACCCGGCCGTCTCGTCGGCGATCATCGGGCCGCGCACCATGGAACAGCTCGAGTCGCAGCTGGGCGTGGAGAAGGTGTCGCTCAGCCAGGCCGTGCTGGACCGGATCGACGAGATCGTGCCGCCCGGCACGACGCTCAACGAGGCAGACCGCGGTTACGCACCGCCGTCGCTCGTCGACCCGCATCGGCGCCGCGGAGGTCGCGGCTGAGGGGTGGCCGCGACCCGCACCACAGGGAAGAGGGCCCCGCGACTCCGCAACCCGGGTGTCGCGGGGCCCTCGCACGTCTCAGGCCTGTCTGTTCGGGGCGGGCCGCGCGAGCTCGATCCACTCCGCGGTCTCGCCGGGCAGCACGCAGCGCTCGGTCTCCACGAACCCGCGGCGCAGCGCGAACCCGAGCCCGCCGGTGTTCGCCGCGAGCACGACGGTCCCGATCCGCTCGGCGCCCATCGACGCGGCCACGGTCAGAGCGCGTTCGTGGAGCGTCGTACCGAAGCCCCGGCGACGGTGCTCGGGCAGGACGCGCGCGATCACCCGCGCCGTCCGGGTGTCCTCCGTAGGCGGCCAGACCGTGCTGTTGCCGACCAGCGTCCCGTCGCGGTAGGCGACCACGAGGTGGTTGCGCTTCACTCGGTCGCGCATGTCGTCCATCGTCAGCGTGACGGCGGAGATCACGACGTTGTGGACGTGCCGCCAGTCCTCCAGCAGGGCCTCGGTCGTCGCTCGCTCGAACCAGGTCGGACATCACGGTCAAGAAACCGGCTGCCCCAAGGTCTGGTCAACCGGATTGCGGGCTGTCCTGCGCTACAACGGACTGTCATGGACGAGGAGCTCGCGGCGCATGCCCGCACGCTGGTGGCCGACAACAGGTACGTCGTGCTCGGCACGGCCGACGCACACGGCCGGCCGTGGACCTCGCCGGTGTACTTCAGCGCCGACGAGGACCTGCGGCGCTTCGTCTGGATGTCGAGCCCGGACTCGCGGCACTCGCGGAACCTGGCGGAGCGGCCGGAGATGAGCCTCGCGGTCTTCGACTCCACGGTGCCGCCCTACCACGGCCGCTGCGTGTACGCCGCCGGCACCGCGACCGTCCTGGACGCGGAGGATCTGGCGCGGGCACTGGAGATCTACCCCGGTCCCGCCGAGCGAGGCGGCTCCGCGGTGACGTTCGACGACGTGACGGGGGAGTCGCCGTGGCGGCTCTACGCCGCGGAGGCGGAGGAGCTGTGGGTGCTGTGCCCCCGGGAGCCGCGGCAGCCCTGCCCGCGGCACGGACGCGCCGACGACCATCGCGTCCGGTTGAGGTGAGTCGACCGCAATGGGCGGTGGTGAAGTTTTACCTTCGTTCTGCCCCGGATCGTCCGGTTTTGACCGGAAGCTCTGAAGCAACTCATCAAACCGGGTGATGGCCGGACCCACCCGGATCCGGATCATCGTGGGCATGGACCTGACGAAGTTCCACCGGATGAGGCAGGCGCTCCAGGAGAACGCCATCCCGGGGTCCGAGCGCGACCGCGTCGTCCTCGAGGGCTCCCTTCGCTACCAGCTGCTCACGAGCGGCTTGTTCGACGAGGTGGAGGTCGACCACACCGACGACCCTGATCGGTTGGTGATCGGCCTCTGCCAGTTCAAGGCCGAGGTACCCGCCGAGGAGGTCGCCCGCCGCCTCGAGAAGATGTGGACCGACCAGCTGAGCCACCCGTTCTGGGAGGCGCACGCGATCGAGGCGGAGCCCGACCACGTCGAGCTCGAGGCCGCGAGCCGGCCCAGCCCCGTCGAGGGCTACGTCACGCTTCACCTGGTCGCCCAGACGGCCCTGATCCCCGCCCAGCGCACCGCATCCGAGACCGCCGACCGCCGGGAGACGTCCCTGTCCTGACCTCGGGCGCCCCGTCGTACGGCGTCAGCCGAACCGGTCCCGCCGCATCGCGAACACGTAGCGGTGGCCGGGGTACTCGGTCAGCGACCAGAGCATGTCGGTGGACGGCCAGTACGTCAGGTCCTCCGGGCCGACCGGCACCGCGAACCGGTGCCGGCGCAGCTCACCGGGCGTCCCCGACCACACGCTGCCGAGGCGGTAGCGGCCGGCGCTGGTGGTGAGGTACCACCGGCCGCGGACCACGACCGCGCCCTGCATGTGCCCGATCCCGCGCTCGTCGATGAGCAGCGGGCGCGCGGCGCCGTCCTCCTCGTCGCGCAGCAGCCCCGTGGTCGGGTCGATCTCGTAGCGCGCGAGCCGCGTGGTCATCTCGTCGCGGCCGTACTCGCCGGCGACCAGCTCGTGGGGTTCGGTGCTGCGGTCCAGCGACAGGAAGGAGTAGCGCAGCTGCTCGCGGCCCTCGGCGGTGACGGCGTCGTACCCGAACCGCATCGGGAGCACGTAGCGGTAGCCGAACACCTCGAGGCCCGAGTCGCGCGGGACGCGCAGCACGTCGTCGAGGCGGAACGTGCAGAAGCCGCGCCTCGTCCCGGCCACGTGCAGGTGGTCGCCGTGCCAGACGATGCCGCCGGCGTGGACGTGCACGGGGCGTACGTCGACACGGCCGTCGTCGTCGACGTACGGCTCGACGAGCAGCACGTGGCGGTAGCGGATGTCGCGCGGGTCGGTGAGGTCCACGACCGAGATCCGCGAACCGCGCCGCTCGCCGTCCATGTGCTTGCTGTAGGCGCTGGTCACCAGCACCCTGCGGTCGGCATAGGTCTCCTCCGGTCCGCGGTCGGCGGAGGTGGTGATGCCCTGCGGCCACCAGCGCCGGGTGCTCTCGTCGTCGGCCTGCCACCGGAAGCCCCACTCGACCGCGAGCCCCGGCACCCGCGCGACGCGCGCCGTTCGGTTGAGGTCGGCGAGCACACCGTCGAGCCCCACGCGGCCGCCGGTCAGCTCCGCGAGCAGCTCCACCTCGCGGACCCGCTCGACCCCGCGCACCAGGTGTACGTCGGGCGGTTCCTGCACCCGGCCATCTTGACCGATGCCTCCCAGCACTGCATGGGACGATGGCGCGCATGGTCGGTACGACGGGTCCGGACGTCGCGGTGGTGGTCGGCGCCGCGATCCTGCACGGGGGTCGTGTGCTCGCCGCTCGGCGGACCCGGCCCGCGCATGCGGCGGGCTGCTGGGAGTTCCCGGGTGGCAAGGTCGAGCCCGGCGAGGACGCCGCGGCGGCCGTCGTACGTGAGATCCGCGAGGAGCTCGGCTGCGAGGTCGCCGTGACCGGGCATCTTGCCGGGTCGCAGCCGGTGCCGGCCGGCTTCTCGCTCGAGGTCGTGACCGCCGCGCTGGTGGCCGGTGAGCCGGTGCCGCACGAGCACGACGCGGTGCGCTGGCTGGGGGTCTCCCAGCTGCGCGAGGTGCAGTGGCTCGAGCCCGACGTACCGTTCCTGACCGAGCTGGCCGAGCTGATGACGCGGGAGGAGGCGCGATGAGAGCGGTGTTCCACGAGCAGGACGACGCCGAGGCCGTCGTGGTCCGGCTGCGCCGTGAGGGCTGGGACGCGATGGTCGTGCGGGACCGGTTCGCCGGCGAGGACGACGACGAGGACCACGCCTGGGCGGTGCTCACCGACGCCCCCGAGACGATGCTCGAGCTGCTCACCGAGGAGCGCGACGGGTGGCTCGACCACGACGTCCCGCCGCCCGCCCAGCCATCGTCGGGTTCCCCGCTGGACCTGCCCGACCAGCCGCGCCGGATCAAGGGCCACTTCAACGACGCCTGATGCGCCCTTCGGGCTGCTCGGCGAGGGGTCAGTTATTCAGCCTCCTGGGCGGCGTGTCGCGGCACAACTGACCCCTCGCCGTCTCTTGTCGCTCGCGGAATAGGCTCGCGGCATGGACCAGAGCCTGCTGCTCGTGCACGCGCACCCCGACGACGAGACCATCAGCAACGGCGCGACGATGGCGAAGTACGCCGCACGGGGCACCCGCGTCACGCTGGTCACCTGCACGCGCGGCGAGGAGGGCGAGGTGCTCGTCCCCGATCTGGCGCACCTCGCGTCCGACCGCGACGACAAGCTCGGCGAGCACCGGGTGACCGAGCTGGCCAACGCGATGCGCGAGCTCGGCGTGACCGACCACCGGTTCCTCGGCGGTGAGGGGCGCTACCGCGACAGCGGCATGGTCTGGCACGAGGAGGGCCACGCGGTCGCGGGCGAGGACGTCAAGGAGGGCACGTTCTGGCGGGCCGACCTCAACGAGGCGGCCGACCACCTGGTCGAGGTCATCCGCGAGATCCGGCCGCAGGTGATGGTGACCTACGACGAGTTCGGCGGATACGGCCACCCCGATCACATCCAGGCGCACCGCGTCGCGACCTACGCCGCCTTCCTCGCCGCCGTGCCGAGCTACCGGCTCGAGCTGGGGCCGGCCCACGAGATCGACAAGATCTACTGGACGGCGATGTCCGAGAGCCGGCTGCGCGACGGGCTTCGTCGGCTGCGTGAGATGGGCGACACCACGACGTTCGAGGGCATGGACCCCGACCAGCCGCTGCCGCGCTTCGCGATCCCCGACGAGTTCATCTCCGCGGCGATCGACGCCAACGACTTCGTCGACGCCAAGCTCCGCGCGATGAAGGCGCACGCAACCCAGATCCAGGTGGACGGCCCGTTCTTCGCGCTGTCCAACAACATCGGCAACGAGGTGTGGGGCACGGAGTTCTACCGCCTGGCGAAGGGACGGCAGGGCCCGACCGACGAGAACGGCTGGGAGACGGACCTGTTCGCCGGTCTGTGAGCGCCGGCCGACTGCTCCGTCACGCCGGGGCGTTCCTACTGGGTGTGCTCGTGGGCGTGGCCGCGACCGCCGTGCACCGGGTGACGGCGTTGGGCCTCCCGACCGGCCTGCTCCTGGCCGTCGTGGCCTCGCTCGCCGCCGCCTGGCACCTCCGGACGGGCGTCGTACCGAGGAGCGCGGCGGCGTACTGCCTCGGTTGGGTGCTGGTCATCGGCGTGGTGGTCGCGGGACGGCCCGAGGGCGACTACGCGGTGGCCGGAGACCTGGCGGGCTACGCGCTGATGGGCACCGGGCTGGTGCTCGTCGTCCTCGGCGTGGCGTCCCTGGCCACCCCCGGGAAGGTCGATCCCGGCCCGTAGGCTTTTGCGGGTGAGTCGAGACCGCGACCCGTACCGCACCAACGACCGCAGAGTCATCCCATGGCTGCTGCTGGGACTCGTGGTGCTGTTCGGAGGCGCGTACGTCGCGGCGTACGCCATCACCGGCGACCGCGTGCCGCGCAACGCCACGGTCGCGGGCGTCGACGTCGGCGGGATGACGCCCGTCGGCGCGCGGGCGGCTCTCGCGGAGGGCCTCGATGACACGCGCGGCGCGCCGATCAAGGTCGCCGCCCTCGGCAAGCAGGGCCGGATCGACCCCGGTCGGGCGGGGCTCGACGTCGACCTCGAGGCTTCGATCGAGCAGGCCGGCGGCGGCCGGTCGTGGAACCCGGCCCGGATCTGGGACTCGCTGACCGGTGGCGACGACTACGAACCGGTCGTGACCGTCGACGAGCAGGCGCTGACGAAGGCGGTCGACGACTTCGCGAAGAAGGCCGACACCAAGCCGCGCGACGGGCGTGTGCTGTTCAAGGGCGACCGGGCGGTAGCGCGCGACCCGCGCCAGGGCGAGGTCGTCGACCGCGACGCGTCGCTCGGCCCGGTGACGGACGCGTACCTCGCCGGCCTCACCGACCCCGACGTCGGCCGGGTCGACCTGCCCACCTCGACCTCCGACCCGGACATCGGCAAGGCGGATGTGTCGAACGCGATGCAGACGTTCGCCAACCCGGCCGTGTCCGGCGACGTGAAGATCGAGCTCGAGGACCAGCAGATCGTGCTGAAGCCCGCCGACTTCGTCCCGGCGCTGTCGATGAAGGTCGAGAACGGCGACCTCGTGCCGGTGCTCGACCGGGAGAAGCTCCTCGCCAAGGTCGACGAGAAACTCGAGGGCAACCCGCTCGCCGCGAAGGACGCCACCATCGTCCTGCGCGACGGCAAGCCCAAGGTGGTCAAGTCGAAGAAGGGCGTCACCTACAACCCCGACGAGATCGTCGGCAGCTTCCTCGACGTCGTGAAGACCCCCGGCAGCCGCACGATGCGAGTCACGTCGATGGTGGCGAAGCCGGAGTTCGACACGAAGGACGCGCGCAACCTCGGCATCAACGAGGTCGTCTCCGAGTTCACGACCAACTACCCGCACTCCGACTACCGCAACACCAACCTCGGCCGCGCGGCAGAGCTGATCAACGGCACCGTGCTCAAGCCGGGCGAGGTGTTCAGCCTCAACGAGATCGTGGGGGAGCGCACCGCGGAGAACGGGTTCACCAAGGGCTACATCATCAGCGACGGTGTCTACAAGGAGGACTTCGGCGGCGGCGTCAGCCAGGTCGCCACGACGACGTTCAACGCGATGTTCTTCGCCGGGCTGAAGGACATCGAGCACAAGCCGCACTCGTTCTACATCGACCGCTACCCGGTCGGTCGCGAGGCGACGGTGGCCTGGCCGTACGTCGACCTGCGCTTCCAGAACGACACGGAGTACGGCGTACTCGTGCAGGCCTACATCACTCCCAGCACGCCGTCACGCGCCGGTGCGATGACCGTGCGGATGTGGTCGACGAAGACGTGGGACATCAAGGCGTCGGCGAGCGAGCGCTACAACGAGACGCAGCCGAAGACGCGCGAGCTGAAGGGCGACGACTGCGTGCCGAACTCGGGCTACGCCGGCTTCGACATCGACGTGTTCCGGTCCTTCTACCGGCCCGGCAGCGACGAGCTGGTGAAGCGGGAGACGTTCCACACGACGTACCTGCCCTCCGACACCGTCAAGTGCTCCTGAGCAGGTCGAACCCGAGCCGGTCGGCGCTGCGCTGACCGGTCGTCAGCACGACGCACGCGCTGCGCTGGTCGGCGACGAAGCCGGCGAAGCTGCGCGCGCCGCCGGTGCCGCCGTTGTGCCAGTGCACGGTCGGCCCGCCCTTCGGCAGCGACGCGACGAGCCAGCCGAGCGCGGCCTGTAGCGGCGGCCGCCCCGCCCGCGGTTCGTGGGTGAGCCGGATCGCCTCGGCCAGCGGCGTGTCGTCCGGATCCAGCTGCGCGTGGAGGAACTTCGTGAGATCCGCGGCCGTCGAGTGCACCGCACCCATCGCCGGCATCGCGGGCATCGACCAGTCGTTGGTGGGGTGACGCCACCTGGTGTGGCCGCGGGCCGCCCGCTGCACCTGGTCGGGGCGGAGGGTGATGACGGTGTCGACGAGGCCCAGCGGTCCGGTGACCCGCTCCCTCAGGAGGTGGTCGTAGGTGGTGCCGGCGTGCTTCGCCAGCGCGTGCCCGAGGACGGCCGCGCCGAAGTTGGAGTACCGCCACTTCCCGCCCGGCTCGCGCCTCAGCCTTGCCCGCTCCAGTCCCGCGTGCACGTCGTGCTCGGTGAAATGCGCGTAGGGGTCGCTCCGGTTGCGCATCGCCTGCCGGAGCATGCTGCGCGGCAGCCGCGGCAGCCCGCTCGTGTGCGTCGCCAGGGCGGCCAGCGTGATCGGCCGCCCGCGCACCGGGATGCGCACGTCGGGCAGCAGCTCCTGCAACGGCTGCTCCAGCTCGACGTTCCCGGCGACGACCTGGTCGGCGAGCAGCAGCGCGGTGAACACCTTGGTGACCGACCCGATCTCGAACACCGTCCGCTCGTCGACCCCGCCACCCCGCTGGGCGTCCCGCACCCCGCGCGCGAGGTACGCCGTCGTCCCGGCCCGCGTCGCCGCAGCCGCCACGGCGACGTACCGCTTCGCGCGGGGCGCCACCACCCGCTCCAGCACCTCCGCCGGGTCGCCGTACACGCGCCTCAGCATGCCCGCAGAACTCATGTAAAGCGGAGTTAATGCGACTCCGAGCGCGCCGAGCCTGATGCCTACCCGCAATAACTCCGCTTTACATATCTCGCGGCGGCGCCGCCAGGTACCGGTACTCGTGGTGGGTGACGAAGCCGAGCCGGTCGTAGAGCGCGAGGGCGGCGGGGTTGTCACCGCGCGTCTGGAGGTACGTCGTGGTGGCGCCACGTTCCGCAGCCCACCGGACGAGCTCCTGCATGACCACCAGCGCGAGGCCGCCGCGGCGACGGGCGGGGTCGACCCACACGTCGGTGATGCCGGCCCAGTCGTCGGCGGTGCTCACGCGCCCCTTGGCCCACACGTCGTCCGGGGTCGGGCCGACGGCCACGAAGCCGACCTCGGCCGGGCCCTCGAGCACCGCTCGCGCGGCCGTCAGGGACCGCAGGGCCCGCGCGTCGTTGGCCAGCCAGGCGTCGGAGGCCGTCGGCGATATGTGCGCCGGCGGCGTGTCCGACGGGACCAACGACCGCAGCGCACGCGCGACCTTCGCCGTCGACGCGAGCTGGAAGCAGGTGTCGGCCTCGCCGGGCCGCGCGTACACCCAGCCGGCGGACTCGAGCGCACGGTGCTCGTCCGAGCCGACCACCACCTGCGCCCACGGCGGCAGCTCGCGAGAGGCGTAGAACGAGACCACCGCGGCCAGCGCGTCCTCCAACAAGACCCCCGGCGACCCCGACGCCAGCACGGAGTTCGCCCGCGCCGAGAAACCACCCGCCGCACGCAGCACCCAGTCGCCCAGCGGCTCGGTCTCCGGAGCCGGCCAGCCCGCCAGCGCGAGCCGCTCGGCCCGGTCCGGAGACACCCGCAGCCGAACCGACGGCCGCGGCGGCACCGGCTTGCCCGACACGATGTCGCGCAGCGGGATCTCGACCAGCGTGCCGTCCTCGGCACGAACGGTCGTCGACGTCGCGGTCCACGCGGTCATCTCGCCCAGCAGGTCGGTCATCGCGGGGCCGCCGGACGGCCCGGTCTCGCCGCGCAGCACCCGGCGCACGACCACCCGCTGACCGACGCAGTGCGGACCGAGACCGGGCGGAAACGCGGACGCCACGACGCACCTCCAAGAGGGATGGACGACCAGACTCAAGACGACGATTACAGGTGGACCGTCGGGGCACGACAGTGGGCGGACCGGGGACCGTTCGAGCCGGGCGACACACTAGGCTGTCGACACCGGTAACACAGAGGAGGAACCAGGTGACCTACGTCATCGCGCAGCCGTGTGTGGACCTCAAGGACCGCGCCTGCGTCGACGAGTGCCCCGTGGACTGCATCTACGAGGGTCAGCGGATGCTCTACATCCACCCCGACGAGTGCGTCGACTGCGGTGCGTGTGAACCGGTGTGCCCGGTGGAGGCGATCTTCTACGAGGACGACACCCCGGAGCAGTGGAAGGACTACTACACCGCCAACGTGGAGTTCTTCAACGACCTCGGCTCGCCCGGCGGCGCGGCCAAGATGGGCGTCATCGAGAAGGACCACCCGCTGATCGCCGCGCTCCCGCCGCAGAACCAGGAGTGACCGCGGCGTGAGCAGGGCGGTGGGCCGCGTCAGCGAGCGCCTGCCGGACTTCCCGTGGGACAGGCTCGTGCCGTACGGCGAGAAGGCCCGCGCCCACCCCGACGGGATCGTCGACCTCTCGGTCGGCACGCCCGTCGACCCGACCCCGGAGGTCGTGCGCACGGCGCTCGGCGAGGCCGCCGACTCGCCCGGCTACCCGACCACGGTCGGCCTGCCGACGACCCGGCAGGCGGCGCTCGACTGGCTGGCCCGCCGCTTCGGCGTCACCTGCCTCGACCTGGACGCCGTGCTCCCGACCATCGGGTCCAAGGAGCTCGTCGCGTCCCTGCCGCTGCAGCTCGGGCTCGGTCCGGACGACCTGGTCGTCTATCCCTCTCTTGCCTACCCGACGTACGAGGTCGGCGCCGCCCTCGTCGGTGCGCGCACGATGGCGACCGACGCGCTGACGGCGGTCGGCCCCGAGCGGGTCTCGCTCGTCTGGGTCAACTCGCCGTCCAACCCGACCGGCCGCGTCCTCCCGGTCGACCACCTGCGCAAGGTCGTCGACTGGTGCCGTGAGCGCGGCACGCTGCTGGTCTCCGACGAGTGCTACCTGGAGTGCGGCTGGGAGGCGCAGCCGGTCAGCGTCCTGCATCCGGACGTCTGCGGCGGCGACCCGACCGGGATCCTCACCGTCCACTCGCTGTCGAAGCGGTCCAACCTGGCCGGCTACCGCGCCGCGTTCGTCGCGGGCGACCCGGCGGTGGTCCGGGAGCTGCTGGCGGTGCGCAAGAACCTCGGGATGATGCTGCCCGGCCCGCAGCAGGTCGCGATGCGCGCCGCGCTCGAGGACGACGAGCACGTCGAGGAGCAGCGCGCCCGTTACGCCGCCCGCCGCACCGGGCTCAAGGCCGCGCTCGAGCGTGCCGGCTTCCGGGTCGACCACTCCGAGGCGTCGCTGTACCTCTGGGCCACCCGCGGCGAGCCGTGCTGGACCACGGTGGCCGCGCTGGCCGAGCTGGGCGTCCTGGTGGCGCCGGGGGACTTCTACGGCCCGACCGGCGCCGAGCACGTCAGGGTCGCGTTCACCGCGACCGACGAGCGCGTCGAGGCGGCGGTACGCCGTCTCAGCGAGGCGACTGCGTAGGAGCAGGAGGGCTCAGGCGCCCTGGGCCCACGCCATCGGTCGCGCCGGCCCCATCGGCGTCGCCTCCCGAGGAATCGGGGTGCGCTGCGGGGCCTCGCTGAAAACCCGGACGGCGGAGACGTTCTCGATCCGGACCACGGAGTGCTCCAGGTCGTCGGAGTGCAGGACGAGCCCGTGCCCGTCCACCGCCGCGACGCGGCCGGAGAGCCATTGGCCCTCGACGAGCACCTGCACCGGCACGTCGTTGTCGCGTGCACGGTTGAGCGCCGTACCGATGGTGTACAGGATCGAGCTCATGTCTGCCTCCCCTCAAGCCCCGAGATGAGCCCCCCTCAGGCCCGACTTCTGAAGGTTAGACGCCACCCTCGTCCCGGAGTGACACCAAAACTGATGGTTTGCCCGCCCGAGAGTCCGGATTTGTCCGTTCGGCCGATGCCGGCCCCCGATCGGGTGACCACGGGGTCACCAGTGCTGGCTAGCCGACGTCGACGTGCACGTGGTCGCGATGCAGCCGCACGGTCGGGTCGCCGGGGCCGTCGCCGGGCTCGTACTTCCGCCAGCCGTCGTCGGACTTGCTCGCGGTCCAGATCCGCGCGTCGAAGATGACGGTCGCGATGTCGAGACGGTCGGCGTGCGCGACGAGGTAGTGCGCCAGCGCCCAGCCGAGCCGGCGGTTCGCGTCGTTGACCGGCCGGAAGAACACGTCGACCGCACGGCCGTCGTAGTGAGCCGACCCCTCCTGGTGGCCGTCGCGGACCCCGCCCGGAGCGAAGCCGCCCAGCGACTGCGGGCCGAACGCGCGCTCGACGTCCCGGCGGACCTTCGCCGCCCGCGGCGTCAGTCCGTCCCGGTTGAGGTCCTCCTCGTCGAGGCCGTCGACGTCGTCGACCTGGCAGGTGAACGCGTGCGGGCTGTAGCCGGTGAGCGCCGAGGCGAGCGCGCGGCCGTCCGCGGCGTGGTCCTCGTAGGCCTCCGGGAAACCGGACCGTTGCACCTTCTGCGCGGCCTCGGTGATCCGCATCGACTCGTAGCCGTCCACCTTCTCCAGCTCGTCGTAGAACCGGTTGGTCGCGTAGCGGACGTCCTGCAGCTGCGCGGCGGACCCCCAGCCCATCGACGGACGCTGCTGGAAGATCCCCAGCGAGTCCCGGTCGCCGTAGCTGAGGTTGCGGATCTTGCTCTCCTGGTACGCCGTCGCCAGCGCGATCGACACCGCCCGCGCGGGCAGCCCGCGGCGTACGCCGATGGAGGCGATCGTCGCGGCGTTCTCGGCCTGCTCGGTGGTGAGGTCGACGACGACGTCGCCGACCTCGGTCGTGCAGCCGTCGGTGTCGAGCAGCGGCCCGCCGCCGCGCAGGTACCAGCCGACACCCGCCACGATGCCGCCGGCGAGCAGCAGCGTGACGACGGCGGCGGTGATGCGGCGGGTGACCAGGCGTCTGGAGCTAGTTGGCATGCAGGGCTGCGTTCAATTCGATGCCCTGGCCCTTCCACGGCACCGCCTCGACGGCGCCGGTGGTCGAGTTGCGGCGGAACAGCACGTTGTTTGCGCCGGACAGCTCCATCGCCTTGACCACCTTCGGCTCCGCGCCGGCGTGGTCGGTCATCAGCACCTTGGTGCCGGCGGTGACGTAGCAACCGGCCTCGACGACGCAGTCGTCTCCGAGCGAGATGCCGATGCCGGCGTTGGCGCCGACCAAGCAGCGCTCGCCGACGGAGATGACCTCCTTGCCGCCGCCGGACAGCGTGCCCATGATCGAGGCGCCGCCGCCCACGTCGGAGCCGTCGCCGACGACGACGCCGGCGCTGATCCGGCCCTCGACCATCGAGGCGCCGAGCGTGCCGGCGTTGAAGTTCACGAAGCCCTCGTGCATGACCGTGGTGCCCTCGGCGAGGTGGGCGCCGAGCCGGACCCGGTCGGCGTCGGCGATGCGTACGCCGGACGGCAGCACGTAGTCGACCATGCGCGGGAACTTGTCCACGCCGTACACGCTGACGTGGCCGTGCGCCTCCTTCAGGCGCATCCGGGTGAGCTCGAACCCGTCGACGGCGCAGGGGCCGGCACTGGTCCACACCACGTTGGTGAGCAGCCCGAACACGCCGTCGAGGTTGATGCTGTGCGGGGTGACCAGGCGGTGGCTCAGCAGGTGCAGCCGCAGCCACACGTCGTGGGTGTCGGCCGGCGGCGCCTGCAGGTCCTCGATGACCGTGCGCACGACCGAGCGGCGCACGCCGCGCGCCTCGTCGACGCCCTCGAGCCGGGCCAGCTCGGCCGGTGCCTCCAGCGAGGCAGGGTCGTCGTCGGCGCGGCCGAGGGTCGGGCTGGGGTACCAGGTGTCCAGCACGCGCGCCCCGGCCGGCGCCTCGCCCTCGGTGCCGGCGAAGGTCGCCAGGCCGTAGGCCCAGGCGCTCGTCGGCACGGGCGTCGCTGCTGGTACGGCGTTGTCGGTCACGTGTGCAACGCTACCCAGCGTCGCCGAGCCCGATGCCGAGAGGACCGCCCTGCGAATGACCGGCGCCACACCCGACGCCCGCTGGCTCGAGCTGTGCATGGACACCTCGGAGCCGAGCCCGCGGCTGGGTGCGTTCTGGGCGGCGGTCCTGGGCGGGGAGCACCAGACCTCCGCCGGCGACCCGGCCGGCAACGTCGTCGTGGGCGATCCGCCCGGCGGCGGCATCGCGATGTGCCTGGTGCCGGAGCCCAAGACGGTCAAGCACCGGGTGCACCTCGACGTGTGGGCCGCGTCGATCGCCGACCTCGAGGCCCTCGGCGCCACCGTCACGCTGCCGGCCGAGGAGTCCGGCTTCCGCTGGACGCAGATGGCCGACCCAGAGGGCGGCGAGTTCTGCGCGTTCCTGCGCGAGCGCGACCGGCCCCCGGCGTACCGCCTCAAGGCCGTCGGCGTCGACTGCGCCGACCCCGAGCGCATCGCGCACTGGTGGGCCGAGCGGTTCGGCATCGAGCCGCCGGTCGGCCAGGTGGAGGACGAGGGAGCCTTCTGGGAGCTCCACGGCGTCACCAACCACCCGGGGGTCACCCTCGACTTCGCCGCGGTGCCGGAGCCCAAGACCGTCAAGAACCGCGTGCACTGGGACGTGTACGGCGAGGTCCCGGCGTTCGAGCGGGCCGGCGCCACCGTGCTCTGGACGACGCCGCGGTGGACGGTGATGGCCGACCCCGAGGGCAACGAGTTCTGCGTGTTCCCGCCGCCCGGGTCCTGACGGCGGGTCGTCCCCTCGCTGGCAGGATGTCCCGCATGTCCCTGGACCTCACGCAGGACGCCGTGCTCCTCACCCGCGACCTGGTCGACATCGAGTCGGTCAGCGGCAACGAGGAGGCGATCGCCGACGCCATCGAGTCCGCGCTCGTGACGCTGCCGCACCTCAACGTGCAGCGCTTCGGGCACACGATCGTGGCCCGCACCGAGCTCGGCCGCGACGAGCGCGTGGTGATCGCCGGCCACATCGACACCGTGCCGCTCAACGACAACCTGCCGGCCCGACTCACCGAGAGCGAGCTGCACGGCCTGGGCTCCTGCGACATGAAGGGTGGCGTCGCGATCGCCCTCCGGACCGCCGCCACCGTGCCGGAGCCCAACCGGGACGTCACCTACGTGTTCTACGAGTGCGAGGAGGTCGAGGCCGAGCGCAACGGGCTCTTCCTGCTCTCCCAGAGCCACCCGGAGCTGCTCGAGGCGGACTTCGCGATCCTCATGGAGCCCTCCGACGGCGTGGTGGAGGCCGGCTGCCAGGGCACCATGCGGATCGACGTGATCACCCGCGGCGAGCGGGCGCACTCCGCCCGCTCCTGGATGGGGAAGAACGCGATCCACGCCGCCGCCGAGGTGCTGGCGAGGCTCGACGCCTACGAGCCGCGGCGCCCGGTGATCGACGGACTCGAGTACCACGAGGGCCTCAACGCGGTGTTCATCTCCGGCGGCGTCGCCGGCAACGTGCTGCCCGACGAGTGCCGGGTCTCGGTCAACTACCGGTTCGCGCCCGACCGCTCGGAGGAGGAGGCGCTCGCCCACGTGCGCGAGGTGTTCGACGGCTTCGAGATCGAGGTCAGCGACTCCGCCCCGGCCGCCATGCCGGGCCTGTCCGTGCCCGCTGCGGCGGCGTTCGTGGAGGCGGTCGGCGGCACCGTCAACCCGAAGTTCGGCTGGACGGACGTCGCCCGATTCAGCGTGCTCGGTGTCCCGGCGGTCAACTTCGGGCCGGGCGACCCGCACCTGGCGCACAAGCAGGAGGAGTTCGTGCCCGTGGACCAC